>NZ_JBIXJN010000002.1:0-387514 GCF_052871115.1 Rhizobium sp. LARHSG275 | reverse complement strand
CAAGCTCGGCGGCTGGAACGGCTACGCCTCGGCCAAGCCGCCGGGCCCAATCACCTTCTTCAACGGCCTCAAATACTTTCGAGCCGTCGCCGATGGATGGGCTTTGCGAGATATGTATATGCCCTAGCGTTTTTACGGGGAGAGGGTGAGGGGCAGCCATTGGCACGAACCGGACCACGGTGGCACAAGCTGCAGAGATCGAAATCTACCAACAAAAAACCCGGCGTGAAGCCGGGTTTCTGTTTCAAAGAAGGTGACAGGATTACTGCGCCTTGGCTGCCTTCTGCGCGTCTTCCAGCTTCTTGCGGGCTTCTTCGGCCTTCTTCTGCATGCTGTCCTGCAGGCTGCGCTGGCTTTCAGCGAGCTTGGATTCGGAAACCGGTTCGCCGTCATAAGCACCGGTGAAGCCTTCAAGCGAAATCTTGATCGGGTTCGGGGCGCGGCGGAAGTTGATCGAGGTGAAGATCACGTCGCTGCCCTTCTTGAGGCTGGCGATCATCGCGTCGGTCAGCGGGATTTCAGCGGTGCACTTGTCCGGCAGGCAGACGGCGTAGTCGAGCTTTTGGCCTTTGCCGCCGTCGATCTGCATGAGGACGCCGGGAGGGACGAGGCGTGCAGTGGGAACCGAGACCTGCAGGAGCTTGCGGTTGATCTTGCCGGAAACCGAGATCAGGCCGACGGCCGTGACGAGCTGGCCGCCATTGGCGAGGATCAGGTTCTGGACAACACAGATGTCGTTGTCTTCCTGCTTGCTGCAGGTCTTGTACCAGCCGAGCTTCGGCGCTCCTGCGGCCTGTGCCGGGGCATCGGCCGGAGCCTGTGTCGCCGCATCCTGTGCGAAGGAGGAGACCGGAGCCGAAGCGCCGAACACCACTGCCAGAACGGACAGTGCTGCCCGCATTTTCTTTTCAGACTTGAACATCATAACGAATTCCGTCTCCTGATATCCGTTCGGGGCAACGTCTTGCCGCCCCAACCATCGGGTCGTTCGGCACTCCACCTCTTAAAAAAATAAGGCAAATGCATGACCCCTAAACTTCGGGTTCACCTGTTACATCGCAGCGTGCAAGATATCCAGCACTTCTTTGGCAATTTGACGCGCATTTCGTCGCGATGCCAAAGAAATCGCCGCTCCGTGTTGGAATCGGTCGACCCCATGATAATCTTGGCGTGAATCATGCCCCGTTTTCACGGATCAAGGATTGTCGAATGCTCCGTATCGTCGTCCCCCTCGTCCTCTCGCTGCTGTGCGGCACGGTCGCCGCCGAGCCGCTGCACGGCATCGCGATGCACGGCGAGCCTGCTCTGCCGGCTGATTACAAGCACTTCCCTTACGTCAATCCCGACGTCAAAAAGGGTGGCAAGATCACCTATGGCGTGGTCGGCACCTTCGACAGCCTCAACCCGTTCATCCTGAAGAGCATGCGCACGACGGCGCGCGGCATGTGGGATCCGGACTATGGCAATCTCGTCTACGAATCGCTGATGCAGCGCTCCAGGGACGAGCCTTTCACCCTCTACGGCCTGCTTGCCGAGACGGTCGAATGGGACGACGATCGGAGCTTCATTCAGTTCAACCTCAATCCGAAGGCGAGATGGGCCGATGGCCAGCCGGTGACGCCGGAAGACGTGATGTTCACCTTCGAGCTGATGCGCGACAAGGGCCGCGTGCCCTTCGCCAACCGCCTCAACGTCGTCGCCAAGATGGAGAAGGTCGGCGAGCACAGCGTGCGCTTCACCTTCAACGACAAGGCCGACCGCGAGACGCCGTTGATTTTCGGTCTGTTTCCGGTGCTGCCGAAACATGCGATCGATCCGGCAACCTTCGACCGTTCATCGCTGACGCCGCCGGTCGGGTCCGGTCCCTACAAGGTGAAGACGGTGAAGCCCGGCGAGAGCATCACCTATGAGCGCGACCCCAACTACTGGGGCAAGGACATTCCCGCCAAGGTCGGCACCGACAATTACGACCAGATCACCGTCCAGTATTTCCTGCAGGATACGACGCTGTTCGAGGCCTTCAAGAAGGGCGATGTCGACATCTATCCGGATGGCAATCCCGGCCATTGGGCCAATGCCTATAATTTCCCCGCCGCCACCTCGGGGGCCGTGGTCAAGGACGTGTTCACGCCGAAATTGCCGAGCGGCATGCTCGGCTTCGTGTTCAATACGCGCCGGCCGATCTTTGCCGATCTCAAGGTGCGCGAAGGCCTGTCGCTGGTGTTCGATTTCGAATGGGCGAACAAGAACCTCTATTCCGGCGCCTACAAGCGCACGCAGAGTTTCTGGCAGAATTCCGAGCTGTCGAGTTTTGGCGTCCCCGCCAATGCGGCCGAGCTTGCCCTGCTCGGGCCGATCAAGGACAAAATTGCCCCGGAGATTCTCGACGGCACCTACAAGCTGCCAGTCACCGACGGCTCCGGCCGCGACCGCAATGTGCTGAAACAGGGCGTCGAGTTGCTGAAACAGGGCGGCTATACGATTCAGGGCGGCAAGATGCTCGATGCCTCCGGCCGCCAGCTCGCCTTCGAGATCATGACGCAGAATGCCGACCAGGAGAAGCTCGCCGTCGCCTACCAGCGTTCGCTGCAGACCATCGGCATCGCCGCTTCGATTCGCACGGTCGATGATTCGCAGTATCAGAGCCGGACGAACAGTTTTGACTACGACATGATCATGAAGTCCTACACGTCGTCGCTATCGCCTGGAAACGAACAGCTCGGCCGCTGGTCTTCGGCAGCGAAGACCCGCGAGGGCAGCGACAGTTTCGCAGGCGCTGCCGACCCCGATCTCGATACGCTGATCGATCACCTGCTTCGGGCGCGCTCGGCCGAGGATTTCACCGCAGCGGTGCGCTCCTATGACCGGCTGCTGCTGTCCAGCCATTACGTGCTGCCGCTCTATCATATGGATCAGCAATGGGTGGCGCGCAGCAAACGCATCGGCCATCCCGACACGGTGCCACTCTATGGCTACCAGCTGCCGCTCTGGTGGGATACGAGCGCCCAATAAGAACAGCCGAACCGCCCGGCTTACATGTCTCCCTTGGAGACCCATAGAAGGAAAATCATCATGGAGCGTATCACCATCGACGTCGTCTCGGATGTCGTCTGCCCCTGGTGCTATCTCGGCAAGGCGCGGCTGGAACTCGCCATCGCCGAGGTGCAGGACCAAATCGGCGTCGACATCAACTGGCGGCCGTACCGGCTCAATCCCGACTATCCCAAGGAAGGCGTCGACCAGAAGAAGGCGCTGGCGGAGAAGCTCGGCGGCGAGGAGCGCGTGGCGCAAGCGCACAAGATGCTCAGCGATTATGGCCGCGAGGTCGGCATTGCCTTTAATTTCGAGGCGATCAAGATCGGCCCGAACACGCTCGATGCGCATCGACTGATCCACTGGGCGATGATCGAAGGCCGCGAGAAGCAGGACAAGGTCGTTGACGCGCTGTTCAAGGCGAATTTCGAGGAAGGCCGCAATGTCGGCGACCATGCGGTGCTGCTCGATATCGCCGAAAAGTCCGGCCTCGACCGCTCAGTCATCGCCTCGCTGCTTGCCTCCGATGCCGACCGCGATCTGATCGTCGCCGAGATCAAGGCGGCCCAGGAGATGGGCGTCAACGGCGTGCCGTTCTTCATCTTCGACCAGCAGTATGCCGTCAGCGGCGCCCAGACGCCTGATGTGCTCGCGAATGCATTGCGCGATATCGCCAAGGCGAAAGCCGAGGCGCGATCGGGCCTCAACTGAAGCTACCGGTCATGCGGATCGAAATTGAGGAGCCGCGGCAAAGCTGGGTCGAGGATTTTGCGAGCCTCAAATCCGCAATCATGGGCGCAGCACCCGCCGGGGCATATCTGCATCACTTCGGCTCGACGGCCGTTCCCGGGCTTCCCGCCAAGAATATCATCGATATTCAACTAACGGTGCACGATCTCGCCGACGTCGATGCTGACGCATTCGAAGAGGCAGGCTTCGAGCGCAGACCAATCGTCATCGATCACTGCCCTCCGGGAGTTGATCTGGCGGAAGGCGAACTGCGCAAGGCCTTCTATCGCAGCAACGGGCGTCCGGCGAATTTGCACATGCGCGCCCATCCGACAGCGGGAAACGCCTACGCTCTGATCAAGCAGCGGCTTGCCCAACGGTTTCCCGACGACGTCGATTTCTACTACGACATTAAGGATCCGGTGTTCGACATCATCATGGACGGCGCCAATGACTGGGCAAAGCTGATCGGCTGGTCAGAACCGCCGGGCGATTGAAGCCGCCAAATCTGGTGCGCGTAATTATTGCGGCAGCTCAGCCCAGAACCGGAAAGCAGCGCACCTCGGTCTTCACCGAATTGGCGATGAAGCATTCGTCGTGGGCGCGATGGTGCAGGGCTTCGAACTCGCTTAACGAGGGCTGCTTCTCGCCGCTGAAGACGACATGCGGACGGAGCGTCACGACGGTCATGGCAAGGCGGCCCTCGGCATTCTTTTCCGTCACGCCTTCGGCGGCATCGGTGTAGCTGTCGACGCAGAATCGCTGTTTGGCGGCGAGCGACAGGAACCAGAGCATGTGGCAGCTGGAGAGCGAGGCGACGAAAGCCTCTTCCGGATCGACGGCATCTTCGGCGGAATAGGGCAGCGGCACGACATGCGCGGAAGAGGATGCCCTCACCTCGATGCCGCCGTCGAAACTCCAGCGGTGGGCGCGGCTGTAGCGGTTGTCGGTGAAGGTCTCGCCGTTGCGCTGCCAGGCGATCGTTGCGCCGTATGTCGCCATTCTCAATCTCCCTTTTCCACGCAGTTCCGGACGCTTTTACTCGAATTGCTCTATTTCGCGAGTTCGGCCAGTTGCGTCATGATGACCGCTGCCCCCTGCAGGCGTTTTTCCGGCGTCGGCAGGTCTCGGGTCAGGAACAGGCTGTGGTCGGGACGGATCTTCGCCATCGTGCCCTGTTTGCCGATATAACCGACCAGGTTGGCCGGATTGGGGAATTCCTTGTTGCGGAACTGCACGACGACACCCTTCGGGCCGGCATCGAGTTTTTCGACATTGGCGGTGCGGCAGAGCGACTTGATGTAGACGATCTTCAGCAGATGCTGGACTTCGATCGGCATCGGGCCGAAGCGGTCGATCATCTCGGCGCCGAAGCCGTCGATCTCCTTGAGCTCGGTGATTTCGCCGAGGCGGCGGTAGAGCGCCATGCGCAGGTGCAGATCGGGAACGTATCCTTCCGGGATCATTACCGTCGTGCCGACGGAGATCTGCGGCGACCAGCCGGTGTCGTGGATCTCGTCGACACCCTTCACCTCGGCGACCGCCTCTTCCAGCATCTGCTGGTAAAGCTCGAAACCGACCTCCTTGATGTGGCCGGACTGCTCCTCGCCGAGCAGGTTTCCGGCGCCGCGGATATCGAGGTCATGGCTTGCCAACTGGAAGCCGGCACCGAGCGTATCCAGCGACTGCAGCACCTTCAACCGGCGTTCGGCGGTGGCCGTCAGCACCTTGTTGACCGGCAGGGTGAAGAGCGCGAAAGCGCGCACCTTCGAGCGGCCGACGCGGCCGCGCAGCTGATAGAGCTGGGCAAGGCCGAACATGTCGGCGCGGTGGACGATCAGCGTGTTGGCTGTAGGCACGTCGAGGCCGGATTCGACGATGGTTGTGGACAACAGCACGTCGTAGCGGCCTTCATAGAAGGCGTTCATGATGTCTTCGAGTTCGCCGGCCGGCATCTGGCCATGGGCGACGGCGACCTTCAGCTCCGGCACATCCGACTGCAGGAAGGCATGCACATCCTCGAGGTCGGCAAGCCTAGGGCAAACATAGAAGCTCTGGCCGCCGCGATAATGCTCGCGCATCAGCGTCTCGCGGATGACCAGGCTGTCGAAGGGCGAGATGAAGGTGCGCACCGCCATGCGGTCGACCGGCGGCGTGGTGATCAGCGACAGTTCGCGCACGCCGGTCATGGCAAGCTGCAGCGTGCGCGGGATCGGCGTTGCCGACAGCGTCAGCACATGCACGTCGCTCTTCAGCTCTTTCAGCCGCTCCTTGTGCTTGACACCGAAATGCTGCTCCTCGTCGATGACGAGCAGGCCGAGATTGGCGAATTTGATGCCGGCGCCGAGCAGCGCATGGGTGCCGACGACAATATCGGTCTTGCCTTCCGCCACTTCCTTCTTGGTCAGCGCCAGCTCCTTGGCGCCGACGAGGCGCGAGGCCTGCTGGATGCGCACCGGCAGACCGCGGAAACGGTCAGAGAAGGTCTTGAAATGCTGGCGGGACAGCAATGTCGTCGGCACGACGATGGCGACCTGGGCGCCGTTCATCGCTGCGACGAAGGCGGCGCGCAACGCCACTTCGGTCTTGCCGAAGCCGACGTCGCCGCAGACGAGGCGATCCATCGGCCGGCCGGCGCCGAGATCGGAGCGCACCGCCTCGATGGCGTTTTCCTGGTCCTCGGTCTCGTCATAGGGGAAGCGGGCGGCGAATTCGTCGTAAAGGCCTTCCGGCGTCGTCAGCATCGGCGCATGGCGCGTCAGGCGCTCGGCGGCGATGCGGATCAGCGCATCGGCCATATCGAGCAGGCGCTTCTTGAGCTTGGCTTTGCGCATCTGCCAGGCGCCGCCGCCGAGCTTGTCGAGTTGGGCTTCGGTGCCCTCGCCGCCGTAACGGGAGAGAAGATCGATGTTTTCGACCGGCAGGAAGAGCTTGGCCTCGTCGGCATACTGCAGCTCGAGGCAGGCATGCGGCGCGCCGGCGGCCTCGATGGTCCTCAGCCCGATGAAGCGGCCGATACCGTGTTCGGCGTGGACGACGATCGAGCCCTCGTCGAGGCCTGCAACTTCCGAGATGAAATCGGCGGCGCGCTTGCGGCGCTTCGAGCGGCGCACCATGCGGTCGCCTAATATATCCTGCTCGCCGATGACGACGAGGTCGCCGGCCTCGAAGCCGGCTTCGAGGCTGAGCACGGCAGCAGCCGCCTCACCTCTCGCCAGCGAGCCGACATCCTTCAGCGCCTCGATCGGCTTGACCTTTTCCAGGCCATGTTCGTTCAGCACCTGCAGCAGGCGTTCCAGCGAGCCTTCGGTCCAGGCGGTGACGAGCACTTTCGCGCCGGCGGCGCGGCGATCGGCAATATGCTTGACGACGACGTCGAAGATATTGATGCGTTCGGCATCGCCGCCGCCTTCGGCACTCGAACGAGCCCAGCGCTGGCCCTGGCGGGCGTCGATGTTGACGACCCGCCGCGCCTCGCCCTCGTGCTCGTTAAAGGGGCTGATGCGGATCGCGCCGAGCGCATCGAGGGTTTTGACGAAAAGCTTGCTGTCGAGATAGAGCTGCCCCGGCGTCACCGGCTTGTAAGGCGTGCCCTGCGTCATCCCCTTGGCCGGCTGGCCGGAATTCAGGCGGGCATCGTAATAGTCAAAAACGAGCTTGGAGCGCTCTTCGGCTGCTTCACGCACCGTATGGTCGATGACGATGCGGAAGCCGCTCAAATAATCAAAGACGGTATCGAGCTTCTCGTAAAAAAGCGGCAGCCAGTGCTCCATGCCGGGGTACCGGCGGCCTTCGGAGACGGCGAGATACAGCGCGTCGTCACGCGTGGTCGCGCCGAAAGCGGAGAGGTAATTCTTGCGAAAACGGCTGATCGTATCGGGGGTCAGCGTCACCTCGCTCATCGGGTTGAGATCGAGGGAGCGCACCTGCCCGATCGTGCGCTGGCTGGCCGGATCGAAGCTGCGGATGCTTTCCAGCGTGTCGCCGAAGAAATCGAGGCGGACCGGCTCTTCGGAACCCGGCACGAAGACGTCGAGAATGCCGCCGCGCACGGCATATTCGCCGACCTCGCGAACGGTGGCGACGCGCTCGAAGCCGTTGCGCTCCAGGCGGCCGGCGAGATCGTCCATGCGCAGCTGGTTACCGGGACGGGCCGAAAAACTCAGGCTTTCAATGACATCCTGCGGCGCTACCTTCTGCAGCATGGCATTGGCGGTGACGAGCACGATTGCCGCATGCGGCTTCTTGCGATGGGCGATGAGGCCGCCGAGGGCGGCCAGCCGGCGGGCGGAGGTGTCGGCGCTCGGCGAGACGCGGTCATAAGGCAGACAGTCCCAGGCCGGCAGGGTGAGAACCGGAATGTCGGGGGCGACGAAGCCCAGCATCTGCTCCAGATCGGCCATGCGGTGGCCGTCGGACATGACATAGGCGACCGGCTCTCCCGTTCGGGCGAGCTCGGCGAGCAGCAGCGTTTCAAGGCCTGCCGGCACATTGCCGATCGTCAGCGGCTCGGCAATGGCCGCAAGCTTCTTCGCATCGAAACCAGGGATCATTCCGGCGTCCTGAGGGGCTTGTCAAAATCGGGTTTGTAGGCGGCGATGCGAGCAAACATCGGGGTCTGGAAACGCTCGGGCACCGGCCATGTTCCCATGATCCAGCGGACGAGATCATTGTCCTCTTCCGCCATGATCGTCTCGAACTCGTCGAGCTCGGCTTCCGACAGTCTGGCGACCTCGGCTTCGGCGAATTGGCCGAAGACCAGATCCATCTCGCGGATGCCGCGATGCCAGCAGCGGAAAAGGATCCGGCGGCGGCGCGGGTCGAGACCGGCACTGGTGAGCGTGACACCTGTCATGGCATTACCTTCCTGTTGATGCGCCTCTATAGACCCTGGAAAGCGGCTTGTCAGCCTTGCCAAGGCCGCATTGTTCATCGCATTTTGGCCGCATGCGCCCCGCCATTCTCGATCCTCTGTTTTCCCCCATTTCGGGCCTTCCGGGCGTCGGCCCGAAGATCGCCGACCTGCTGGTCAAACTGCTCGGGCGCGAGACGCTGGAGGATTGCCGGGTCATCGATCTGCTCTTCCACGCGCCCTTCTCGCTGATCGACCGGCGCAACCAGCCTGGCATCGCCCGCGCGCCACAGGGTGCGGTCGTAACAATCACGGCGCGCGTCGACCGGCACCAAGTGCCGCCGCGCGGCAAAAGCAACATCCCCTATCGCGTCTTCCTGCATGACGAGACCGGCGAGCTGACGCTGGTCTTCTTTCGCGGACAGGCGGCGTGGCTGGAAAAGCAGCTTCCCGTTGACGCGGAGGTGACCGTCAGCGGCAAGATCGACTGGTTCAACGGCCGCGCCTCGATGGTGCACCCAGACTATATCGTCAGGGCTGAGGAGGCGGAGAGCCTGCCGCTCGTCGAGCCGATCTATCCGCTGACGGCCGGACTTTCACCGAAGACGCTGCGCAAGATCATCGACGCCGGCCTGCCGCGTTTTCCCGAACTGCCGGAATGGATCGACCTGGCGTTGACAGAGAAACAGGGCCTGCCGTCGATCCGCGACAGCTTCCACATGCTGCACGAGCCGCGCGATCCCACCGACATCGACCCGCAGGCCCCTGCCCGGCGGCGGCTTGCCTATGACGAATTCCTCGCCGGCCAGCTATCGCTGAGCCTGGTGCGGCAGAGGCTGCGCAAGGTGGCGGGCCAGCCGGTGCATGCCACCGGCGCCATCAGCAGCAAGATCCTGAAGAGCTTGCCCTTCTCGCTCACATCAAGCCAAAACGAGGCAATCGCCGAGGTTTTGAAGGATATGGCCGGCAACGAGCGCATGCTGCGGCTGCTGCAGGGCGATGTCGGTTCCGGCAAGACGCTGGTGGCGCTGATGGCGATGGCAGCGGTGATCGAGAGCGGCGGCCAGGCCGTGCTGATGGCGCCGACCGAAATCCTGGCGCGGCAACATCACGCGACGATCTCGAAATTCACCGCAGGCACCGGGCTCGGCATCGAGGTGCTGACCGGGCGCACCAAGGGACGCGAAAGGGAGGAAATCCTGGAGCGCATCGGCTCGGGTGCTGCCCAGATCATCATCGGCACGCATGCGCTGTTCCAGGACAGCGTCGCCTACGCCAATCTGATGCTTGCCGTCGTCGACGAGCAGCACCGTTTCGGCGTGCATCAGCGCCTGCGGCTGACCGCCAAGGGCCTCTCGCCGCACATGCTTGTCATGACGGCGACGCCGATCCCGCGCACGCTGGTGCTCGCCGCCTTCGGCGACATGGACGTCTCCAAGCTCACCGAAAAACCGGCCGGTCGCAAGCCGATCCAGACGATCACCGTGCCGATGGAGCGGACCGGCGAAATCGTCGGGCGGCTGCAAAGCGCGATTGCCGAGGGCAAGAAGGCCTACTGGATCTGCCCGCTAGTCGAAGAATCCGAAGAGCTTGACCTGATGTCGGCCGAGGAGCGGCATGCGACGCTGGTCTCAGCGCTTGGCCCTGATGTCGGCCTGATCCACGGCCGCATGAGCGGACCGGAGAAGGACGCGGCGATGATGGCGTTCAAGAACGGCGAGACCCGGCTGCTCGTCGCCACCACCGTCGTCGAGGTCGGTGTCGACGTGCCGGATGCGACGATCATGGTGATCGAACATGCCGAACGCTTCGGCCTGGCGCAATTGCATCAGCTGCGCGGCCGCGTCGGGCGCGGCGACGAGGCCTCAACCTGCATCCTGCTCTACAAGGGACCGCTCGGCGAGACCGGCCATGCCAGGCTTTCGATCATGCGCGAGACGGAGGACGGCTTCCGCATTGCCGAGGAGGACCTGAAGCTGCGCGGTGAAGGCGAATTGCTCGGCACAAGGCAATCCGGCACGCCGGGTTTCCGCATCGCCAGCCTCGAGGCGCATGCCGACCTGCTGGAGATTGCCCGCAAGGATGCGGCTTACCTCATCGAGCGCGATCCGGAATTGACCACCGAGAGAGGCACGGCGATTCGCACCCTGCTCTATCTTTTCCGCCGCGACGAGGCGATCCGTTTTCTTAGAGCGGGATAAAGCGCGCCGCGGCGCGCTTTAAGCCTTCCTTCCATGCATGTCGTTATCCCAAAACCGCTGAACACTTTTGGGCGACATGCATCATTCGGCCTTGGAAACTGCCACCGGCTTCGGCCGCGGCAAGTGCTTCTGCTTCGGCTCCGGCTGGGGGATCTCAGGAGCCACGAGACCGCCCGAAATCAGGAACTTGGCGGCATCCTCCGGCGACATGTCGAGCACGACGATCTTCTCACGCGGAACGAAGACGAGGAAACCGGCCGTCGGCACCGGCGTCGGCGGCAGGAAGACCGCGACCATATCCTGGCCCATCGCATTGAACTTCGAAGCGATTTCGCCTTTGGCGTCGGTGGCGACGAAAACCAGCGCCCAGAGACCGGGACTTGGATATTCGATGAGGCCGACTTTCTTGAAGGAGTTCGACTGCTCCTTCAACACGGTCTCGAAAATCTGCTTCACGCTTCTGTAGATCGTCCGTACGAGCGGCATGCGCTGGACGACGGATTCGCCGAAACCGACGATGCTCTGGCCGATGAGGTTCTTGCCGAGGAAGCCGACGACGGTGATCAGGATAACGGCTGTCAGCAGGCCGAAACCGGGAATAGCGAAATTGAGATAGCTTTCGGGATTCCAACGTGCCGGAATATAGGGCCGGACCCAACTGTCCGACCAATGGATGAAGGTCCAGGTCAGCCAGATGGTGATCGCGATCGGGGCGCAGATGATCAAACCTGCGAGAAAATTATTCCTCAGCCGGGTCGCGACCGGCATTCTGGGGGCGTTGTCGGCCATCGTTTCCAGATGAACTCCATCTCAGTCCTGGACAGGCCGGAACGCCGGCCCTTCCCCCTTGTCCGCAGACCAAAACTGCCAGAATTCTGGGCGTCGCACAATATGTTTCGGCGGCACGGTCGCGGCGTTACAGGCTTATTCCACAGTCACCGATTTCGCCAGGTTGCGCGGCTGATCGACATCGGTGCCCATGAAGACAGCGGTGTGATAGGCGAGCAGCTGGATCGGCAGCGAGAAGATCATCGGCGCGATGATTTCGTCGACGACAGGCAGGGCGATCGTCGCCATGGTCGGCAGTTTCGAGGCAGCCGCACCGGCCTCGTCGGTGATGAAGATGATGCGGCCGCCGCGGGCTGCGACCTCCTGCATGTTCGAGACGGTCTTTTCGAAGAATCGGTCGTAGGGGGCGATGACGATGACGGGCATGTTCTCGTCGATCAGCGCGATCGGTCCATGCTTCAATTCGCCGGCGGCATAACCCTCAGCGTGGATATAGGAAATTTCCTTGAGCTTCAGCGCGCCTTCCATAGCGAGCGGGAAGCTGGTGCCGCGGCCGAGATAGAGCACGTCCTTGCACTTCGACAGCTCACGCGACAGACTTTCCATCTGCGGCTGGATGAGGTTCAGCACCCGGCTCATGATGCGCGGCATTTCGGCGAGATGGCGCACCAGCGCCCTCTCCTCCTCGGCACTCACCGTGCCGCGCGCCTTGCCGGCGCCGATCGCCAGCGCTGCCAGCACGGCAAGCTGGCAGGTGAATGCCTTGGTCGAGGCGACGCCGATTTCGGGGCCGGCCATGATCGGGAAGACGGCGTCGGATTCACGCGCGATCGTCGATTCGCGGACATTGACGACGGCGCCGATCTTCAAGCCGTTTTCGCGGCAATAGCGCAAGCATGCCAGCGTATCGGCGGTCTCGCCGGACTGCGAGATGAAGAGCGCAGCCTGCGACGGCGACAGCGGCATTTCGCGGTAGCGGAATTCGGAAGCGACGTCGATCTCGACCGGCAGGCGGGCATAACGCTCGAACCAGTATTTGCCGACGAGGCCGGCGAGATAGGCAGTACCGCAGGCAGAGATGGCAAGGCCGGTCGCCGCCTTGAAGTCGATCGCGGCGGCGTTGGCGCCGATCGTGTTCTCGGCGAAATCGACATAGTGACTGAGCGCGTGAGAGATCACCTCCGGCTGCTCGTAGATTTCCTTTTCCATGAAGTGGCGGTGGTTGCCCTTATCGACAACATAGGCGGTCGCCTGCGAGGTCTGGCGGGCGCGGTTGACCGGCTTGCCGGCGAAATCGAGCACCGAGACACCATCGCGGGTGAGGACAGCGCAATCGCCGTCGACCAGATAGGTGATCTCGTTGGTGAAGGGCGAGAGCGCGATCGCATCCGAGCCGAGGAACATCTCGCCGCGGCCATAGCCGACGGCAAGCGGCGGACCGGAACGGGCGGCCATGATCGTACCGGGATCGGCCTTGAGCATGATGGCCAATGCATAGGCGCCGGTTACCCGGTTCAGCATCTTCAGCATGGCGGCGCGCGGCTCCAGGCCTTCGCGCAGGTATTTCGCCATCAGATGGGCGACCACTTCGGTATCGGTCTGGGTTTCGAAGACCGAGCCCTCTTCCGTCAGTTCGTCGCGAAGCTCGGAGAAGTTCTCGATGATGCCGTTATGGACGACCGCGACGCCCTCGACGAAATGCGGATGGGCATTGGTCTCGTTCGGAACGCCATGGGTCGCCCAGCGCGTGTGGGCGATGCCGACGGTGCCGGGCAGCGGTTCGCTGTCGAGGCGCTTTTCCAGATTGAACAGCTTGCCCTCGGCGCGGCGGCGATCCATCACGCCGTCATGGATGGTGGCGACACCGGCGGAATCGTAACCACGATATTCGAGACGCTTCAGCGCATCGACCAGGCGCCCGGCAACAGGCGCAGTTCCGACGATCCCCACAATGCCGCACATATAGTATCCCCATGAAGGCTTCGATGACGAGGCCAGTCCTAACGATTCCTGCTTATTTCTCAATCACCTCGGCGGTCACTTTCAATTTCCGCCGGTTACGCAAGGCCGGTCAGGCTTTCGCCTTCTTCGCCGCCTTGATAGCGAGCGCACGCTCGCGCAGCAGCGTCGCACGGCCGGGCTTGATCTCCTGCCGAGCGCGGCCGAGCGCCAGCGCGTCGGCCGGAACATCGACGGTGATGACGCTGCCGGAGGCGATATAGGCGCCGTCGCCGATCGTCACCGGCGCGACCAGCGAGGAATTGGAACCGATGAAGGCGTTTTCGCCGATCACCGTCTCGCTCTTGTTGACGCCGTCATAATTGCAGGTGATCGTGCCGGCGCCGATATTGCTGCCGGCGCCGATGACGGCATCGCCGATATAAGTCAGGTGGTTGACCTTGGCGCCCTCGCCCAGCCGGCCGTTCTTGACCTCGCAGAAATTGCCGACTTTGGCGCCGCTGGCGAGATCGGCGCCCGGCCGCAGCCGCGCGAAGGGACCGACAGTCGCGCCCTGACTGACATGGGCGCCTTCGATATGCGAGAAGGCGTGAATGACGGCGCCGCTGTCGATCACCGCGCCGGGGCCAAAGACGACATTCGGCTCGATCAGCGCGTCCTGGCCGATGACGGTATCGTAGGAGAGAAACACCGTTTCCGGTGCGATCATGGTGACGCCTGAAAGCATCATCTGGTGGCGGCGGCGCTCCTGCCAGAAGCGCTCGATGACGGCGAGTTCGGCCCGGGTGTTGCAGCCGGTCATCTCGATCTCAGGCGCATCGACCGCGGTGACGCGTCCGCCGAGCGAACGAGCGATCTCGACGAGGTCGGTCAGATAGAATTCACCCTTGGCGTTAGCGTTGCCGATGCGCGAGAGAAGATCGAGCGCCTTGCTACCGCTAATCGCCATCAGCCCGCTGTTGCACCATGTGACGGTGCGCTCGGCATCGGTCGCGTCTTTTTCCTCGCGGATGGCAATGAGTTCGCCGTCCTTGACGAGCAGGCGGCCGTAGCCGCTCGGCCGGTCGGTGTGGAAACCGATGACGACGACATCGCTGCCATCGGCAAGGGCCTGGCGGGCGGCCTTCAGCGGTGCGTCGGTCTGCAGGGGCACGTCGCCATAGGTGACGAGGATATCGTCATAGCCCTTGGCGATCGCTTCGCGCGCCGCCAGCACCGCGTGGCCGGTACCGAGACGTTCCTTCTGCAGATAGGATTCGATGCCGACGCCGTCGATGCTTGCCGCCTTTGCCACGTCCTCGGCGTCACGGCCGACGACAAGGGCGACGGACGAGATGCCGGCAGAGGCAACCGCCTCGACCACGTGGGCGATCATCGGCCGTCCGGCGACCGGATGCAGCACCTTTGATTTCGAGGATTTCATCCGCGTGCTGTCACCGGCGGCAAGGATGACGGCAAGACAAGTGCGTTCCATGATTTGCTCCGCGAATCCGCGCCACGAGGCGGCTTTATCGCCTCATACTGCATAATTCCCTAAATCGGAATCGATTTAAGGATAAATTATGCAGCCATTCGAAGCGCTGCAGCGTCCTTTGCGCCTCTCGAAAAGATGCGCGGCGCTGCAGACAAGAACAGCCTTCACAAAGGTGAAATTGCGCTCGAAATCGACCCTGTGACGGGCTCGGAGCCGCGGGCCGCGAAGGCTTCATGCACATGATGGCGGCCGTCCAGGATGACGTCCTCCATCGCGCGGCGCGCAGCACTGCTATCGCCGGACACGATCGCATCGACGATGCGCATATGGGTGTCGGCGATATTGGCGAAGCCGTTTTCGGTTGGCGGCGTGCTCATCCGGAACATGCCGACGAGGGCTGCTTCAATGAGGCTGCCCAGTGTCCGCATGAAGGGATTGTGCGAGGCTTCGGCGATCGCCAGGTGAAAACGAAGGTCGGCGAGTGCCAGGCTGTCGGCCGTATGACCAGGCGCCGCCATCTCGAGCGCCAGCCCGCGCAGCATCTCGATATCCTCGGCATTCGCCCGCTCGGCGACGAGCCCGGCGGCGAAGGGTTCGAAGGCGAGACGAATATCGTAGAGCTGCAGCAGAAACTCTTCCGTCACGCCGTTGTCGAAGTGCCAGGCGATGATCTCGCTGTCGAACATGTTCCAGAGGTTCTTCTCGGTCACACGCGTGCCGACCCGCGCCTTGGCGACGACCATGCCCTTGGCGGCAAGCGTCTTCATCGTCTCACGCAAGACGGTGCGGGACACTTTGAAACGCTGCGCCAGTTCCGTATCGCCCGGCAGGATCGAGCCAACGGGATAGGTGCCGGCGACAATCGCCTTGCCGAGTTCGTCGACGACCTGGGCGTGGCTCGTCCGGGTTCTGCGCCCCGTCTTGCGTGTCTCGTCCAATTTGTAGCGCAAGCGATCCGTCTCCCCCTCAGGCGTACCTCTTGTTCAGACTGGAAACGAACAGGATGGCTTTCTGCATCAGGATGAATGCAAACAGCAGAAGGCCAATCAGGATCTTGGTCCACCAGCTCGACAGCGTGCCGTCAAAGGTGATGTAGGTCTGAATGAGCCCCTGGATCAGGATACCGATCAAAGTTCCCGCCACGAATCCCGCTCCTCCGGTCAGCAGCGTCCCCCCAATGACCACCGCCGCGATAGCATCGAGTTCGACGCCGACTGCTGCAAGAGAATATCCAGCAGAGGTGTACAGCGAAAAAACGATCCCGGATAGGCCTGCAAGAAATCCCGACAGCGCATAGATCTGGATTGTCGTGCGGCCGACCGGCACACCCATCAGCCGCGCCGTCTGCGCGCCGCCGCCGAGTGCATAGACGTTGGTGCCGAAGCGGGTGCGCTGGGCGATGAAGATGCCGACCGCAAAAACCAGAAGCATGATACCGCCGATCAGCGTCAGCCGCCCGCCGCCGGGCAGACGCCAATAGAGGCTCGTCAACGTCGAATAATATTCGTGATCGATCGGGATGCTGTCGATCGAGAGCACGAAGGCCATGCCGCGCGCCAGGAACATGCCGGCGAGTGTGACGATGAAGGCCGGCATTTCGAGATAGTGGATGATCGCGCCCATGACCGCGCCGAAGGCGGTGGTGATGACGAGCACAATCGTAAAGGCAAGCAGCGGATGGATCGAGGTCTTCTGCAGGATGACCGCGAGGAAGACGCCGGTGAAGGCAATGACCGATCCGATCGACAGATCGATACCGCCGGAGATGATGACGAAGGTCATGCCGACGGCGGCAATGCCGAGAAAGGCATTGTCGGTCAGAAGATTGCCGATGACGCGGGTCGACAGCATGTTCGGATATTGCAGCGTGCAGCCGGCATAGGCGAGCACGAAGATGACGACGGTAGCCAGCAGCGGCAGGTATTTGGAGTTCATTTCGGCTACTCCCTTCCGCTCTGCCGGCGGCTGGCGAAGATGGCGAGCGATTGCACCGCCGGCGACTGGATGACGAGGATGACGATAATGATGACCGCCTTGATGATCAGGTTGAATTCAGGCGGGAAACCGGAAGACAGGATGCCGGTATTCACAGCCTGGATGATCATTGCGCCGATCAGCGATCCGAGAATGCTGAAGCGGCCGCCGAGCAGCGAATTGCCGCCAACGACGACGGCGAGGATCGCGTCGAGTTCCAGCCAGAGACCGGCATTGTTGGCATCGGCGCCCTTGATGTCGGCGGCGACGATGATGCCCGCGATCGCGGCACACAGCCCGCTCAGCATATAGACGGCCATCAGCAGCACCGGCGTTTGAATTCCGGACAGTGTGCTGGCGCGGCGATTGATGCCGACGGCCTCGATCAGCATGCCGAGTGCGGTGCGGCGGACGAGCAGGATGACGAGTAGGCCGACGAGAAACCAGATGACGACAGGCATCGGCAGCAGGGCCATGGAACCGCTGCCGAAGAAGGTCAGCCCATCATCGTTGAAGGTCAGGATAGCGCCCTCGGTGATCAGCTGGGCGATGCCGCGACCGGCGACCATCAGCACCAGCGTGGCGATGATCGGCTGGATATTGAGCACGGCCACCAGGAAACCGTTCCAGACGCCGCAGGCGATACCGATCATCAATGTCAGGAAAATAGTGTAGGCCACTGAATTTCCTGAAACAATCGACGATGCAGCGACGGCGCCGCAGATAGCCACGACCGCCCCGACGGACAGGTCGATGCCCTTGGTGGCAATGACCAGCGTCATGCCGATCGCCAGCAGCGCCACCGGCGCGCCGCGATTCAGCACGTCGATGAGGCTGCCATAGAGGCGCCCGTTTTGAACCACGACATTAAAAAACTGCGGCGACGTTATGAAATTCAACAAGAGAATGACAACGAGCGCGATCAATTGCGGCGCCAGGCGATAGGCCAGCGCATTCCGGGAGGACTTCATGCTTCCTCCGTCTTGTGCTCGGCGGCAGCGATGGCATCGACGATGCCGGCGGCGGTGATACGTTCGCCCGTCAATTCGGCGATATGCTGCCGGTCGCGAAGCACGATGATACGTGAGCTATAGGCGACAAGCTCTTCAAGTTCCGATGAAATTACGATCAATGACATGCCTTCGGCGCAGAGCTGTTCGATGAGCCGGATGATCTCGGCATGGGCGCCGACATCGATGCCACGGGTCGGCTCGTCGAGGATCAGAAACTTGGGATTGGTCGCCAGCCAGCGGGCGAGGATCGCCTTCTGCTGGTTGCCGCCGGAGAGCAGCCGGATCGGCTTTTCGCGGTCCGTGGTGCGGATATCGAGCGCCTTGATGTAGCGGTCGGCAAGGGCATTCTGCTCGGCGCGCGAGAGCGGCCGGGTCCAGCCGCGGCGCGCCTGCAGGGCAAGGGCGATGTTCTCCCTGATCGACAGGTCGCCGATGATGCCATCGGTCTTGCGGTCCTCGGGGCAGAAGCCGAAACCCTTTCCGATCGCGGCGCGCGGGCTGGAGAGCGTCACCGGCCGGCCGTCGATCGTGGCGCTGCCGCTGTCGGCGTGTTCAACGCCGAAGAGCAGTTCGGCGGTTTCGGTACGGCCGGAGCCGAGCAGCCCGGCGACGCCGACCACCTCTCCGGCGCGCACCTCAAGGTCGAAAGGCTTGACCTTGCCGCGTTTGCCGTAGCCTGAAAAACGATATCGAACCTCGCCTGCCGCAAGGCTGCGTTCCCTGACAGTCTCTTCGACATGCGCCAGTTCGCGGCCGAGCATCATGGCGATCAGGCCCTGGCGCGGCAGATCGACGGCATCACGGGTGCCGACGAGCTTGCCGTTGCGCAGCACGGTAATGCGGTCGCTGATCGCATAGACCTGCTCAAGAAAATGGGTGATGAAGACGATGCCCAGGCCGCGCTTCTTCAGGTCTTCGATGATGCGGAAGAGCAGCGCGACCTCCTGGTTGTCGAGACTTGCCGTGGGCTCGTCGAGGATCAGCACCTTGCCTGAGAGATCGACGGCGCGGGCGATGGCAACCACCTGCTGGACGGCGACGGAAAAACGGCCAAGTTCGGCGGTAACGTCGATATCGATGCCGTAACCGGTGAGCAGATCGCGCGCCTGGCGGTTCATCGCGCGCATGTCGGTCATGCCGAACCGTCTTGGCTGGCGTCCGAGAAAGAGATTTTCGGCGACGCTTAAATTGGCCAGCAGGTTGACCTCCTGGTAGACGGTGCCGATGCCGAGCTTCTGGGCGGCGAGCGTATTGGCCGGATTGATTTCCTGGCCGTCGAGCGCCAGGCTGCCCTCGTCACGATGATAGGCGCCGGTGATGCACTTGATCAGCGTCGACTTGCCGGCGCCGTTCTCGCCCAGCAATGCGTGCACCTCGCCTCTGCGGAGCGTGAAATCGACCTTATCCAGCGCCACCGCGCCGGGAAAGAATTTCGATATTCCTGAGGCCGCGAGAACGTTCTCGAAATCGTGAGTCATAAGGGTCAGTTTTCCTGATATTGACGGCAAAAGCCGCGCCGCGGCCGGACATGATGTCCCAAGGCGGCGAGGCAGTTCCGCACCGGTCCATGACGGGCCGGTGCGGTTCTACAGCGCCCCTCGTCTTTTCAGACACCGACGCTGTAGCGCTTTGAATTGCTGCATGATCTATCCTGAAATCGATTCAGACCTCAGGAATTATGCAGTGTCAAATCAGATCAGTAGCCCTGGCCCTTCTTCTCTTCGTAGACCTTCATCGGGTCGTCGGCAGGCGTGTAGAGCTTCGACTCAGTCTGGATCCACTTCGCCGGAGCCTTCTTGTCCTTCAGATAGGCTTCGAGCGCATCGAAGGCCGGACCTGCCATATTCGGCGTCAACTCGACCGTGGCATTGGACTCACCTTCGGACATGGCTTTGAAGATATCGGGCACGGCGTCGATGGAGACGACGAGGATATCCTTGCCGGGCTTCAGGCCGGCTTCCTTGATCGCCTGGATGGCGCCGACGGCCATGTCGTCGTTATGGGCGTAGAGAGCGCAGATATCCTTGCCGCCATTCTCGGCCTTCAGGAAGCTTTCCATGACTTCCTTGCCCTTGGTGCGGGTGAAGTCACCGGTCTGGCTGCGAACGATCTTGAGGTTGTCGTGGCCGGCAAGGGCTTCTTCGAAGCCCTTCTTGCGGGCGATGGCCGGCGATGAACCGGTGGTGCCCTGAAGTTCAACGACATTGCACTTCTTGTCGCCGACGGTCTTGACCAGGAAGTCGCCTGCGACCTTGCCTTCATGGACCAGATCCGACGTAACAGCCGTCAGGTAGAGATCGTCGGGAGCCTTGATGGTACGGTCGAGAAGGATGACCGGAATCTTGGCTTCCTTGGCTTCCTTGAGAACGTCGTCCCAGCCGGTTTCGACGACCGGAGCAATGAGAATGGCATCGACGCCCTGAGCAATGAAGGAGCGCAAAGCCTTGATCTGGTTTTCCTGCTTCTGCTGCGCATCGGCAAACTTCAGATCGATGCCGCGCTTCTTGGCCTGCTCCTTGGTCACGGTCGTTTCAGCCGCACGCCAGCCCGATTCCGAGCCGATCTGCGAGAAGCCGACAGTCAAACCACCGGCCGAAGCCGAACCGAACATGCAGGCAGCCAGAATCGTGGCACTCAAAAGTGCAGTCTTCAATTTCATGATTTCCTCCCAATGCCGCATCTCGCGGCGCCGGGTCAAAAAATCATATAGTATTACTTTTGTAAATCGGAATCTTGGGATGCATTGCAGCAAAAAAAGAGCGCCCACGAGGGCGCCCTTCGCATTTGCGAGATAGCTGCGGGATTATTTACCCGGCAGCTTATCGTCGACACCTTCAACGTAGAAGTTCATGCCGAGCAGGGTGCCGTCATCGGCCTTCTCGCCGGCCTTCAGCCAGGGCGTTCCGTCCTGCTTGTTGATCGGTCCGGTGAAGGGATGCAGTTCGCCTGATTTGATCTTGGCTTCGGTTTCCTCGGCCATCTTCTTCACGTCATCGGGCATGTTGGTATAGGGCGCCATCTTCAGGATGCCGTCCTTCAGGCCGTCCCAGCTCTGCTCGGACTTCCACGTGCCATCCAGAAGAGCGTGAACGCGCTTGGAGTAGTAGGCCCCCCAAGTGTCAACGATTGCCGTCAGTTGAGCCTTCGGGCCTGCTGCGATCATGTCGGACGCCTGGCCGAAGGCGTGGATGCCGCGTTCTTCGGCAACCTGCATCGGCGCGGTCGTGTCGGTGTGCTGCGTCAAGACGTCGACGCCCTGGTCGACCATCGCTTTGGCGGCGTCGGCTTCCTTGCCGGGGTCGAACCAGGTGTTGACCCAGATGACCTTCAGCTTGAAGCTCGGATCGACCGACTTGGCGCCCTGCTCGAAGGAGTTGATGCCCATGACGACTTCGGGAATCGGGAAGGACGCGATATAGGCTGCCCCGTGATTCTTCGAGGTTTTCGCGGCGATCTGGCCGAGGATGTAGCGGCCTTCATAGAAGCGCGAATTATAGGTCGCGAGGTTAGGGCCGGTCTTGTAACCGGTGCCATGTTCGAACTTGACCTTCGGGAACTTTGCGGCGACCTTCACCGTCGCATCCATGAAGCCGAAGGACGTGGTGAAGATCAGCTTGCAGCCGGAACGGGCAAGGCGCTCGATGGCGCGCTCGGCATCCGGGCCTTCCGGCACGTTTTCGAGATAAGGCGTATCGATCTTGTCGCCGAACTCGGCCTGGACCTGCTGGCGGCCGAGATCGTGGGCCTGCGAATAACCACCGTCGGTATGCGAACCGACATAGACGAAGCAGACCTTCGTCTTGTCCGCGCCGTGAGCGGCGGAAGAGATGCCGATCACGGCGGCAGCCGAGGCGGCAAGTGTGAATGCTAACTTCTTCATGGGAACCCCTGTTGGTTTGAAGTTATTGCGGAAACCCGTCTTTGTTGTTGCTTTATCGCTCCGGAACGAAGGCTTTTCCGAGCGACGCGGGCGTATTGATCAACGTCGTGCGGCGATTATGGGAAATGATGATGAGAACCACAATAGTCGCGGCGTAGGGCAGCATCGAAAGAAACTGCGAGGGAATGCCGAGACCGAAGGCCTGCGCGTGAAGCTGCAGGATGGTGACTGCGCCGAAGAGATAACCGCCGGCAAAGACCCGCCACGGCCGCCAGGAGGCGAAGACCACCAGGGCCAGCGTGATCCAGCCGCGGCCGGCCGACATGTTCTCGGCCCATTGCGGCGTGTAGACGAGCGAAAGCTGCGCGCCGGCAAGACCGGCGCAGGCGCCGCCGAACATCACCGCCAGATATCGCGTGCGGATGACATGAATGCCGAGTGCGTGGGCCGAACCGTGATTGTCGCCGATCGCCCTGAGCTTCAGCCCGGTCCGGCTGCGAAACAGAAACCAGCTGACGCCGACCACGAGCGCGATCGACAGGTAGAAGATCAGGTCCTGCCTGAAGAGAACATGGCCAACGACCGGAATATCCGACAGGACCGGAATGACGATCTCTCCCAGCCGGATACCGGGCATGCCGACATAGGCTTCGCCAAGCATGCCTGAGGCGCCGAGGCCGAGAAGGGTGAGCGCCAGACCGGTCGCCACCTGGTTCGCCACCAGGGTCAGCGTCAGGAAGGCAAACAGAAGAGAGAAAAGCGCGCCTGCCGCAATGCCGCAGACGATGCCTACATAGGGCGAGCCCGAGATCTGCGCGCCGGCAAAGGCGGCAACCGCGCCCATGATCATCATGCCCTCGACACCGAGATTGAGAACGCCGGAACGCTCGGCCACGAGTTCACCGAGTGCGGCGATGACGAGCGGCGTCGAGGCGGTGATGACAGTCAGCAGAATCGCTTCGAAGATGCTCATGCCACCCTGCCCCTTAGCCGCGACCAGACAATGCGGATTTTGTAATAGATCAGCGTATCGCAGGAGAGCACGAAGAAGAGCAGCAGGCCCTGGAAGACGCGGGTGACCTTGTCGGAAACGCCGAGCGAAAGCTGGGCCGCTTCGCCACCGAGATAGGTCAGCGCCAGCACCAGGCCTGATGCGATGATGCCGAGCGGATTGAGGCGGCCGAGGAAGGCGACGATGATGGCGGTGAAGCCGTAGCCCGGCGAGATCGCCGGCTGCAAATGGCCGATCGAGCCGGAGACCTCGGCTATCCCGGCAAGACCGGCAAGAGCGCCCGAGAAGAGAAAGCTGAACCAGATCATCTTCTTCGACGAAAAGCCGGCAAAGCGCCCTGCCCGCTCCGATTGACCGAGCACGACGATCTCGAAGCCTTTCAGCGTATAGCGCATCATGAACCAGACACCGATTGCGGCGATAATGGCGAAGATGAAGGCCCAATGGGCGCGGCCGGACTCTTCCCAGATCGCGGGCAGCACGGCCTCCGGTGCGAAATCACGGGAAACCGGAAAGTTGAAGCCCTTCGGATCGCGCCAGGCGCCGCGAATCAGCCAGTCGAGGAAGAGCTGGGCGATATAGACCAGCATCAGGGACGTCAGGATCTCGTTGGTGTTGAAATGCGCCTTCAGCAGCGCCGGAATGGCCGCGAAAAGTGCACCGCCAAGCGCGCCCAGTATCAGCATCAGCGGCAGCACGAGCGGCGAATGCCAGTCGTAGAAGACGATCGGTAGATAGGAGCCGGTGATGGCTCCGATGGTGAACTGGCCTTCGGCGCCGATATTCCAGTTGTTCGAGCGATAACAGACAGCCAGGCCTACGGCGATCAGGATCAGCGGCGCGGCCTTGATCGCCAGTTCGTGCAGCGACCAGACCTCGAGCAGCGGCTCTACGAAGAAGGCGTCGAGTGCGGCGACCGGGTCCTTGCCGAGCATGGCGAACATGATGGCGCCGAACACCAGCGTCAGGACAAGGGCCAAGAGCGGCGAGACGAAAGCGAAGAGCTTCGAGACGTCGGGGCGTTTTTCGAGTTCAATGCGCATGGGGCGCCTCCGGAGCAGAGCCGCTCTCGTGCAGGCCGCCCATCAGTAGGCCGATCCTTTCCCGTGTCAGTTCGCCCGCCGGGAACGGGCTGGAAAGGCGGCCTTCGCAGATGACGGCAATATCGGTCGCCACCTCGAAGATCTCGTCGAGATCCTGGCTGATGACGACGACGGCCGAACCAGCTCTTGCGAGATCGACAAGCGCTTGGCGGATGCGGCTTGCCGCCCCGGCATCGACGCCCCAGGTCGGCTGGTTGACGACGAGCACGGCAGGCTGGCGGTCGAGCTCGCGGCCGACGATGAACTTCTGCAGGTTGCCGCCTGATAAGGAGCCGGCGGCCGGGTCATCGCCGCTCTTGCGGACATCCATCGCCTCGGAAATGCGTCTTGCGGCGGATTTCACCGCAGCGTGGCGGATGATGCCGAGCAGGCCCAGAAATGCCTTGCGGTCCGACTGGCTGCGGGCAAGGACGAGATTGTCCGACAGTTTCATGGCGGAGATGGCGGCATGGCCATGGCGCTCCTCCGGCACGAAGCCGGCGCCGAGAAGACGGCGGGCGGTAATACCCTGATTGCCCACGTGCTTCTTGCGGATGACGATCGCCTCGGCCGAGGCGACCGGATATTCGCCCGACAGTGCGTCGAAAAGCTCGCTTTGCCCGTTGCCCGCGACACCTGATATGGCGAGGATCTCGCCGGAGCGCACCGCCATCGACACATCTCGCAGGGGCACGGCGAAGGGGGTGCGCGCGGCGACGGAAAGGTTGGCGACGGCAAGCAGGATCTCGCCCCTGTCGTTGCGCTCCGGATGCGTGACGGTCGCCACTTCGCTGCCGACCATCATGCGAGCGAGCGAGGCCGGCGTTTCCCGCTTCGGATCGCAGGCGCCGGTCACGCGGCCATGGCGCAGCACGGTGGCGCGATCGCAGATACGCTGCACTTCTTCCAAGCGGTGGCTGATATAAAGAACCGAACGTCCCTCGGCGCGCAGCTTGAACAGCGTCTCGAACAGCTTGTCGGCCTCCTGCGGCGTCAGCACCGAGGTCGGCTCGTCGAGGATGATGAGCTTCGGGTTCTGCAGCAGCGCACGGACGATCTCGATACGCTGGCGCTCGCCGACCGAGAGATCGGCGACATGGGCATGCGGATCGAGAGGCAGGCCGTAGGCCACCGACAGCGCTCTCGCCTCCTCGGCGATTTTGTCGATCGGGATGGCGTCATCGAGCGATAGGGCGATGTTTTCGGCAACCGTCAGCGCCTCAAACAGCGAGAAATGCTGGAAGACCATGCCGATGCCGAGCTTGCGGGCTTCCCCAGGCGACGTAATCGCCACCGGCTGGCCCTGCCAGAGGATATGCCCGTCCGTCGGCTCGAGAACGCCGAACAGCATCTTCACCAGGGTGGATTTGCCAGCACCATTTTCGCCGAGAAGCGCATGAATTTCGCCCGGCGCGATATCGAGATCGATTTCATTGCAGGCGGCAAAGCCACCGAAGAACTTCGTCAGCTTCTGAACCGATAATAACGCACCGGAATCCGGCACATTCAATGGCGACACGTTCCCCTCATTTCTTCTGCCAACCGGTCCGTTCGGATCTCATGGAATCAGCAGCGTCGTTCCTGTTGTTTTTCTTGTTTCCAGATCCGCGTGAGCCTGCCCAACGTCACGCAGCGGATAGGTTTGATTGATATTGATACGCACTTTGTTGCTTTGCACAATATCAAATAGCGCTTTCGCACTGTCGGTCAGCTCCTGGCGCGCGGCGATATAGGTAAAGAGCGTCGGCCGCGTCGCAAAGAGCGAGCCCCTCTGCGCCAACATCGCAAGGGTGAAATTCTCGATCGGGCCGGAGGATTGGCCGAAGGAGGCAAAAAGGCCGCGCGGCTTCAGACAATCGAGCGACTGTGGAAAAGTATCCCGTCCGATCGAATCGTAGACGACATCGACGCCCTTGCCGCCGGTGATCTCACGAACACGGTCGACGAAGCTGTCGCTCTTGTAGTTGATCACATGGTCGTAGCCATGGGCGAGCGCCAGCTCGATCTTGTCTTCAGAGCCTGCCGTGCCGATGACGGTGGCGCCGAGCGCCTTTGCCCACTGGCCGGCGATCAAGCCGACCCCGCCGGCAGCCGCATGGAACAGCAGCACCGTCTCAGGGCCGACCTTGAAGGTGCGGTTCAAGAGATATTCGGCGGTCATGCCCTTCAGCATCATCGCCGCCGCCGTTTTAAGTTCTATGCCGTCCGGCACATGCACCAGATGACGCGCCTCGATATTGCGTTCAGCGCTATAGGCACCGTCGGCGCTGGCATAGGCGACACGGTCGCCAACCTTGAAATCCTCGACGCCGGGGCCGACCGATGTCACGGTGCCGGCGCCCTCCTTGCCGGTGACGAAGGGCAGATGCGGGGTATTGTAGGTGCCGTTGCGGAAATAGACGTCGATGAAATTAAGCCCGACCGCCGCCTGTCTGATCTGCACTTCGCCCGCCGACGGCGGCGGAAGGTCGATCTCGACATAGTCGAAAACCTCCGGCCCGCCCGTCTTCGAAAATGAAACAGCCTGCGTTTTGGTCATCTTGCCTGTCCTATGCTTCGCGTCCAAGGGCGGGGAAGAATTGCAGCACCGCGCCGATGACGTAAAGATAGGCTCCGGTCACGATAAAGAGAATGAGCGCCCATTCGGGCGTGTCGAAATGCATCAGCAGCGAAAAAATGCCGAGCGCAGACCACAGGAAAAAGACGCCAAGATTGAGCGGGCGCAGCCTTTTGACCCGGATCGGGTGAAGGAAATTGATCGGCAGGAAGGTCAGCACCACCGAGACGATGACAACGGTAAGCGCCGTGGTGGCGCTGGCATCGATGACGAACAGCGTGAAGACGATCATGTTCCAGACGACGGGGAAGCCGGAGAAGAAATACTCATCCGTCTTCATGCCCATATCGGCATAGTAGATGGCGCTGGAGACGACGATCATGCCGGCGGCGGCGAAGGACCAGGGCTCGCCGATCATGCCGCTCTGATAGAGCGCGAAGGCCGGCAGAAGCACATAGGTGACGTAATCGATGATATTGTCGAGCGTATCGCCCGACCAGTTCGGCAGCACTTCCTTTACACGCACCTTGCGGGCGATCGGCCCGTCTATGCCGTCGACGAGAAGGGCGAGACCCAGCCACCAGAACATGTCAATGAAGCGGTGCTCGGCGGCGGCAACGACGCCGAGAAAGGCAAGGAAGGAGCCGGAGGCCGTCAGAATATGGACGGAAAAGGCGCGCATCTCCGCATAAGGAACACGCTTGTAGTTGAAAATCTTCATATTCCCCGACCGCCCTATCGCGCTCGCCCCGGCAAGCATCTTTTTTTCACCACCATCGCCGGACCCTGTTGCTGAATCGGGTTCGACGTCGTAGGTCTTTGTTGTCGCATCATTTTTGCCGAAAACCGGCATCCGTTTCCGGCGTGCTGCTCTAATATGCATCCTTTGCCGGGCTTCGCCAGCGGGAAATAAGACATTCTCCGCCCGCCTCCGGTCGGCCATTGAATCCTGACCATGACATGCATATTTCCCTTTAGAAGCGTCGCGTGGAATGGAATGCCTTTAATTCCGGCCGGATTTGTAATATCTCGCTCGCATTCGAAAGTTCATCCGACGAAACGGGATCCGCTACCGAAATGAACGCGCCTGCAAAGACCGAAGACTTCGCCTCGTCCATCCCCGCCGGCGTCTATGCCGAGACGGTGCTCGATGTCACGCACTATACCGACCGGCTCTTCCGCTTCACGATGACCCGGCCGCAGGGCTTCCGTTTCCGTTCCGGCGAATTCGCGATGATCGGCCTGATGGTCGAGGGCAAGCCGGTGTTCCGCGCCTATTCGATCGCCAGCCCCGCCTGGGCCGAAGAGCTTGAATTCTTCTCGATCAAGGTGCCGGACGGTCCGCTCACCTCCCATCTGCAGGCGATCAAGCCGGGCGACCAGGTGCTGATGCGCAAGAAGCCGACGGGCACGCTGGTGCTCGATGCGCTGACGCCCGGCCGTCGTCTCTACATGTTCTCGACGGGAACGGGCATTGCGCCTTTCGCCAGTCTGATCCGCGATCCCGAGACCTATGAGAAGTTCGAGGAAGTGATCCTCACCCATACGACGCGTGATGTCGCCGAGCTGAAATACGGCTTCGACCTTGTGCACGAGATCCAGAACGACGAGTTGCTGAAGGAAGTCGTCGGCGACAAGCTGCGCCACTATGCGACCGTCACGCGCGAGGATTTCGAATATCGCGGTCGCATCACCGATCTGATCTCTTCCGGCAAGCTGTTCACCGATCTCGGCGTGCCGCCGCTCGACCCGGCGATCGACCGCGGCATGATCTGCGGCTCCTCGGCCATGCTGAAGGACACCAAGGAACTGCTCGAGAAGGCCGGCCTCAATGAAGGCGCCAACAGCAAGCCCGCCGAATTCGTCATCGAGCGCGCTTTCGTCGGCTAAAGCATTTCTAACAATCTGATCTGTCAACGGCTCCGGAAACGGAGCCGTTTCTACGCGTGGCTGAGATAATCGATCAGCAGCGCCGTGGTAGCGCGCGCCTCATCCGGCCTGCCCTGATGGATGGCGCGAATGACGGCGACATGCAGCGCGATGGCACGATCCATGCGCTCCGGGTTTGCCTTGGAGTACCAGAGGCGACGCGAATGCGTCTGCACCGGGCCGAGCGCTGCCGTGATGAAGCCGTTCGGGCAGGCATCTTCGAGGACTTCGTCGAAGGTCTTGTCGGCGGCAAAGAAGCCGGCGAGATCGGCGCTGACAGCGCATTCCTCCATCGCGCGAGCGCAGTCGAGGAGGCGCGCGCGCTGCTCGTCGCTCGCATGTTCGGCGACGAGTCTTGCCGCGATCGGCTCCAACTCGCGGCGCACCTGCATGACATTGCGATGATCCTCAGGCGCGATCTCGGCCACCTGCAGCCCGACGCGCGGCTTGACCAGGATCAGCCCCTGCCAAGCGAGCTTTTGGATCGCCTCGCGCACCGGCGTACGCCCATGGCCCGCCATATCGATCAGCTGCTTCTCAGTGACCAGCGCGCCGGGCTTCAACGCCAGCGTCACGATCAGATGCTCCAGCGCCAGATAGGCAAGATGGCTCTGTGACGTCTGCATGCAAACAACTGCTCCCCCACTGATATATCAAATCCTGGCATGCTGGAAACCGCACGGCAAGCCGTACTGATAAATGAATGGAGGGTCTCAAGATTGAGTGCTCCGAGGAAGGGGAGTTCTTCGTGGCAGCGCGGATCGGCGGTCCGCGCCATTGAATCTCGAACAGAATTTGACCCTTGTCACCTTACGGTTGTCATGCGCCTGGCGAAATGCTTCGATGCTCCTCATGAACCGGTTTCATGGAGCTCGCAATGTCTCCCGACAACGTTGACCTTAATCTCCTGCGCGTCTTGGATGTGCTGATGCGGGAGAGGAGCGTTACGCGCGCTGCCGATCAATTGGGCCGGACCCAATCCGCGGTCAGTCACTCGCTCTCGAAGTTGCGCATCATATTTAAGGACGAGCTGTTCACACGCGACGGCGGATTGATGAGGCCCACGCCTCGCGCATTGGAGCTTATCGGGGACCTATCTGACTCTCTCGGAAAAATTCGCGGTTTGATTGGGCGGTACAATGTCTTCGACCCTGCAACGACAGAACGAAAGTTTCGCGTGGGGCTCACTGACTATCATGCGATGATCTTCATCCCGGGCCTTATTCGGGAATTCTCCAGACAGGCGCCATATGCGACCCTGAATGTCATACCCGCCAACCGGGCTGAAGCTGAAAGCGCAGACTACTTCCGACAAGTCGACTGCACTTTGACGGGCGCGAGTCTGAAGGACGACCCCAACCTGACTAAAACCGAGCTCGGACAGGACAGAATCCTGTGCGCTGTTTGGAGTGGTAGCCAGATCGCCAGGTCTCCATTAGGTTTGGAGCAGTATCTTTCGGCATCTCACCTTCAAATTTCCGCCGATGGTCTATCTGAGGGTTTGGCAGATGGTGCACTTAAAGAGCGTGGGCTTAGGCGAAAGGTCGTCGCAACCATTTCAAACTACTTAGTGATGCCGTTGGCGCTCAGGGGGACGGACCTGATCACGCATTGTGGCGACGGCATTTTTCAGATTCTTGACGAAGCAAACGAGATTTACACTTCTCTCGCCGCCCATACCCATTCCTTCCGTCAGCGCAAGTCTCGTGGTTCACCGGCAGATGGCTGCCGATCAGGGAATCCTTTGGCTGCGTCGCCTTATAACTGAACTGTATCACGCGGCCCAGATCAGCAAAAATGAAGCCATATTGGCAACCAACGTAATCGCGTGACGAGGAATGCCAACTAGGCAGTCAGTTTTGACGCATTCATCCGGATTCCAGTGCTCTGATATTGTATGAATTTCATTCATAAATTGGATGTCGACAATCAATTTGACAGATTGGCCTTCAGCCAGTCACCCTCTTTGGCAGAATTCAAAAGGGGATCCTCCAATGCGAAATTTAATCGCCAGTATTCTCGGCGCGGCAATTGCCGCTTCTGCATATCCCGTTTGGGCGGGAACCTTGGACGATGTCAAAGCAAAGGGCTTCCTCACATGCGGAACGAATCCGGCAACGGCGGGTTTCAGCGTTCCTGACAACGATGGGAAGTGGACAGGCTTCGTCGTCGACTACTGCCGCGCCGTGGCCGCTGGCGTTCTCGGCGATGCAACGAAGGTCAAGTTTATCCCGCTCAACGCCAAGGACCGGTTTACCGCGCTTCAATCCGGCGAGATCGACATCCTGGCTCATAATGCGACGTGGACGTCCTCGCGAGACACTTCCCTCGGCATCATCTTCGCTGGCACTTATTTTTATGATGGCCAGGGCTTCATGGTTCGCAAGTCGGAGAATATTCAGTCCGCCAAGGGTCTGGACGGCGCATCAATTTGCGTTTCGCAGGGGACTACCGCCGAATTGAATCTGGCCGACTATTTCCGCATCAACGGCATGACCTATAGTGCCGTCGGTTTTGCTGATGAAGAGGCTGTCATCAAGGCTTATGAGGAAGGGCGTTGTGACGTTTTCTCCGCAGACACTTCGAGCCTGAACGCTGCGCGTATCCGTATGGCGAAGCCCGACGAGAACGTCGTGCTCCCGGAAATCATTTCGAAGGAGCCGCTGGGGCCTGCCGTCCGCCAAGGTGACGACCAGTGGCTGAACATCGCCAAGTGGACTCTCAATGTCATGCTCGCCGCAGAAGAGTTCGGCATCACCTCGAAAAACGTCGACGAGATGAAAAATTCCGCCGATCCGAATATACGCCGCCTCCTGGGCGTCGAAGGAAGCTTGGGCAAAGACGTCGGGCTCGGAGAGACCTGGTCTCAGGACATCATCAAGCAGGTTGGCAATTATTCCGACGTTTTCGAGCGTTCGATCGGCAAGGAATCTCCCTTGAAGATAGAACGTGGTGTGAATGCGCTCTGGAATGCCGGCGGCCTTCAATACGCACCTCCCATCCGTTGATACGAGGCCGCCAGGAGAATCGGCGGCCTCTTCCTAGTTGGGAGGAACCAATGGTTGACATTTCTCTGCCTATGCATGTGCGTAGCACCTTCTCGATCTATGACAAAAAGCTTCGCGGGATCGTCTATCAAGCTGCTTTGGCTGTAAGCTTGGCTGTGGTGCTCGCGGCGGTTACAACCCAAACTGTTTCGAACATGAAACGGCGCGGCATTCCTCTTAGCTTCGACTTCTGGAAACAGACTGCAGGCTTCCAGATCAATCAGACGCTGATCCCCTACGACACCCTGTCCACCTATGGACAGGCATTTTGGGTTGGCGTGGCAAACACACTCCTGGTCAGCGTAGTGGGAATCGTACTTGCCACAATCATTGGTTTCCTGATCGGCATTTCACGCCTTTCCAAAAACTGGATAGCCGCCAAGGTCGCGACCTCCTATGTCGAAGTCATTCGAAATATCCCGCTGCTGCTTCAGCTTCTGTTCTGGTACAACGCAGTCCTGAAGCCGCTGCCTGCGCCAAAGGCATCGATCTCCCTTCCCGGGGGAATCTACCTCAACAATCGTGGGATCATAATGCCTACGGTTGAGCTTCAGGCGGGCGCCGGCTGGGTAGGTGTGGCAATCGTCGCCGGGGTGGCTGTCGCGATTGCGTTCGGAGCCTACGCGCTGACGCTCCAGAAGCGAACAGGCAAGCAGCTTCCGGTCCTCCTTGTCACGATACTCGCTCTCGTCGGGCCGCCACTGCTTGCTTGTGTGGCCGTGGGCAGCCCCTGGACCTTCACCTATCCGGAGCTGAGGGGTTTCAACTTCCGTGGGGGCCAGCAGATCTACCCTGAGTTCGCGGCCCTGCTCATCGGCCTTTCTGTCTACACGGCGTCATTTATCGCGGAAATCGTTCGCGGTGGCATTCAAGCCGTTTCCAAAGGACAGACAGAAGCGGCCCACGCGCTCGGTCTCCCACAGGGCAAAACATTGCGACTGATTGTCATCCCGCAGGCTTTGCGGATCATCATCCCGCCTTTGACCAGTCAATATCTGAACTTGATCAAAAACTCGTCGCTTGCCGTTTTCATTGGTTATCCCGATCTCGTTCAGGTCTTTGCCGGCTCCGTACTCAACCAAACGGGGGCGGCGGTGCAGGTGATGGCCATAACGCTCGGGGTCTATCTCGTCATCTCCTTGAGCACATCGGCCGCCATGAACGGCTTCAACCAACGTTTTGCGCTCGTGGAGCGATAAGATGAATGAAACTCTTCATGTGCCGGCTGCATATCGATATGAATACATTCCTGCTGTCGCTCCGCCGCCCGGAATCCAGCCCGGCACTATGACTTGGGCACAGAAGAACCTGTTCTCCAGTCCCTTCTCATGCCTTTTAACCGTGTGTTTCACCGGGCTGGCGGTTTGGCTCGTTTGGCAATTCCTGAGCTTTGCCTTGATAAATGCCGTGTGGAGCGGTGACAGCGAAACCTGCCGTGCCAATCCAGACGGCGCATGCTGGTCGTTTGTCGCCGCTAAACTGAACTATCTACGGTACGGCGCATATCCGGCAACCGAGCGCTGGCGGGTCGACGTAACGCAGCTGATTGGTGCTGCCTTGGTCGGGTGGCTCCTATGGCGGAGCGCCCCATGTCGCAACATCGCAGCACTGCTGTTCTTCGGAATTTATCCCATTGTGGCGTTTGCGCTGCTTCGTGGTGTGGAAACGATTGGTCTGCCGGTCATAGACACAACGCTATGGGGCGGAATGATGATCACGCTCTTGATGTCCGTTGTAGGGATCGTGTTTTCGCTGCCGCTTGGGATCATCCTCGCACTCGGCAGACGTTCTGAGCTTCCAATCGTCAAGGCCGTCTGTGTCTTCTATATCGAGATTGTCCGAGGCGTACCCTTTATCACCGTGCTCTTCATGGCGAACTTCATGATGCCTCTGTTTGTGCCTGAGGCACTAACGCCCGATAGACTTTTGCGCCCAATGATTGGCACTGCCCTCTTCTCGGCGGCTTACATGGCGGAAGTAATTCGTGCCGGGCTGCAGGCTATCCCCAACGGCCAATATGAAGGGGCTCAGGCCCTGGGCGTCGGGTACTTCACGAGCATGAGGCTCGTCATCCTGCCTCAAGCGCTCGCGATCGTCATTCCCGGCATTGTTTCGACGTTCATTGGACTTTTCAAGGACACGACGCTCGTCGCGATCGTCGGCATAGCAGACTTTCTGCGAGCAGTCGAAACCGCCCGTATCGATCCGAACTGGGCGGGACCGACTATCTCGTCAACCGGTTATCTTTTTGCGGCGGTTATCTACTGGATCTTCTGTTTCGGGATGTCTCGCTATTCCATGTCCGTGGAAAGTCATCTCGCGCGCGCTCACAAATCATAGGAAGTGCGGATGTTGAACAATCCGAAGTAAACGCCGCTGGCGACATCACAGCCGCCGCCGGGCAGTTCCTGCGACAAATCCTGAGGTGATTGTCCCGCTCTTTCAATGCGCGGCTTGCGCACACAAATACTAGGACTCAAACGATGACACAGTCCCATGCACCGGCGACCAGGAAACTGGGCGCCGAGGAGACGAATTTTGACGTTATTCATGACCGCAGCCAATTCGGTTCGGCGAAATGGGCCAATCAGTGGGACGAATTCTCTCCCCGCGTCCAGGGCGACGGATTGATATCGCTCTGGACGGCCGACATGGATTTTCGTGCGCCGGAACCGGTGATTGCACGCCTGCGCGAGGCCGTTGATCACGGCATCTATGGCTATACCAAGCGCGATCCGCACCATTACGAAATCATAAAGTCCTGGTTCAAGCGCCGCCACGGCTGGAATGTGGATGTCGAGACGCTGCTTCCTGCTCCGGCAATCATGCCCTCCGTCGCAGCTATCTTGCGGACCTTTACCCAAGCTGGTGACGGCGTCATCGTCCAGGCACCAGTCTATTCTCCATATTTCCAAGTCGTCCGCGAGAATGGCAGGAAGCTCCTGATCAACCGCCTGAGACTTGCGAACGGTGCCTACGAGCTCGATCTGGAGGATTTCGAACGGCAAGCTGCGAACGGCGCCCGCGCGTTTTTATTGTGCAATCCGCACAACCCTGCCGGAAAGGCCTGGACACGTGAGGAGCTGAAGAGCCTTGACGCCATATGTGAGCACTACGGCATCCTGGTCATCTCCGACGACATTCACTGCGACATTCGACTAAGCGATCGTCCTCATATCGTATTCTCCTCTCTCGGTGACGCCGCGGCGGCAAAATCCTTCATCTGCACAGCACCGACCAAGACATTTAATTTGGCCGGTGTACCTGCGGCTACAGTTTCCGTCGCTGACCGGAAACGTCGCGAGGAGCTGTTCCAGGTCATGCAAGCATCGTTCATGCTGAACGCTCATTATTTCGGACGGCTGGCTCTTGAAGTCGCATATAGCTCGGGCGATCAATGGCTCGACAGCCTTACACCTTATGTTCGCGAGAACGTCGATCTCGTCTCGTGCGTAGCGGGCAACAATCTTCCGGGTATCACACCGATGCGACCCGACGCGTCATATCTGGTCTGGCTCGACGCGCGAGAGTTGGACGAAAAGGTGGAAGGAATCCATCGATTCTTCGTCGAACGGGCCGGGGTCAACCTCTACGATGGGCGCGTCTATGGGCCGGGTGGAGAAGGATTCATCCGCCTAAACGTCGGTTGTCCGCGCTCAGTCCTCAAGGAAGCGCTCGGGCGCATGGCACGCGCCCTCGCAGCGCTATAGCGCTTGCGGCGTCTCTTACTCGTGCCGCAGCGCCTCGATGGGGTTCAACTGCGCTGCCCTTCTCGCCGGGAAATAGCCGAAGATCATGCCGATCGCCGCGGAGAAGAGGAACGCGACGGCGACCATCAGGGGGCTGAAGACGAAGGGCACTTTCAGCAGCGTCACAGCGCCGAAGCCGAGGCTCAAGCCCAGCACGATGCCCGTGACCCCGCCGAACAGCGACAGTGCCACCGCCTCGACCAGGAACTGGGTGAGCACCTGGTTTTCGAGCGCGCCGATCGCCAGGCGGATGCCGATCTCGCGGGTGCGCTCGGTGACGGAGACCAGCATGATGTTCATGATGCCGATACCGCCGACGAGCAGGCTGATCGCAGCGACGGCGCCGAGCAGGCCGGTCAGCAGCGTCGTCGTGCCGGTCATCGCCTCGGCGATCTGGGTCATGTCGTTGACGTTGAAATCGTCTTGGCGGCCGGGCACGATCTTGCGGCGTTCGCGCAGGAGATTTTCGACATCGGACTGCACCTTGGCTGTGGAGACGCCGTCGCGCGCCGAGATGATGATCTGCGGCACGTTGCTGTTACCGCTGATGCGCCGCTGGAACACCTTGACCGGCATGATGACGACATCGTCCTGGTCGTTGCCCATGCCGGACTGGCCGCGCTTGGCAAGCACGCCGATGACGGGGCACGAGACCTTGCCGACGCGGATCTGCTGGCCTGTGGGATCGGCGCTGCCGAAGAGCTGCGAGCGCACCGTCTCGCCGATGATGCAGCGCGCCTGGCCGCGTTCCTCGGCAGGGGTGAAATTGCGTCCGAGCGCCAGGTTCCAGTCCTGCGCGATGAAATAATCATTGGTGGTGCCGGAGACGCTTGTGGAATGATTTTGACCGCCGAAAATCACGGTCGCGGTGGACTGGTTGAGCGGCGCCACGGCCCTGAGGCCGGTGATCTGGTCGCTGATCGCCGCGACGTCCTTGATGCTGAAGCGCTTGGCCTCGGAACTCGCCCGGCCGGGGCCGAACTGGCCGGGACGGACGAACAGCATGTTGGTGCCGAGTCGCGACAGCTCGGTCGAGACTTGCGCGGTCGTGCCGTTGCCGATCGTCACCAGCGCGATGACGGCGGCAACGCCGATGACGACGCCGAGCACAGTCAGGAACGAGCGCAGCATGTTGCGGCTGATGGCCCGCAGCGCCAGCTTCAGCGTCTCAAAGAACATGATCCGCCCTCCTCCGATGCTCGACCTCAGTCTCCAGCTTGCCGTCGACGAAGCGCAACAGCCGCTGCGCATAAGCGGCAATATCGGGCTCGTGGGTGACCATGACGATGGTGATGCCTTGCTCGCGGTTCAGCCGTGTCATCAGATCCATGATTTCGACGCTGGTTTTCGTGTCGAGATTGCCGGTGGGCTCATCGGCCAAGAGTAGCGCCGGCTCGGTGACGATGGCGCGGGCAATGGCGACGCGCTGCTGCTGGCCGCCTGACAGCTCCTGCGTCTTGTGATGTTCGCGACCGGACAGCCCGACCAGCGCCAGGGCTTCGCGGGCCCTTTCGCGCCGCTCGCGCACCGCCATGCCGCGATAGATCAGCGGCAGTTCGACATTCTCGACGGCCGAGGTGCGCGACAGGAGGTTGAAGCCTTGGAAGACGAAGCCGAGCATGTAGCGGCGCAGCAGCGTCAACTGGCTGCGGTCGAAGCCGCTGGTCGGAATGCCCTCGAAGATATAGTCGCCGGCGCTCGGCACGTCGAGACAGCCGAGAATGTTCATCGCCGTCGACTTGCCGGAGCCTGATGGGCCCATGATCGCGACGAATTCATGGGCGTTGATCGCGAGATCGACGTGGTCGAGCGCGCGGATCGCCGCCTCGCCCTCGCCATAGACTTTCGAGACCTGTCTGAATTCGATGAGCGGCGGGCTTGCCATCCGTTTCTCCGCCTAGTTCGCACGCGCCGTGGCGTCGATCACCAAAGCGTCGTCTTGCTTGATGTCGCCGGAGACGACCTGAGTGAACTGGCCGTCGGATGAGCCGACCTGGATGACAACAGGCACCGGGCGGCCGTTGCGCAGCACCCAGACGCGGCGCTGCGTGCCCGTCAGCGCCGAACCGGCATTGTTGTTCCGCTGGCGCGGCGGGCCGAAGATACCGAAAATGCCGCGGCCGCGCCTTTCCGCCTGCGCAGGCGCATAGCGTAGCGCGGCGTTCGGCACCATCAGAGTATCCTTGACAGCCTCGACGGTGACGTCTGCCGTCGCCGTCATGCCGGGACGCAGCAGCAGGTCGGCATTGTCGACCGACAGGACCGCCTTATAGGTCACGACATTGTTGACCACTTCGGAGGCGAAGCGGATCTGCTCGATCTCGGCGGGAAATGTCCGATCGGGATAGGCGTCGACGGTGAACTTCGCCTTCTGGCCGACGGCGATCTGGCCGACATCGGCCTCGTCGACATCCACCTGCAGTTCCATCTTCTTCAGGTCGCCGGCGATGGTGAAAAGGATCGGTGCCGAAAGCGAGGCTGCGACCGTGGCGCCCGGATTGACGGAGCGGGTGAGGATGACGCCGTCGATCGGCGAGATGATCTTCGCCTTGGCGAGATTGACTTCGGCAAGCTGCAGGTCGGCCTCCGAGGCGAGGACCTCGGCCTCGTTGATCTGTTTGGCGGCGACGGCGGAATCATATTTGTAGCTGGCATCATCGAGGCTCTGCTGGGTGGAGACGTTGCTCCTGACCAGGCTCTTCAACCGCTCGAGCGAGGTGCTTGCCGATTGCATATCGGCATCGGCCTTGACGACGTTCGCCTTGGCCGAATTGAGCTTGGCGCGCGAGCTCTTCACATCTGCCTCGAGCTTGTTCGTATCGAGAAGGGCGAGCACTTCGCCTGACTTGACCGTGCTGTTGTAGTCGACGTTGACGTCGCGGACCGTGCCGGACAGCTCGCTCGATATATCCACCTGCTCGGTCGGCTGCACGGAACCGGTGGCGGTGACAAGCACCGTCAGATCGCCGCGTCTTGCCGGCTGAGTAGCATAGTTCACTTCGCTTTGCCCGCGGCCCACATAGAAATAGGCAGCAACTGCTGCGGCAGCGATGAGGATCAGCAGGATGATCAGGCGTTCGCGCCAGCGGCTGCGCTTGCCTTGCCGTCCCGATGCGGCAAGGACCGCTGCGAGATCGGACGCTGCGCCTGTCTTTGCTCCGGTCTCGCTGCCGCTTACGATTTTGTTCATGTCGTCCTCGATCCGTCAGTGACCGCTTGCGGCCTCTGCGGCGAAATAATCATAGCGCAGATGAACCGGCGATTAGCGTTGCCGCCGAACTGGCACGGAATTGCAGATGGGTGAAATGAAATATTGGTAAGGAAAGTCAAGTTTCGGTGCGTTTGATCTCGATGGCGACGCGCTTTAGCGCCCGTCAGTTCGCATCCTCGGCAAATTGCCCCGCGCCGGGCAAGGGATGCAGCCACAGTTCGCGCCGCTTGATCCAGACTTCATAGCCAGGCGCAAGATCCGTCGGCGGGCTGTCAAGCGAGCCCAGACGGACTTCCGCCTCGTCATCCCTAAGGCAGAAAAGCCTGCTGCCGCAGACGGGGCAGAAGCTGCGGCCGGAGAAAGTGGCGACCCCGCCGCTGTGGGAGAAAGCCTGGCGCGGCCAGACCGCGAAGAAGGTGAAGGCGGAGCCGCTCGATTTGCGGCAATCGGCGCAGTGGCAAAGGCCCGTGCGAAGCGGTTCGCCTTCCACCCTGTAGGCCACCGCCCCGCAAAGGCAGCTTCCGGTTCGGATCTTCATGTCGGACCGTCAGGCGTCGAGATTGGTCGGCAGGCCCGGCGGGCGCCGCTTTGCCGCCATCAACAGGTCGAGTTCGGTAGCCGACGGGCCGAACTTGTCGTAGAGGCGCCTTGCCTCCTTGTCATCCAACCGGTATTTCCTGGCAAATTCGCCGATGCTGTAGGGGCGGCCACGCAACACTCTGCGCGCCGGGGTCGCCGTATTCGGTGCGTCGGTCATGGTTTTCTCCTTTCGTCACGTCCCTTTTAAGGTAGAGCGAGCTGTCGATTTGAAAAGAGCCGGCGAGCCGCATCGAAGCTTCCGGCGCGGGTGGATGCGGTTGTTTTCCTGGAACCTTTTCGCCGATATGCGCATTTTCAAATCGAGGTTGCGGGCCGCGCCAAGCGGACGCGGCGGTGCTGGAGAACATCGGGATTTTTCCGCTTTCTCCCGATGGCCAACGAAATGGCAGGCGAGCTCCCTGCCCGCCCGGCCTGCGTCCTCGCTCCTCGGCTCGAGCTGCGATCACGAAATGTTAAAATGCGGAACGCATGTACCAGAGCGAGGTTGTCCACCCGAGGTCGACGTGGCCTCAGTTCAAAATCCAAGGAGAAACCAAATGGCAAACCAAGGTGGAACCCACGAACAGCACGTCAAGGCTGGACAGCAGAGTCACAAGAATGACTCCAATACCCGCAGCGCCTCTTCAAGCGGCCGCGACGCGCAGTCCAGCGGAACCCGCGGCGGCAGCCATGAGCAGCATGTAAAGGCTGGTCAACAAAGCCATAAGAACAGCCAATAACGTTGTGCTGATATGAAATTCGGCCCGCGCTGCGGCGCGGGCCTTTGTTTGTCCGGCTCATTGTTCCACGCATGTCGTTATCGCATAACCGCTGCACACTTTTGCGCGCCATGCTTTAGGATAAACGCCTGCCGTCCTCGCCGAAGAGGTGGAGTACCTCGGGGTCGAGATGCAGCGGCAGGCTGTCGCCCGATTTCATCCGCTGCTGGCCGGCAAAGACCGCAATCAACTTTTTCCCGCCTGCGTCGGCGTGGACGACGGTCTCCGAGCCCAGTTCCTCGACAAGAGTGACGCTTGTATCCAGCCTGCTTGCTGAGGCCGCATCGGCAAGGGTGATATGCTGCGGGCGGATGCCGATGCTGACCCTTTCGCCCGCCGGGCGTGCCTCCTTGGCAATGACGGAAAGTCGATGGCCGCCGACGGTTTCGACCTCGGCCAAACCGTCCTCGTGACCGACAACCGCGCCTTCGAGGAAATTCATGTGCGGCGCGCCGATGAAGCCGGCGACGAAGCGGTTGGCCGGCCTATTGTACAGTTCCAGCGGTGTTCCTACCTGCTCGATCTTGCCGCTTCTCAACACGACGATGCGGTCGGCCAGCGTCATTGCCTCGACCTGATCATGGGTGACGTAGATCATCGTCGCCTTCAGGCGGGCGTGAAGGGCGGCCAGCTCAGCGCGCATGCTGACCCTGAGTTCGGCGTCGAGATTGGACAACGGCTCGTCGAGCAGGAAGGCATCCGGCCGCCGCACGATGGCACGGCCGATGGCGACGCGCTGGCGCTGGCCGCCGGAGAGCTGGCCCGGGCGGCGCTGCAGGAAAGGCTCGATCTCCAGCATGCGCGCGGCGTCGGTAATACGCGCTTCGATCTCGGCCTTGGCCACCTTGGTATTCTCCAGACCGAAGGCAAGATTTTCCCGGACACTCATATGCGGATAGAGGGCATAGGACTGGAAGACCATGGCCAAGCCGCGATCGGCGGCGCTGATAGCGGTAACATCCTTGCCGTCGATGGCGATGCTGCCACCTGTGGGCTTGTCGAGGCCGGCGATCAGGCGCAGCAGCGTCGATTTCCCGCAACCGGAGGGGCCGACGAAAGCGACGAACTCGCCGTCGTTGACCTGAAGCGAGACATCGCGAATGACCTCGACGGCGCCGAAATTCTTGACGATGTTCCTGAGCTCGAGCCCGCTCATGCATTCTCCTGTTTCATATGGAAGCTGGCCTCTTTCAAATTATAGCTGGCCTATTTGAGCCCCGAGCCGGCAATGCCGGTGGTGATGAAGCGCTGCAGGAAGACGAAAATCAGCACGACCGGGATCATCGAGACGACGGTCATGGCGAGGATATAGTGCCATTGCACGTTGAGTTCGCCGGCATAGACATTGAGGCCGACCTGCAGCGTATAGAGTTCCTTGCGCGAGAGCACGATCAGCGGCCAGAGGAAGTCGTTCCAGCGCCAGACCACCGAGAAGATCGCCAGCACGGCGAGAGCCGGCGCCGACAGCGGCAGGATGATGCGCCAGTAGATCTGCCATTCGCTGGCCTTGTCCATGCGCGCAGCGTCGAGCAATTCGTCGGGGATGGTCAGCATGTATTGCCTGAGCAGGAAGACGCCCGTCGGGGTGGCGACTGTCGGCAGGATGACGCCCCAGAGGCTGTCGAAGAGGTTCAGCGTGCCGATGACGGAATAGAGCGGTACGACGATGACCGAGAGTGGCACCATCAGCGTCGCCAGGATCATCAGCATGACGGCGGTGCGGCCGGGGAACTGGTATTTCGACAGCGCGAAGGCGGCCATGGAATTGACGAGCAGCGTAATCGCCGTCGCCATGACGGTGACGAAGACGGAGTTGCGCAGGAACAGGAAGAAATCGAAGCGCTGGAAAGGTTCGGTGTAGTTGCCGCCGGCGAATTCGACCTCACGGACTGGCGTGCGGTCCTTGATGTTGACCTTGACGATTTCACCCGGCTGTTTCGGATCGACCATCTGCCCCATGATGCCGATGCGGCGCACTTCGGCGAACACACGCGTGCTGCCATCCGGCATTGCGACATTATAGAGCGGCAACGGCTTGTCGTAGCCCGGCACCACCGCCTGTTCGGTGACGTAGGGCAGGAAGGACGGCGGGAACTCGGCAAGGGCGGCCGGCGTCTTGAAGGAAGAGAAGACCAGCCAGACGGCCGGGCCGAACATCAGGAAGACACCTGAGACTAGCCAGATCCAGGTGACGACATCGGTCCAATGCCAGCCTCGGCCGCGGCGGCGGAGCAGAAATGCAGAGACAGCGCTCATTGGCGTGCTCCCTTCTTCTCGTTGCGGCTACTGACGCTGAGCTGAACCAGCGTCAGGATGACGAGCACAATGCCCATCAGGATCGAGGCGGCAGAAGCCAGTCCCGGATTGCGCAGCGAACTCGCAAAGCCGGTCTCGTAGATATATTGCGTGATGTACATGGTGCTGGTGCCCGGCCCGCCGCCGGTCAACACGAAGACCTCGTCGAAGATCTGCACGGCGCGGATCAGCGCCAGCACCAGGACGACGATGAGGTTCGGCATCAGCAGCGGCAGGGTGATCCGCCGGAAGATGCGGGTGGGGCTCGCCTTATCCATTGCCGCCGCTTCGTAGAGGTCCCGCGGGATTGCCTGCAGGCCGGCAAGCAGGATCAGCGCATAAAAACCCATATGCGCCCAGACCGAGACGAAGACGGCGAAGAAGAACGCCCAGAAACGATCGCTGAGCCAGGAGAAGGGTTCGAAGCCGAAGGGGCTCAACGCATAGTTCAATAGGCCCTCGCGCTGCAGGATCCATTTCCAGATCAGGCCGACGACGACGGGCGACAGCAGCACCGGGAAGAAGAAGACGGCGCGCCAGAAGCCGCGATTGGAAAGCTCGCGGTTGAGAATCAAAGCGGTGGCGAGCGCCGCAATCAGCATCGCTGTCACCTGGAAAACGACGAAGACGGCGGTGTTGCGCACGGCCGCCCAGAAAGTGTCGGCCGCGCAGGTCGAGGGATCGAGATACGAGCGGCAATCGAAGAGAATGCGGTAATGGTCGGCGCCGACATAGGTCCTGTTCGGCAGGAAGATGGCGCTGCCGCTCGTCGTCGAATAGATGAAGTTGATGACCAGCGGCAAGAGCACGAAAACAGAAAAGATCAGCATGTTGGGCGCCAAAAAGACGCCCGCCATGCCATTCAGCCCCGTCAGCTTCTGCCAGGCGCGCATGGGAATGTCGATGAGCCCCAAGACCAGCCGAACAGGCGCCGAGAGTGCCTGCTGTAGACCGGTTTTCACCGGTGATTCGGAAGAAACCGTCTTCGCCGTCATCTGCTTTTCCGTCAGTTGCCGGCGACCTTGGCCTTGATGTCTTCGTCGATGCGGGCATAGGCGTCGTCGAGCTTCATTTCACCGGCGATCACCTGGCTGATGCGTGCGACGATGGCGCTGTAATAGGCATCCGACCACTTCCAGCCCGGCAGCTTCATGGCCGGTGCCGCCGTCTGTCCGGCCGCTTCCACGAAGGCCTTCAGCGCCGCCTGCACATGCGGATTGTCGGTCTTGAAGTCCAGCTGGCCGGAGGCGACGCCTTTGTGCGCCGGGATGAACAGGCTGCGCTCGGCAAATTCCTTCTGCACATCGGCGCTTGCCAGGTAATCCATCACCTTGGCGACATCTTTCGGGTTCTTCGTGTACTTGACGGCCACCAGACCCGCACCACCCTGCATGCCGGAGCATGCCACCGGGCCGCAGGGGCTTCCCGTCACGACCCAGTCGAAATTATCGCCGATCTTCTGGGCGAAGCCCGAAACCTGCCAGCTGCCGGAATAAAGATAGGCGAGGCCACCATTGATGAAGTCCTCGGCAGCAGAGCGGTAGGTTGAGCCGGCAGCACTCACCCAGACGTCCTTGTTGATGGTGCCCTCCTCGTTCCACTTGACGAAGCGGCTGAGGAAGTCCTTGGCGCCCTGATCGAGCGGCGCGGGCTTGCCGTCGGCGGCGATGTAGTTGGCGCCGTAGGAGATGTTCGGGCCGGAGACGCGGTGGCCGGAGCGGTCGATCGCCATGGCGAAGACCTTCTGGCTGTCGGCGACCTTCTTGGCTGCTGCCGCCCAGTCGTCCCAGGTGGCCTTCGGTCCGGGAATTTCGACGCCGGCCTGCTCGAACAGTGTCTTGTTGGCGAAGCCCCCGGTCAGCGTCAGCTGCGTCATGAAGCCGGTAATGGCATTTGAGCCATCGGGTCGCATCCAGTCAGCTTGGGCGCCGAAATTATCGTCCCAATATTTCGCGTCGCTGAGGTAGGGGCGCAGATCGAGCCAGTGCTGCGCCGGCGCCTTCAGGTTGGTGACACGGGCGATATCCGGCCCCTGCCCGGCTTCAAGCTGCACCGGCAGCTGTTCCTTGACGACATTGTAGGAGACTTCGTCGAGGATGACATTGACGTCGGGGTTGGCCTTCGAGAAGCGCGACAGCAGATCCTTGATCACCTCGCCTTCGCCGCCGTCGGAATACCACATGATGCGCACGTCGCCGGCATGGGCGGCAACGGAACTCAAGAGAACTGCAGCAAAAGCCGCGCCGATCGATTTCATTCTGGTCATTTTCTCCTCCTCTTGACCGATGAATTCCTGTGTCCGGCCGGTCCTCCACCTGCCGGACACGTCGTCTACGAGGCCGCGCGCCGAGGCTGCCTGCCCGGTATCTTCAGATGTACCGCGTCTCCCCGCACCGACCAGTCCGTCGGGCGAAGAATGCGGCCTTCGGCGCGCACGGTGCCGTTCTCTTCGAAGACGACCGGGCCATAATCCGGATCGTCGACGATCAAGGCGCCCTCGTCGTCGCGCCGGGCCGAAAGCGTGGCGAAACGCGCCTGCATGCCGTCAAGATCAGCCTCGCGCCCGAGATCGGAGAGACGGACGATCCAGCGGCCCTTGCGGCCGGCCAGGCGCAGCTCGATATCCGTCGTCGGCCCTTGCTTTACCGGCTCCAGCGCACCGTTGCCGATCAGCATCGCAATGCCGTCGCCCGAACGGGCGAGCGCCAGATTGCCGTCGACCACCGTGTCGTCGAAGGCCTCGAGCGGGTACCAGGCATGGGTGAAATCCGGCTGGCCCTCATGGATATCGAAATCGAGGATCGCCAGATCGCGATACTGATGCACGCGCGGCAGCGTTCCACAGCCACCCCAGAAGCTCGGCCGGCCATAACCGAACTGGATGGTTTCGCCGGGATGGTTGATCCAGATCTGCGCTTCCGGCCGGCTGCCCAGACGCAGGTGCAGCACGGTTTCCTGATAACCCCAAGCGCCGGGACGATAATGGGCGATCGTGCCGAGTGCGGTGTCACGGGTCTTGTAGTGATAGAGGGCGGCGAAACGGTTCTCGCCCTGGGAAAAGGTCCATTCCTGCGCATCGTCCGACTGGTGCGCGGCGATTTCGGCCAGCGCTTCTGGAAAACGCAGGCCATGATCGCGAATGCAGACGGCCAGCTGCGGCAAAGCGTGGACACGCCGGCCGTACCAGCCGCGACCCCAGAGCAGTCGGGCGATGGCGGAGAGTTCGACCGATCGGCCGGGGCGCAGCGTATGTTCGTAGGAACGGCCCTGGCTGCCGGTCAGCATGCCGTGATGGGCCGAGCGGGCAACGATCTCCATCAGGCGGACGATGCTGGCACTCGCCCGGCTGCGGATCTCCTCATCCGGCGCGCAGGCGGCAAGCGCCGTCAGCCCCTTGAGATCGATCGGGAAATAGGGAACGGAATTCCACTCGGCCATTTCCCAGCGCTCGAAATGATCGAGCCAGGCGCGGACACGCTCTTCGCCGACCCGCATCTGCTCGGTGCCGGTGCGGCCGGAGCGGACGAAAACGGCATCGGGGAACAGCCTGCCGCCGAGATAGGCGGCGGTATGGAAGAGAAGCGCGTGGTTTTCCGAGAAATACCACTGAACGTCGTTGCCGGGCTCATCCATCCAGTAGCGGTAATTGAGGACGGCGTGCTCGATCCTGTCGCGCAGCGCCGGTGATAGCAGATCGCTCCAGCGCGTATAGGCAAAGAGCAGCGGCACCAGCACGAAATCGGCGCAGTCGTGACAATCCTCGATGACCGGCAGCATGGCCGAGATCATCGCCTCGGTTTCCTCGCCGCCCTGCCCCAGCGCAAGACGGGCGAAAGCACAGACCGTATCGGGTTCGGAATGGGCGGCAACCTCGGCCAGCGCCTCGGCGACGCGGTCCTCAAGGGCGGCGGGTGCCTCCCCCTGGCGCTCGGGATGACAGATCTCGACGCCGAGCGTGCGACTGAGCGAAAGCGCGCCTGTTGTGAAGGTGATGCGGAAATGGCGGAAATCGGCGGGCATATCAGCCGAGGTTCCGAGCGCCAGTTTCGTTGCTCCCGCTTCCAGTTCGAAATCATAATCGAACCGCTCGATCGACATGAAGTCGCCTTCGATCTCGACATGGCTGCTTAGCGCCACCGGCAGCGGCGCGGGGAAAAGGATGGTCACGTCTTCGCCGAGATAGGCGGTGCGGTCGAAGCGCATGCCTTCGAGGATCGCCTCCAGCGCATCCGCATTACCGGCGGCAACGGGAACAGGCAGGGCAGTTTCAACTTCCGGCCCCTCGACATAATCCAGCTGGAAATAGAAACGGGCGTCGCGCTCGGCGAGATCGTCGAAATAGACGCGGATCTCGTTGAGGCCGGCGACCAGATCGACCTCGAAGAGCTGCTGGGCTTCGAGATTGCGCTCATAAGGCGCCATGAAGCCCTGCTCGCGGCCATTGACGAAGAGGATCGCGCCGCCGCAGGTCGACAGGCGAAGCGTGGCAGACCCCGCCGAGCGGGCATCGAGGAAGGTGCGCGCCCAGCAGCCGATGCGTGTCGGGCGAAACCAGAAGCCGGAAAGATCGACGCGCGGGGAGGCAAAAGGAAGCCACCAGCGGACGGCCCCGAATTCGGCAGTCGGCTGCGGCCGTCGGCCGGAGAAGGATTTTTTGAATTCGGTGCGGCAGGGATATTCATGCGGGATGAAATTCTTCGTCTTGGTGACGAAGAAGAACGGATCCATGCTGCCTTCCATCGGACGATCGGCGACGTCGTAGCGCTGCTGCCACAGATGGGCGAGCTGCCAGTAGACGATCGGGCTGGCCTTCGCCGCTGAACGGCGGAGATGGGATTGCTGCTCAGCGGTCATGCTTCAGCCCGCTCAAGCCTTGGAACGCCGGGTAAAACACCGACGCTTGGACTGGCCGTCTAGCCACATTTCAAAGCCTCCCTGCTCTGCCGCTTGTCGCGGACTCCTCAAGGACAATTGTGCATAGGCATTCCATTTGCGCAATCTGAAAGATTTTTGCATAGTAGCTGGGAGCGAGGAGACGACATGGCGGCGGAAGAGAAAAAAGGCAGGCGGACACGCCTCGACGACATTGCTGCCAGATGCGGCGTCTCGATCAGCACGGTGTCTCGTGCGCTGGCCGGCGAAAAGGGCGTCAGGCCGGAGATCCGCAAGCTGGTGCTGGAAACGGCAAGTGCGGTCAGCTACGCCCTGCCGGCGAGCGTTGCCGGCAAGAAGGTCATGCTCGTCGCCTCCGGCGCAGCGATGATCGACTATGTCCGCAACCAGTTTACGCTCTATGTGCTCGAAGGGTTGAATGCGCGCGCAGCCGCCCTCGGCATCGAACTGGCGATGCGCTCGGTCGCCGACAAGGGGGATGAAGCCCGCGTCGTCGCCGAGATGCGTGATGATCCGAGTTTTGGCGGCATGCTGATCCTGACCGTCGATGAAGAGGACATGCTGGCGGCGGCCGCCGATCTCGGAAAGCCCGTCGTGCTGGTCAACAGCGACGATCCCTATATGCGGCTTTCGAGTGTTACGCCCTGCAACCGCTCGGCCGCCTTCATCGCCGCCGAGCGGCTGATCAAGGCGGGACATCAACGCATCCTGTTCATGCTGAGGCCGGGTCGGCGGACGATCGAGCGGCGCCTGGAAGGCTGGCGCGATGCCATGCAGCATCATGGGCTGACGGCCGATGCCGATCTGGTGCTCGAGGTCGACGACTGGTTGCCGGAACTCGGCGCCGAAGCCGTCACCCGTCTTATCCGCGAGAAAGGCCTCTCCTTCACCGCCATCCTGACGGCTGGCGACAGTCTGGCCAACGGCGCGGTGCGCGGACTGCAGTCGATGGGTTATGCCGTGCCGCAGGACATCTCGGTGATGGGCATAGACGACCTGCCACAGTCGGCCTTTCTCAATCCGCCGCTATCGACGGTGCATATTCCGATGCGCGAACTCGGCGCCACCGCGCTCGATCTGCTGCGCGACATGATGCTCGGCCTTGCCGTCCCGCGGCGGCGAGTCGAGCTTGCCTGCCATCTTGTCGAAAGGGGCAGCGTTGCAGCGGTCAGGCATGTACCTGTCGTAACGGAAGGTCGCTGAGGACACGCGATATCTCGGCCAAGAGATCGCAGAGACCGCCCCTCATCCGGCTGCCGCCACCTTCTCCCCGCTCGCGGGGCGAAGGGACCCCCGCCGCAACCTCTCCGTTCCTCTCCCTCCACCTCTCGTGTGGCACGTCCCCTCGCCCCGTTTACGGGGAGAGGGTTAGGGTGAGGGGCAACCATTAGCGCAAACCGGGCAATTCCACGCCACCGCGATCGAGGACATCAAGCCTCCATAAAACTCGCCTCAAACAGCTCGCGCGCATAGGCATCGTGGGTGATACCGGCCTGCAGATCCTCCCTGGTGAGTTCGTCGACGAAGCAACCGTTCTTCATGATCAGCACCCGGTCGCACATATGAGTAATGACCGCGAGGTCGTGGCTGACAAGCAGATAGGTCAGGCCCTTTTCCTCGCGTTGGTCGGCCAGCAGGTTGAGGATTTCGGCCTGGACCGAGACATCGAGCGCCGAGGTCGGCTCGTCGAGCAACAGGATGGGCGGCGACAGGATCAGGGCCCGGGCGATTGCCACCCGCTGCCGCTGGCCGCCGGAAAGCTCGTGCGGAAAACGGTTTGCGAAGCTCGCCGGCAAACCGACCTGGATCAGTGCCTTTTCGACCTTCGACCAGATCTCGGAATGGCCCATCGCGCGCAGCGGTTCCGCCAGGGCGGTGCCGATACGATGGCGCGGATGCAGGGATCCGTAAGGGTCCTGAAACACCATCTGGGCAAATTTCAGCTCCTCGCGGGAGCGCTTCTTGCCGATCGGTTTGCCGCCAAGCTCGATGTGACCGGTCCAACCGGCCTCCATGCCGGCGAGGCAACGCAGCACCGTCGATTTGCCGCATCCTGATTCACCGACAATGCCGAGCGTCTCCCCCTGGCCGACCTGAAAACTGATGCCCTTGACGACATGGTTGCTTGATTTGCCGGAGGCAAAGACGACATCAAGGTCACGCACATTGATCATTGCGCCATCTCCAGATCGAGTTTCGTCCTGTCGAGGACCGCGAGCCGGCGAACCGGATTCCTCGGGTCGGGCAGCGCAGCGATCAGCCCACGGGTATAGGGATGACTGGCGTCCTCGAGACTGGTCAGCGTTTCCACGATCCGGCCGGCATACATGACGATGATGCGCTCGCAAAAGGCTGCCACCATGCGTATGTCATGGCTGATCAACAGCAGCCCGGAATTGTTCTCGCGGACCAGTTCATCGAGCAACAGCAGCACGTCCTTGCGGACGCTGACATCAAGCGCCGAGGTCGGCTCGTCGGCGATGACAAGCTTCGGCCGCGCCAGCAGCATCATGGCGATCATCACGCGCTGGCCCATGCCGCCCGAGATCTGATGCGGATAAAGCGCCATGACCCGATCCGGATCGCTGATGCGCACGCGCTCCAGCATGGCGCGGGCAGCCTCATGCGCCTGTTTCTTGTGAAGACCGAGGTGAAGGCGGGCGGCTTCGGCGATCTGCTTGCCGATCGAGAGCACCGGATTCAGCGAATAGCGCGGATCCTGCATGATCAGCGCGACGTCCTTGCCGCGAAGCGCTCCCATCTGACGCTCGCTCTTTGCAGGCAACGAACTGCCGGCGAGATCCAGGCGTTCGGCCGAGACCACCGCGGCCGGCGGCAGAAGGCGCATGATGGCGCGACCGGTCGTCGATTTGCCGGAACCGGATTCTCCGACGATCCCGACGCGTTCGCGCCCGACGTCGAAACTGACATTGGAGACGGCGGGCACGGCGCCTCGGCCGAAACGGACGCTCAAACCTTCGACGGAAAGAACGGGCTGCAGATCACGATCTTGCATGGCGAGGATCCAGAATGTCGCGCAGAGCATCTCCGGCGATGTTGAAGGCAAGGCTGGTGAGGAGGATGGCGATACCCGGCATCACGGCAACCCACCAATAATCGAGCATGAACTTGCGGCCGCTGGAGATCATCGCGCCCCATTCCGGCGCCGGCGGCTGGGCGCCAAGCCCGAGAAAGCCAAGCGAAGCGGCCGTCAGAATGATACCCGCCATGTTGAGCGTCAGGCGAACGATGACGGACGGGACGCACATCGGGGCGATATAGAGGAGAAGAATGCGCATCGGCGAGGCGCCATAAAGGCGGGCGGCGACCACATAATCGGCGTTTCTGACGACAAGCGCCTCGGCGCGCGCGAGTCTGGCAATCGGCGGCCATGCGGTCAGCGAGATCGCGATGATTGCGGTAGTCAATCCGGCGCCGAGTGCCGCAGCAAAAGCCAGAGCCAGGATCAGTGACGGGAACGACAGAACGATATCGGTGGCGCGCATCAGCAGCGCATCGGTGCGCCCGCCGAAGAAGCCGGCGACAACGCCGATCAACAGGCCGATCGGCCCAACGATCGACGAGATCGACAGCACGGTCTGGATGGTGATGCGCGTGCCGAAGATGAGCCGGCTCAAGATGTCGCGGCCGAATTCGTCCGTGCCTGCCAAGTGCGCGAGGCTCGGCGGCTGCAACGCATCGCCAAGCGCCTGTATCGCCGGATCGTAAGGCGCCAGCAGCGGCGCGAAGATCGCGATCAAGCAAAGCAGACCGAGGATGACAAACCCTCCAAGACCAAGCGGCTCGGCCGCCAATTTGCGGCCGGCGCGCGCAAACGACGCCGCGACACGGGTCGACATACTTGGAGGGCGGATCTGAATTTCGCTGCGGATAACATCGCTCATCGGGCGGCCTCCCGCATGCGCGGATCAAAGACGGCGTAAGCGACGTCGGCCAGGAAGTTCAACAACATGAAAATGAATCCCACAATGATGGTGCCGGCGACGATGGCGTTCATGTCGCCGATCATCAGCGCGTTGGTCATGTACTGGCCAATGCCCGGCCAGGAGAAAACGATCTCGGTCACGACAGCGCCTTCGAGCAGACCGCCATAGGAAATGGCGAGAATGGTGATCAGCTGCACCGCAATGTTCGGTAGCACATGGCGCCAGATCGTGCCGAGCGGGCTCACACCCTTGGCTCGGGCCGCGATGACATAATCCTGGCTCAACTGCTCCAGGGTGAAGCTGCGCGTCATGCGGGTGATGTAGGCCATCGCCGCATAGGCAAGGATGACGGCTGGCAGAATGATATGGCCGAGCGCATTCCAGAAGACTTCCGTCTCGCCCTGCAGCAGGCTGTCGATCAACAACAGCCCGGTTTGCGGCGTGACGAGGCCTTCGTAAAAGACATCGATCCGACCCGGCCCACCGACCCAATTGAGGCCGGCGTAGAAGATGACGAGGCCGACGATGCCGAACCAGAAAACCGGGATCGAATGACCGACGAGCGCGACCACGCGCGCCGTCTTGTCGATGAAGCTGTCGCGAAAGAGTGCTGCGACCAGCCCCAGCGGGACACCGACGAAGGTCGAAATGATCACCGCCAGCGTTGCCAGTTCGAATGTCGCCGGAAACGCCTGGGCAAGATCCGAAGAGACGGGATTACCGGTGAGGACGGCCGTGCCGAAATCACCATGCGCCAAGCCATTCAGATAGAGGAAAAACTGCTGATAGATCGGCAGATCGAGCCCCAGGCGCGCCCGCATCGCCGCATAGGCAGCGGGATCGGCGAGCTCGCCGACGATTGCGCCGACCGGATCGGTGGGCAAGACGCGGCCGATCACGAAGGTCACACATAAGAGGATGAACAGGCTGACCAGCAAATGCGCCAGGCGTCGGCCAAATTCGGCTACGGAGAGTTCCTTCATGATCGGCTGTCCTGGGAGTATTACTGGGTTTCGACTTTGGTCACGTTCTCGAGACGCGTCAGCTGAGACGGATGCCCCACATATCCCTCGACCTTGCTATTGAGGACGATCGGCTCAAAGCGCTCGAAGAGCGGAAGCACCGCCGGCTTCTGTTCGACGAACATCTTCTGCATCTGAACATAGAGTTCGCCACGTTTCTTGGCGTCCGGCTCCATCGACGCCTTGGCCGTCAGGGCCGTGAGTTCCGGGATGTCCCAGGCCGAGCGCCAGACGAAATTGCCGGCATTGTTGGCTTCCTTCGAGTTGTCCGGATTGGAGGAAAACTGCTCCATCGAGCCAAGCACGTTCGGCATATAGGCGCTGGTCTGCGGGATCAGCAGATCGAAATCCCTGGCGCGATGGGCGGCGATGATTTCCGAACCGTTGCCCTGCTGGATGTCGATCTTGATGCCAATTTGAGCAAGCGATGCCTGGATGGCGGTGGCCAGATCGATGCGCGGCGTTTGCGCGATGGTCTTCAGCGTCAGCGAAAAGCCGTCCTTGAAGCCTGCCTCGCTCAGCAGCTGCTTGGACTTTTCGACATCGAGATGCCAATCGGGGTTGGGGATGGCGTACTCGAAATTCTCCGGAACGGGAACGTTTCTCGCCCGGCCGTAAGGGCCCATGATCGTCTTTTCGATGCCCTTGTAGTCGATGCCGTAGGCGATGGCTTCGCGAACCTTCGGATTGGCGAGGTATTTGTTGCCGGCATTCATCGACAGAACGTAGAAACCACCCGTCGGAATACGCTGGATGGCAAAGCCCTTCTTGTTCTGGAACGTCGCGAGATCCGAGGCGGTCAAGGCGCTGGCAATATCGATATCGCCGCGTTCGAGCATCAGCCGCTCGACCTGGCTTTCAGGCACATGCCGGACGATGACGCGGCGCATCTTCGGCACGCCGGCCATATAGTCCTTGTTGGCGTCGAGGATCACCAGTTCGTTCGGAGACCAGCGATTGAGGGTGAACGGACCGGAGCCGGCAGAATGCGTTCGCATCCAGGCATTTCCGTAGTCGTTGTCGACGGCATGGCTCTCGACCTCGACGCTGTCGACCACGCTGGTGGTGGTCGTCGTCAGCCGGTAGAGCAGAAGCTCCGCCGTCACCTGGTCGGAGAGATCAATCCGCACCGTCTGGTCGTCGACGGCCTTGACGAGCTTTTCGACATTGTCCTTGTCGTAGCCGACGCGCTTGAGGTTGGCGGCGGCGGCCTGGTCCATCTTCAGGAGCCGCGCCAGCGAGTAGACGACATCCTTCGAGGTGACCGGGTTGCCGGAGGCGAAATTGGCCTTGCGCAGCGTAAAGGTGATGCCCTTGTCGTCCACCTTCCAGCTTTCCGCCAGCTGCGGAAGGATCTTACCATCAGCCGTACTGGCGACCAGCCGATCGTACAGATTCGACATGATCTCGACCGCCTTGCCTTCGGTCGCCTGCTGCGGATCGAGCGACAGAACCTGCGCGAGCGAAGTGCCGACCACCAGCTGGTCCTGCGGCGTGGCGGCCTGCATCTGCGGTGCAGCGATCGTCAGGGCGCCGATGACGGCACCGACGAACAAGCTCTTAGAAAAATGCTTCATTGTCACTCCTCCCTGGATTACTATAGGAAACATATTATGTCGCCAGTATGTCGTATTATGATTTAACGAAGTCTGATAGGATTGACAAGACCCGGGCGGCAGAGACTTGGTGGGAAGGGATTGGGGAAGCCGAAATGACGACACTCAGCCGGGGCCGGCAAAGACTGGCGCAACAGGTTATCGATCAGCTGCGGGCGCAAATCGAGACGGGAAAGCTGCGCGTCGGCGACCAGCTGCCGACCGAGCCGCAGCTTGAAGCGACATTCGGCGTCAGCCGCACCGTGGTGCGCGAGGCGATTGCGGATCTGAGGTCGGCTGGCTTCGTCAAGCCGATCCAGGGCAAAGGCGTCTTTGTCGCGGATCCGAAGGCGCATTCGGTCCTGTCGCTAACGCCGGTGGAGATCAAAAGCATTCCAGAAACCCTGGAATTGCTGGAGTTTCGCATGGCGGCCGAGGGTGAAGCGGCGGCAATTGCTGCTTATCGCCGCACGGCCGAGCAAGAGGCAGCAATCCGCGACGCCAACCGCAGAATGGCGCACCTGATCGAAACCGGACAGCAAACGGTGGAAGCGGATTACGCCTTTCACATGGCGATTGCTGCCGCCACGAACAATCGATTCTATGTCGATGTCCTACGCCATTTCGGCCCCAGAGCCATCCCCCGCGGCCAGTTTCCGACGCTGCCGGAAGCCAACGACCGCGACTATCTTCAGAAGGTTTATGCCGAACATGTCGAGATCCTCTCGGCAATCGCCGATCAGGATCCCGAACGCGCCCGCCAGGCGATGCGCGCCCATATGCTGGCCAGCCAACGCCGCTACCGCATGCTCGCCGAGCAGCAATAGGGCTCGACACCCTTCAAAATTCATATTATGTCATATGACATTGTGTAATTTCGAAAGAGACTCAAATGTATCTGGGAACACAGGTCGCAGCGCGGGATGACGACGATTATCGTATCTTCGCGCAACTGGGTGTGAAGCATATCAACGCCGACCCGCCGGGAAAGCCGAGCAACTGGACGCTGTCCGATCTCGAGCGCCATCGCGACAAGGTCGAAAGCTTCGGCCTGATCCTCGACATGATCCAGTTGCCCCTGCCCTCGCAGCCGATCGAGAAGGCGTCCTATCCCGATATCCTGCTTGCCGGCCCCGAGCGCGACAGACAGATCGATGCCGTCTGCAAACTGATCGAGAATGCCGCCGCCGCCGGCATTCCTGCGGTGAAGTACAATCTCAACCTGATCGGCATTCCCCGTACGCCGGATGAGCCGGGACGCGGCGGATCGCTGAATGCGAGCTTCCGATGGGACAAGACGGACCAGCAGGCCGAGCCCGGCCTTGCCGGCGTGCTTTCGGAAGACGAAAACTGGGAGCGGATCGACTATTTCCTGGAACGCGTCGTTCCCGTTGCTGCAAGCAACCGCGTCCGGCTCGCCTGCCATCCGCACGATCCCTATACGCCGCCGGGTTATCGCGGCGTCACGCGGGTGCTGGGTACGGTGGAAGGCCTGAAGAAATTCGTGCTGATGCGCGAAAACCCCTATCACGGCCTCAATTTCTGCCAGGGTTCGATCGGCGAGATGCTGGAAAATCCCGGCGAGGAAATCGACGATGTCATCCGCTGGTTCGGCCAGCGCGGCAAGATCTTCAATGTTCATTTCCGCAATATTCGCGGCGGCAAGCTGTCCTTCATGGAAACCTTCCCTGAAGAAGGCGACATGGACATGGTCCGCTCGGCCAGGATCTACAAGGAGGTGGGCTTCAAATACATGCTGATGCCCGACCATGTGCCGACCGTCAGCGGCAAGGATCCAACCGCCACCGCATTTGCCTTCTGCTACGGCTATATCGCGGCACTTCTGCAAGTGCTCGAGAGCGAGTGAGCCGGTTTTCAACACCTAAGAAATAGGACTTCATGATGAACCCGATTGAATTGAAGAAGGCCGTCGGTAGTGGCCTCCTGTCGTTTCCGGTGACCCATTTCGACGATCACCTCAAATTCGACGAAGCCAAGTACCGCCGTCATGTCGAGTGGCTTTCCGGTTATGACGCTGCTGCGCTGTTTGCAGCCGGCGGTACCGGGGAGTTCTTCTCTCTCAATCCGGCCGAGATTCCGCAGGTGATCCGGGCAGCCAAGGCGTCGGCGGGCAAGACGCCGATCATTTCGGGAACCGGCTACGGCACCTCGCTCGCCATCGAGATCGCAGTCGCGGCCGAGAAGGCCGGCGCCGACGGGCTGCTGCTGCTGCCGCCCTATCTGATATTTGCCGAACAGGCGGGTCTCATCGCCCACGTCAAGGCGGTCTGCCAATCGGTCGGAATCGGCGTCATCGTCTATAACCGGGACAACGCCGTCCTGACCGCCGACAGCATCGCGCGCCTGGCGGAGGAATGCCCGAACCTGATCGGCTTCAAGGACGGCGTCGGCGATGTCGACAAGGTGATCGAGATCACCACCCTGCTCGGCGACCGTCTCGTCTATGTCGGCGGCATGCCGACCCACGAGGTTTATGCCCAGGCCTATTTTGCAGCTGGCGTGACCACCTATTCATCGGCCGTCTTCAACTTCGTGCCCGCGCTTGCCCAGCGCTTTTACGGCGCCTTGCGCACCGGCGACCAGGCAACCGTCGACGAGATCCTGAAGAGCTTCTTCTTCCCCTTCGTCGCCTTGCGCAACCGCAAGAAGGGATATGCCGTCTCCATCATCAAGGCCGGCCTTCGCGTCCTCGGGCAGAATCCCGGCCCCGTGCGCCCACCTCTGACGGATCTTTCCCAGGAAGAGCTCGCGCTATTGGAAAAGATCGTCCAGGCAAACGGAGTCACACGGATTGCGGCGGAATAGTACAGCGCGGCTGCAGGCCGCCGGGCTGCCCGGCGGCTGTCCGTGCACCTCTTGAACGTAGGCCGTTGCTATCGCTGGTTTCCGGCGCGACGGCCTTTCGGAATAGCGGCAACGGACAGCGCCGCACTGGCAACTGCCGAATAGGGCTCAGCCATCACACCCCTCGCCGCCCATGAAGTGGTATCGTGATCGGGGTGCTGGTTGTTGCTCTCCTTGATCGCCGCGGCCCAGTCGGCGCCGTTGTTTTCGGTCGCACCGGTATTTTCTATGCCCGTGATCGTATCAAACCATCCAACCATGTTCTCGGTGCAGGTATTGGCAAGCGGCGAGAAGGCGTGCGGATCGTCAAGCGAACCGATCATCAGGTTGGTGCGACCGTTTTCGAGGTGGTGGAAGAACAATGGCGTGCCGCAATTGGCGCAGAAGCCGCGCTCGACAAGCTCCGAGCTCTTCCAGACGCTCGGCTTGCCGCGTGTCCAGGTAAGCGCATCATCGGGCGCGGCGACGAGCGCGGCAAAGATGTTGCCCGAGGCTTTCTGGCACATGCGGCAATGGCAGAGATGCGAATTGTCAAACATAGCGGTTGCGTGGTAGCGCACGGCACCGCACTGGCAGCCACCGCTCACCTCCATCTCGTTGCGTTTCATTTTTCTCCTCCTTCAAGAGGCGGGTTTGGGCTTAATCTCTTTTAGGTTTTCGTCACTTTCCCGAAGCTGTTACGCTGCCCTAGTGGTACGTCACGACGGGATTGAACACCCTTTGCAGGAAGGGCCTGAGAGCTCCCTGCATGTGGTTCCTTGGAATTTGATGTCCACACTCAAAGACGTGAAGCGTCGCCAGGACTCCGGCATTGGACAGAGCTTTTGAGAATAGTTCGGCTTGGGCAACAGGAGCACGGTCGTCATGCTTTCCATGCAGCAACAGCGTCTCAGACCGAACTTCGGGCGCATAATGCAATGCAGAGCGAGCCAGAAAGGCCTCTCTCGATAGGCCCGCCTCTTTCTCGATAGCCCACCGCAAACCGTCTGAACTCTCGTGATAGGCGGCTTCAAGATCGTAGACGCCGCTGGATAGAATGACTGCTCGCAGATCAGGAACCTGGGTGGCGACCATGGCCGATGCAACGGCACCACGACTGTTTCCATTGAGAACAATTCGATTTGGATCGACGGAAGGCTGGCCCCGCAGGAAGGCGAGAGCAGCGATGATCGCTTGCTGGGTTTTGGGGCCGCAGAAATCTGGAGGGCCGTCTGACGCCCCAAAACCGGGCTGCGAGACTGCCGCAGCAGTGATATTCAAACGAGAACAGAACCGAAGCAACGCGCCGCTGTCGACCGCCTCTATCCCTCCAAGCAGACGGCCACCCTGATTGCCGTGGACAAATAGGATTGCTCCTGCGGGCGCTTCGCTTGCGGCTTGAGCTTGAAAAAGCTCAACCGTGGCTCCGTCACCCCGGTCAATGAGATGTCGAGTTACTACCGGCATAACCACCATCAGGTTTTCGCGTGCCGGACAGACAATAGTGCAACTTGTGGCATTGGCAACGTCCGGTGGCGGCGGAAATCGTTGAGAAACCAGATGGATTAACCGCTCATCCGTCCGTTTCGGTCTTTTGAGCAGGGGAGAAGAGGATGTGCCTACCCTTCCCGTTCCCGCTCGTCGACGTAAATCGGACAGCCGTGGGACAAGTGGCGCCTACAGCGCCACGCCGGTGCCTCGGTCAAACACGTGCACCTGATCGCTGGTGATGCTTGCCTCGAAAACGGCGCCGTAACGGGCGGGGTATTCGCCGTCGACGATGGCGGTCACCTGCTGTCCGGCGAGATCGAAGACGACATGGGTCTGGGCGCCCGTCGGTTCCACCAGCATCGTCCGGCCGGCGAGCGGCGTGCCGGCGGCGACACCTGGAATGAGATGTTCGGGGCGCAGGCCGATGGTGATGGACTGGCCGGCCTTGACCTTACGGTCCGGCGCGATGCGGATTGCCGTGCCGTCGCTAAGACGAGCAGCAGGCTCACCATTTTCGCCGTCGACCGTGCCTTCGAGCATGTTCATCGCCGGCGATCCGATGAAGGCGGCGACGAAGAGATTGGCGGGTTTCCTGTAGAGTTCGAGCGGCGTCCCCTGCTGCTCCACCCTGCCCTGATTGAGCACGACGATGCGGTCGGCAAGCGTCATCGCTTCGATCTGGTCGTGGGTGACATAGATCGAGGTCGTCCTGACCTTCTGGTGCAGCGTCTTGATCTCCGAGCGCATCTGCACGCGGAGTTTCGCATCGAGGTTGGACAGCGGCTCGTCGAACAGGAAGACGGCGGGATTGCGCACGACGGCACGGCCCATGGCGACGCGCTGGCGCTGGCCGCCGGAAAGCTGGGCCGGCTTGCGGTCGAGCAGATTGCCGAGATCCAGCATGCGGGCGGCTTCGGCCACCCGGGCTTCGATCTGCGGTTTGGCAACGCCGGCGAGCTTCAGATTGAAGCCCATGTTTTCAGCAACCGTCATGTGCGGATAGAGCGCGTAGGATTGGAAGACCATGGCGATGTTGCGTTCGCGCGGCGTCATGGCGTTGACGACCTTGCCGCCGATGGCGATCTCACCATCGGTGATCTCCTCAAGGCCGGCGATCATTCTGAGCAGTGTCGATTTTCCGCAACCGGACGGCCCGACGAGGGCGACGAATTCGCCATCCTCAATATGAAGCGAGATGCCGTGAATAACGTCGATGGCGCCATAGGTCTTGCTGATATCCGTGAGTTCAACGGATGCCATGATTGCACTCCAACGGTTCGGCTCAGGACTTCACGGCGCCGGCGGTCAGACCGGCGATGATGTGTCTCTGGGCGACGAAAAAGACGATGATGGTGGGAAGGATGGTCAGCGTGATGAAGGCCAGCACCAGCTGCCATTCCGTGCCGTACTCGCCGCGATAGACCATGATGCCGAGCGGCCAGGGATATTTCGATTCCGAGTTCAGCATGATCAGCGGCAGGATGTAGCTGTTCCAGCTGCCGACGAAGGAAATGATGCTGACGGTGGCGACGATCGGGCGGGAGAGCGGCAGCGAGATATGCCAGAAGAAGCGGAGATAACCGCAGCCGTCGACGAAGGCCGCCTGAAACAATTCTTCCGGAAGATTGCGGAAATAGTTTCGAAACAGCAGGATGCTCATGCCGAGACCGAAAGCCACCTGCGGCAGCACCACGCCCCAATAGGTATCGAGCAGGCCGAGATCGCGGATGCGAATGAACAGCGGCAGGATCGCGGTCGCCGCCGGAAACATCAGGCCGAGCAGGAAATAATTCAGTAGGAAGGACGATCCGAAAAAGCGGACATGGGCAAAGGCGAAAGCCGCCATCGACGAGACGATCAGCGTCAGGAGGACGGTGAGCGACGCGATCACCAGCGAATTGCCGATCTGCAGCCAGTAGCGTTCACCGAAGAGAATATCTGTGTAGTTCGCCCATTGCCACTCCGTCGGCAGGCCGAAGGGATTGGTGCGCAGGTCGCCCAGCGTCTTGAAGCCACCGAGTGCGGTCGTCAGCAGCGGTACGAGCACGATCGCGGCAATCAGGCTCAGCGACACGTAGAGATAGACGCGCGTTGACGTGCTCATGCGGATGGAAGAGCTCATATCAGTCATGGCGCATGAATATCCTTTTGTAACCGAAGGCGAGCGTCACGCAGATGATGAAGAGCACGACGCCGACGGCGCTGCCGAGGCCGACCTGCATGCGCATGACACCATAGGTGTAGAGGAAGGTGACCATCGTCTGGGTGGAGTTGGACGGCCCGCCGCCGGTCAGCGGCATGATCATGTCGAAGAGTTGCAGCGAGCCGACGACGGCAAAGAATATGGAAAGACGCAAGGTCGAGCCGAGCAGCGGCAGCGTCACGTAACGGAATTTCTGCCAGCCGGTGGCGCCGTCGATTTCGGCGGCCTCCAGCACGCTCTTGTCGACGGATTGCAGGCCGGCGATGAACAGCATCATGTGGAAACCGAAATATTTCCAGACGATAACGCCAAGCACGGCATAGATCGCCACGTCCTTGTCGGCGAGCACGTAAGGGTTGGCGAAGCCGAAGAAGTTGGAAACGGCGGCAAACAGGCCATAGTCGCCATCATAGACAAAGCGCCAGATGAGGCCCGCGGCAACGTCCGCCAGCACATAGGGCAGGAAGAAGATCAGGCGGTAACCGACGACACCCGGAATGCGGTGCGCCAGCATGGTCGCCAGCCAGATGGCGAGCGGCACCTGGATGCAGATCGAGATCACGATGATCAGGCCGTTATTGACCAGCGCCTGGGTGAAGGCCGCATTGCGGAACAGAACTTGGAAATTACGCAGCGCGATGAACTCGGTCGGCGTGCCATAGCCGTTCCACTTGTAGAGGCTATACCAGGCCGCCTCGCCCATCGGCATTATGACGAAGAGCGTGAAGAGCAGCAGCGCCGGCGGCAGAAAGATGAGCAGCACCGTCAGCCGGTCATGGGCGACCGAGCTTTTCCGGTTTGCGGCCCGTCTTGCCGGCCTCGCGGCCGATGTCACCGAGGGTACTGAAATATTGGCCATGGGTCCTGCTTTCGTTCGTCGGCAGCAATGCCGGCGCTCCACTTGATCGAGAGCGCCGGGAAGGCTCTGCGGGCGCTGGTTATTGTTCCAGCTCGAAAGCGTCCTGGATCATCTGGGCACCGTCCTTGGAATTCATCTGGCCGGAGACGATTTCCACGGAGACGTCGTTGACGACACGGCCGACGGCCGCGCCGAGATCCTGGTCGAAGAAGTTCTGATGCCAGGTCGAACCGGCAAGCTGTTTGGCCGATTCGGCCAGCAGCGGATTGACGACGCCGTCATCGGCGCCGACGGCAACGGGAAGCAACATGCCGGCCTTGGCCATCGCCCGCTCGTTTTCCGCATTGGTGAGGAAGGCGAGGAAATCGAGCGCTTCCTTGGAGGCCTTCTTGGTGACGGCCCAGCCGTTCAGGCCGCCAAGCGTATCGGTCGGTTTGCCGGCGCCGCCTTCGACCGTCGGGAAGACGAAACGGCCGATATTGTCTGATGAAAGCCCCTTGCCGTCGCCGGCATTCTTGCGCTGGTTGGCCTCGGTCGCTTCAAAGCCGAGGATCATCGCAGCCTTGCCGTCGCCGAAAACGCCGAGCGTCTGCGGCCAGGTCGCACCGAGATAGCCGGGCTGGAACGGCTCGAGCTTGCCGAGTTCGGCGAGGTCGTCGCCGGCCTTGATGATAGCGGGATCAAGGAAACCTTCGCCCTCGCCGTTCTTGGCCGCTTCGAACACCTTCTGGCCGCCCTCGCGCATGACGAGATAGCTCCAGTAGAAATGGATAGGCCATTTCTCACCACCGCCGCCGGCGATCGGCACGATGCCGGCCGCCTTGATCTTCTGAACCGTGGCGAGAAAATCGCTCCACGTCTTGATGTCTTCGGCTTTGACGCCCGCCTTGGCAAACAGCGTCTTGTTGTAGAAGAAGCTGACGAGACCGACCTTGTAGGGAATGGCCCAGGTCTTGCCGTCGAAAGTCAGGCCATCGACCGAAGCCGGGGTATAGGCGCTGCGCAGCTTGCCGCCATCGCCATCAAGCGCTGCCGTCACATCCTGGAGCGCGCCGGTTTCGGACTGCTGCTTCAACACGCCGCCGCCCCAGCTGAAAAAGAAATCCGGCACGTCGTCGGACTGGAGCAATGTCGGAAGCTTGGCCTTGAAGGCCTCGTTTTCGAGGAACTGCATCTGGATGTCGACGTCGGGATGCTGGGCTTCGTATTTCTTGACGATGTCTTCCCAGGCCGCGACGTTTTTCGGGTCGAGCTCGAGATGCAGCCATTTCACCACTGTCGTCGCCGAGGCGGCGCCCGCTCCCGCCAACAACAGGCCGGCTGCCGCAGCCATGGATACAATGCGCCTGCCGCCGAAAGCGGCGTTCTTCAGCATAAAATTCATTGATTTTCCTCCCAGGGGTCTATCCTCACAATTTTTCCCCTATGCGGATTAATTCAACGGAGCTTTGCCCGGATGTCAACCCAATCGCTGCTATTTTTACCAAATACGCTTGACAGGCCCACGGGATTGCCTGCTATTTATTTCGTAACCCGTTAAAAATATTGGGTTCCGCCCAACAAACGATGCCGGCTAGTTTTTATGAAGACCGCAGATCCAGAATTGATGCGCGCGATCAATCGCTTGAACGTGCTCGATACCATCCGGCGCCATGGTCCGATCTCGCGGATAGAGATCAGCGAGCGTACCGAACTCTCCACCACAACCGTTTCGGCGATCACCGCCTCGCTGCTCGACGACGGGCTGATCCTGCCGCGCCATGAAGGCGACATCCGCAACGAGGCGGTGCGCGGCAGGCCGCGCGTGGCGCTGGAGCTCAATCCGGATGCCGCCCGCGTGGTGGGGGGCAAGATCGCCGCCAACCGGATGGTCTTCGTCGTCACCAATTTCCGCGGCGACGTGCTGTCGAAGCTTTCCCTGCCGATCCGCATCGACCGGCAGCCAATCGGCGTCATCGCCGATCTCGTCGAGGACGGCGTCAGGCGTTGCGTCGTCGATGCCGGGCTGTCGCTGGAGGATGTCGACAGCGTCTGCCTCGGCTTTCCCGGCGTCATCGAGCACCGCACCGGCTATATCAGAAGCAGCCCGATCTTTCGCGACACCAACGTCGATTTCGCCGCCGAGATGTCGACGCGGCTGGCAACGCCGACCATCGTCGAAAGTGATGCGCATGCCATCACGCTTGGCCATCACTGGTTCGGAAAGGCGCGTGATCTCGAGGATATGGTATTGATTTCGCTCGAACAAACGTTGGGGCTCGGAGTGCTGCACGGCAACAGCCTGTTTCGCGGCGCCGGCGGCCTCAGCCACAATCTCGGCGACCTCGTGCTCGGCATGGGGCCGAACGGCGTCATCCGGCTTTTCAGCCAGGCCGGCGAAAGCGCCATCCTCGGCGAACAACCAGCCGACGGGCGTTTTGCCGAAGCGATCCGGCTCGGCCGCGGCATGAACCATGCGCAGGCGCTGATCAAGGCCGATGACGACCGGCTGATCAGCGCCGCCATCCGCGCCGGCGAAGCGGTGGGATTGACCATCGCCAACATCGTCACGCTGTTTGCGCCGCCCCGCGTCATCCTTGTGGGCTCGAGCCTGGCGCTTGGCGAACCCTTTCTGAACAGCCTGCGCGATGCCTATGCGCTCGCCATTCCGCCGTCGCTGAAGGGGGTGAGCGAACTCGTCTTCGACGATTCGAGCGATGATTTCTGGGCGCAGGGCGCGGCTGCCGTGGCGCTCTACGAGCTTTACGAATCGCCCTGGAGCACGACCGGGCCGGCGCTCTGACGGGCGCCACAATCACAATCAATGGAGGAATTCATGGAGAGAGTCGGTATCGGCATCATCGGATGCGGCAATATTTCAGGCGCCTATCTCACGGCGATGGCATCCTTTCCCATTCTCGATATTCGCGGCGTTGCCGATCTCAATCGGGAGCTGGCCGAGGCGAAGGCTAAGGAATTCAACGTTCCGGCCCGATCGATCGAAGAGCTTTTCGCCGATCCGAAGGTCGAGATCATCGTCAATCTGACGATCCCGAAAGCCCATGTCGCGGTCGCGCTGCAGGCGCTCGAGGCCGGCAAACATACCTATTCGGAAAAGCCGCTCGGGATTAATTTCGCGGAAGGGAAAAAATTGGCGGATGCCGCCAAGGCGAGGAATCTGCGCATTGGTGCTGCCCCCGACACCTTTCTCGGCGGTGGCCACCAGACGGCCCGCGCGCTGATCGACCAGGGCGTCATCGGCCAGCCGGTCGGCGGCTCTGCGAGCTTCATGTGCCCGGGCCATGAGCGCTGGCATCCGAACCCGGACTTCTATTACGAAGTCGGCGGCGGGCCGATGCTCGACATGGGTCCCTATTACATCACCGATCTCGTCAATCTTCTCGGACCGGTTTCGCAAGTTGCGGGTTTTGCGACGACGCCGCGCGCCGAACGGCTGATCACCAGCGAACCGCGCAATGGCGAGCGCATTCCCGTCCATGTGCCGACCCATGTCGCCGGCATGATGCGTTTTGAGAACGGCGCCGTCGTGCAGATCGCCATGAGCTTCGATGTCGCCGGCCACAAGCATGTGCCGCTTGAGGTCTACGGCACCGAAGGCACGCTTGTTGTGCCCGATCCCAACAAGTTCGCCGGCCCGGTGGAATATCTGAAGAAGGGTGGGCCGTTCGAGGACCAACCGGTCACCACGCCCTATGCCGACGGCAATTATCGCTCGCTCGGCGTCGCCGACATGGCGCATGCGATCCGCTCCAACCGGCCGCACCGCGCCAATGGCGACCTGGCGCTGCATGTGCTCGAAGTCATGGAAGCCTTCCACATCGCCGCCGCGACCGGCCGAACGGTCGCGATCACCACGGCGACGGAGCGCCCTGCCCCGCTGTCCCAATCCATCGTCGACGGACGGCTGGCGAAATAAGTTTCAGGAGGAAAGACTATGCGTGAAGCACTGATCGTCTGGGGCGGCTGGAGCGGGCATGAGCCGCAGGAGTGCGCCGAAATCATCAAGACCATGCTCGAGGAAGACGGTTTCAAGGTCTATCTCGAACACGGCACCGAGGCGCTTGCCGACCCTTCCGTCCATGATCTCAGCCTCGTCGTGCCGATCATGACGATGTCGAAGATCGAGAAGGAGGAGGTCAAGAATCTCGCCACGGCGATCGAAAGCGGCGTCGGTATCGCCGGCTATCACGGCGGCGCGGGCGATGCCTTCCGCGACTCCGTCGACTACCAGTTCATCATCGGCGGCCAGTGGGTGGCTCACCCCGGCAACATCATCGACTATACCGTCAACATCACCCGGTCCGACGATCCCCTCATGGAGGGCATTGCCGATTTCCCCTATACGTCAGAGCAATATTACATGCATGTCGACCCCTCAAACGAGGTTCTGGCGACGACGAAATTCACCGGCGAACACGCCTACTGGATCGACGGCGTCGTCATGCCCGTCGTCTGGAAGCGGAAATACGGCAAGGGCCGCGTCTTCTATTCCTCGCTCGGCCATCAGGCCAAAGAATTCGACGTTCCCCAGATGAAGACCATCTTCCGCCGCGGCGCCAACTGGGCGGCGCGGTGAGGCTGTCCGGTTTGTAGGCATCCAAGAAAGGCCCCTCCCCAACTCCCCACAAGGGGGAGGGGCTAACCCGGAGCGCCCACCTCGTTCTTCTTGAAACGTCGCAGATCTAGAAAGCGGGTGCGGCATCTTAGCCCCTCCCCCTTGTGGGGAGGGGTTTTGGCTGATCTCAGCCGATGATCAACGCCGTGCCGTAAAGCCCCAATGCAAACACCATATGAGCCAGCAGATTGAAGCACCGGACCTTGTTCGGGGTCGGATGTTTGGAAGCGGCCCAGCCGATGCCGAGGCCGGGCTGCAGGAGGAACCACCCTGCCCCGACGGTGATGATGCCGAAGATCCAGGCGGGTAGAAATGTCGGGGCCGCCAGCCAGGCCGAGCCCATGATGATGGCGAAGATCACCCCATAGAGGATGCCGACGGCGTAGTGGCCGATCCAGCCGAGAGCCAGTTCACTGCCATAGGGCTCGGCGTCGGCAATGCTCTCGTGAAAGACCTTGCCGCGGCTAAGGTGCCAGAACCAGCGTCCCACAGGCGCCCAGTTGGGCGCCGCCTGGCCGAACTGGGTGAGCAGGATCGCCCAGAGGTCCATCAGGATGGTTGCGCCGGCGCCGATCACCAGGCCGCGCCACAGAATATCGAACATTGGGAATCACCGGAAAACGTTGCGATTGCAGGACGCTACAAGATCATCGCCGACGCGCCGGCGCAATGGCTCCGGTGAATTCAAAGGCCACATTCCGGAGTGATTCAGAGGCTAATCCGCCTGCGGTTCGCCCTCGCCCATCCGCTCGCGGGCGATATCGATGCGATCGGTCATTGCCTTGCCCTTCGGGCTGATGACCGCCTCGCGCACGCGGCGGTCGGCGGACAGGGCCTGAATACCAGCGTTCAGGACGCCCATAATCTCGGATGGAAACTGGCGGCGGTTGCTGCCAGCGCCCCTGACGCGCTGCTCGACAGCTATGAGGAAGAGCGCCGCCGCCGTGCTCGGTCTGGCGACCAATCTCCTCGACGCCATGAAGCGCGGCGATATGCGGGCGCGGCCGTGATGTGCATCAACTCGATATCGGCTATCCCAATTCCTCCCTCGCGCTGGAAAAGCCGGAGCGGAACGCCGGCCTGCTTGCGTGCGCCCGATGCGCCGCTCAAAGCTGTCGCCGGCCAGCCGACGCGTCCGCTCGAAAGCGTTGCGGCAGATCCTTCGAGGCTCCGCCCGATGGGCAACGTATAAGGATGAGGAGCGTTAGAGGTGCCGCGCTATAAACGGGGCACACGGATCTTTAGAGGGCATCCCGCTCGTATCGCGGCGCCCATCCGCGGGCCATCCCGCGGCTCATCACGCTTTCCGCCAGCGCCAATTGCTGGCGGAGATGTTTGCAGTCATCGAGCAGCGAGCGTATCGCCGCCTTGGCATTGTCGTCATGCCAGGCAAGCACGGCTTCGACTTCCCAAGCTTGATCTGGCCAGGCTTGATCGGGCCAGGTTTGATCAGGTCCAGTTTGTTCGGGTCGAGGCCGATGGGGTTCCAAGACTTTTGCCGGCTGCATCAGTTCAGCGCCAACGGCAATTGCACAGGGCGCGGCAATGGCGGCAGCGGCCGGCTGAGTTCGACCTTTCTCTGCCAGGCGGCGCGCCGCTGTTGATCCCGCTCGCGGGCTGCGCGGGACGCTTCGACGAGCGCGAGGGCGTTGGCGATCACCTGTTCCGTATGCGTCATGATCATCTCCAATGTTCCTGTTTTGTTCTACGTTAGAACTTCGGCAGGAAAAGTCAAGCGTTGGGATGATATGGCTTTGAGGATGGGTGTGGCCAGGCGGAGGCTGGGGTCGAGGCGAGCCAGATACTCAGTCGGCCGCTTCTATGACGGCGATGCCGGCCTCCTGTGCTGCCCTGATGAAGGCCGCCCGCACGTGTTCCGGTGGGAGATCGCCGATGATCGCATCCAGGCACGACTTGACGGCCTCGAAATACTCTTCACCATCGTCTACCGGCCAGTCGCGCAGCAGCGTGCGCGCGGCGTCCCACACAGAGTTAATAACGGCATAATGGCCGATCCCCATTGAGGCCAAGCCAACCGGTCGAAAATGTGCCGTCTGTCTCACTTTGCTACAGCTTTTCCCAATTTCAGTGGAGCTCATGGGTACGATGCAAGTTGCGTGCCGTTGGTAGGCCGCGTCACCAGCCGAAGGGTGGCTTCACGGGATTTGATCTTGGTCAGCGATGCTCGCAGTGTAGGTGTTCCTTTCGTCCGCTCCAGATCCCCTGCAGCCGCTGCTTTTGAGAACATGGAGCCTGAACTGGGATCCTGCGATCAGTCATTAAGCGACTGATTATGGTAAATATCGGGCTTCCCCTCCCAGGCCTGCTGATTAAAACTCAGTCTTTCCTTTTATACTCTACAAGGATTACAGCAACTCATATGCATTGCCGGAAGCAAAAACCCCTATAATCATTCATGGATTGTCCCAGAGGTGGACGGAGTTTCATCCGGGTCGTACAATGCCATTATCCTGCACGCGGCGGATCTGGGAGGAGCGCGCGATGCCTATCTTCATGGACCGGCACTTTCTTGAAGGAACGTCAGCCGCCGACGTTGCCAGGGCGCATCGCATGGATCTCGATATCCAGGACAAGTACGGCGTCAAATTCCTGACCTACTGGTTCGATCAGCGGCGCGGGACCGCCTTTTGCCTCGTGGATGCACCGGATGCCGAAACCGCGCAATGTGTGCATCGCGAAGCGCACGGCTTCGTCGCCGCCGAGATCGTCGAGGTTGCCTTGTCGGCGGTCGAGGCTTTTCTCGGCCGAATTCACGATCCTGAGCCGGCACCCGGTCAGTCGTCCAGCGACGTCGATCCCGGCCACCGAGCAATCCTCTTTACCGACATCGTCGGATCGACAGCGATGACATCGCGCCTCGGCGACCGGATTGCGACCGAAATGGTCAGAGCCCATGATGCCATCGTGCGCCGATGCCTCAGCCAGAATTCGGGCCGCGAAGTGAAACACACCGGCGACGGCATCATGGCGGCCTTCGCCGCGACAACAGCAGCCGTCGAATGCGCAATGGCGATCCAGCGGGAATTCAAGCGTTACAACGGCGGTAACACCGAACCGATCCACATCCGCATTGGACTGGACTGCGGCGAACCGGTCGAGGACAGCAACGACCTCTTCGGCTCGACCGTGCAACTTGCCGCGCGTCTCTGTGCGGCAGCCTCCAGCGACCAGATCCTCGTCTCGGAGAACATTTTTCGCGAATACGGCGCCGCCGATCTCTTCGCTCACGTAGCGCGCCGACGGTTCAAGGGGTTTTCGAAGCCCATGCTGGTCTTCCGATGCGATTGGGCCAGCGCCGGCCTTGGCTAAGATTTGTCGAGATCCAACACCCGAACAGGCATCTGCCTCTTGGCAGGGCTTGCCGCGCCGCGCGCTTGGTGGCGAAGAAATAGGCGATCATCAAAGCATAGGGCGCAAAACTGTGCCGCGATTTTGGGACAGCGACATGCGTGAAAACAAAGAGCTGAAGGCGAAGAGCGAATCTGGAGTTTGCGACCACTTCAGGCCAGCAGACGTTGAGACGAGAACGCACCGCAAAGTGGCGGCGCGTTCTCGTCTGCTATCGGATAGCCTCGTCAAAAGCCTGTCTTGCTAAGCATTGCCCATATGCTCGTTCATCAGCCGCTCGAATTTGGGGCCACCCTCGACCTTCGCCAGCACGCCCGACATCTTGAGGAACCGACGGAAATTCTCGCGTGCAGCGCTCAGCGGGAAACGCCCGTTGGCGGTATCTCTGCACGCCTTCAACAGCGTTTCATATGCCAAACCCCGTTTGTCCTCCGGCCACTCCTCCAGAACATCGAAGATTTCATCGAGGCACGTGACCTCATCGATGAAATGTTGACGATGCAGCAGAATCGGATCAAACCGAGTTGACGACATAGTATCCTCCCATTTATATTACTATTTTATGGCGTAATTCTACTGAAGAACCCCGATTTATTCAAGTCAAAATCAAATTCGCCTGACTATTAACGGCCATGCAACTACTTCCATAACGGCAGAATAGCCCGATCAGACTAGACTGAAGCGAAGTTGATCATCGGCTGAGGTTCGACGCATCACGATTTGAGATTGGTTGATCAATCATACGAATGTTTCGGCTCAGCTGAGCGTGCGTCTAGCGCCCCAGAAGTTTTCGCATAGGCTCGTGTTGGCATGGTAGATTGCCACCATGACAACCTTGCGAGGAGACGTTCAGATGAACCAATTTTTTACGTTGGTAGCGGGAGTGCTGATCGGCGTATCCGCGATCACGTCTTCCTGTACGTCGCCTGCAAGGCAGGATCACCAGGATTATCAATACCAGCGGAATACATCGGTAAACCCGGCATGCGCGGATGGGTTCAGACCCGGCAATGCTCGCTCGTGCAGCTATTGAAAGATTTAGAACCGAAATTGGTTTTGCACCAGGGGCGGCACGCGACAGCAATGGGCCGTTCGGGAACTCCTAACCTGCTTCACCGTTATGTGATCGGGCCACAGTTGGCCCGATCTCAAACAGGAGAACGGTTTCCCATGAACAATTTGATTTGGCTCGTCGGCGCTGTCGTTATCGTGCTCGCGATTTTGAGTTTCTTCGGATTCCGCTGATTGCAGACGTGCTGATGGAATGTGGCGACTGAACCGCGCCTTCCCTTCCTGGCGATCGGATGGAGGGCGAATTCCTCCGCGCCGATGATCGATAGGGAGTGGGAGCGCCTCAAACCGCGGAAGCCTTGAGCGGCGTCAAAGCCGTCAATCACCTCTCGCAAAGCTTCGCGAGGTTCTTCTCGAGGCTTCGCCGCAGCGCCTCGGAAATCTCGGTCTGGAGTCCATTGACAACATCGCCGAAGCGACCGCCAGTCTGCACGATCTCGATCGAACTCTCGGCGGTCTTGCAAGTCGCAAGGTCGACCTGCAGATGGACTTCCGCGGTCGCCGAGAACCCGCCTTTGACGATAGCTTCGTCCGATGTCTTGCAGGCCAGCGTGCCTCGGGCACTGGCCTGCGCGGCGTCGCCATTCACCGACACCTGGAGGTTTTCGATCTTCACGGAATCGAGCTTGTCGACGCCGACCTGCACGGTAATCCCAAAACTCGAGACCTTCGCCTTGAGCGACCTGCAAGGTTGCGCGTCTGCGATCGCCCGCTCCAGCGCATTCGCTGCTTGCGCCTGTGAGACGGTGAGCGGTTGCAAGACAAGAGCACCTGCCGCAAGCGGGCCCAGCCAATTACGCATCTCTTTCTCCGTTCCGTATAGTCCGATGAGCAGTCCGCGGATGCCCGGCATCATAAGCGTGGAACAGGCTGTCGGCAAAGCAATGCCGATCGCCGCCACACAGTCGTGCTTTGCTATCGCGTTTGCCATTTTCCGAGCAACATCGGGTCGATTCGGGATCGACCGCCATGTCCTCGACTATCCTCAGAATGACGTGTGAACAGCGCGAAAAGTGGATGATCACCCCCTCGGTCTTCCTTTACAATCAGTCGTTTCGGCCTCTCAAGCCAGTGCATGGGAAAATCGATGGATCGTCTTTTTGGTGCAGATGAAGTGGCGCAATCGGAGAAGCGGGCTGCAGAAGCGGATCGGCCGGAGGGCTTGGCGCGGAATGTTGCGGTCATCAAGATCGGCAACTGTCTGCTGGGTTACAAGGCCGTCCAGCGCCGCATGCGGGCCAGCCGTTGGAACCATTTCCGCGGCCGGATGCGCGAGATCGAAAAACTGATCAGGCATCGTCACGGAGACATTGTGCCCGAGGCCGACGACGCATTGATCTATGTCGAGGTGATCGCCAGCCTCGCCCTTGTCGAATTCAAGGAAGAGTTCGTCGACGTCGTGCTCGGCTGGGCGGCGCGATGGCTGCCATGGGCTGGGAAAGCCGACATGGAGGAAGTCATCTACGAGCGGACAAAGGTGCGCTTTTCTGACTTGTCGGCCGACGCTCTCGGTCATGCTCTGTACCTAAGCTACGCGGAACGAAGTGCCCTCGATATCCGCACCATCGGTGCCTTCGATGTGCCGAAGCGGAAGCGAGAAAAATTGCAAAAGGAAAAGCGGCGGCAGCGAGACCGAAGCCGGAAAGAGGAGCAGCGCCGTGCCGTCGGCGCGCGTTCCAGAGCCGATTATCTCGCCCATTCTTTGAGTGCAGCGCGCCCCTGGGAGGCTTTCGGCATCAGCCGCCGGACGTGGGAACGTCGCGGCAAACCGATGCCGGATCCCGCGACGATATCGGATTGCGGTTCGATCTCGCTCGCCGCCTAGGTCGGAGCTTCTCGGCCTTTAGCAGGGTGGTCCGAACCAGCTATTCACAGCCTCTTGCAAACCATCCTGCATCCCGTTACCCGCCCACGCCACATATCCATCGGGCCGGATCAACACTGCGGTGGGCGCGGAGACCGCACCCAGCGCAGGCAGCTCCCATGCACCGTCATATCCGGCGTCGACCAGCGTGATGCGGTCAGACCACGGCGCGATGTCGAAGCTGCCGGGCGCGTCGAGGTTCAAGAACACAGGCCGCGCATCTTGGAGCAGCGTAGAGAGACGCAGAGGACCATCAGGTGTGGTGAGGTCAAGGTCAGGCATGCGGCGGCCGAGCAGCGGATGCCCCTCACCGAGGTCGTAATGGATACCAAGTCCCGACATTTCGGCCGCGATCCGTTTGCGCGGTTCCTCCATGCCAAGCAGCTCCGTCACGATGTCTCGCAAGGCTTCGGTGCGATCGTCGGTCCGCTGCAACGCGACCTGCGCCATCGTCATGCGCAACACGCGGGCCGCAACCGGATGCCGCTCGGCGTGATAGGTGTCGAGCAAGGCTTCGGGCGACGTGCCTTTTACCACCTGGGCCAACTTCCAACCGAGATTGACGGCATCCTGCACACCGGTATTCAGGCCTTGTCCGCCGACTGGAGAATGCACATGGGCGGCATCGCCGGCGAGGAGTACCCGGCCCTTGCGGTAGGCCGTTGCCTGCCTGGACATGTCGGTGAACCTGGAAATCCAGTTGACGCGATGGAGTCCGTAATCCGTTCCGAAGGCGGCGATAAGTGCGTCCCTGAGATCCCCGAGGGTCGGCTCGGTCCTGGCGCCGGCATTCTTCTCCGGCACCATCACGCCGACCGGACCTTCCTTGGCAAAGACGATCTTGCGGTCGTGGATTTCATACTCCTCCCTGCCAAAGGCATAAATGCCAAGGGCCGTGCGATGGATGCCCAATGGCGGCTCCTCTTCCATCTCCACTTCGGCGAGAATGTTGCTGATCGTCGGATCCCATCCTTCAAACGCAATGCCTGCAGCCTTGCGAACCAGACTGCGGCCGCCATCGCAGCCGACGAGATAGCGTGCCTTGAGCGAAGCGCCATTGGATAGCTCAATGGTGACGCTGGTGTCGTGCTGCGCAAAACCCGTTACCTCAAGGCCGCGATGGATCGGCACCTCGAGCTCGCCGACCCAGCCGGCCAGAATGCGCTCGATATGCTTCTGCCTCAACGCCAGCCCGTAATTGTGCCGGGTCGGAAAATCGCTGATGTCCAGACGTGTGACCGCGAACCCCGTGACCTGGGCTATCTGCCCTTCCGCAAGGAACCGGTCGACAACGCCACGCTGATCGAGAACCTCGAGCGTGCGCGCACTCAGACCGCCGGCACGCGTACCGGCAAGCTCCTGGTTGGGTCGGCGCTCGACAATGGCGACGTCGACGCCTGCCAAGGCAAGCTCGCCTGCCAGCATCAGGCCCGTCGGCCCTGCCCCTGATACCACGACTGCATGTTCCCTCATCCGCAGACTCCCTTATTTCAATTGTTCCAATGCGATCTCTCAGGGTCTAATGAGACCTCGTCTCACTGCACCACCCCGATCTCATCGGTCCTGCGCAGCTGGCGATTTTCTCTGTCGCAGGTTGTTCTACCTATAATTATAAACCTCATACTGGTTGGAAGGACTTGCGACAGGATTCCTGGCTTGCTCTCTAAAGCCATGTTCTTTGCCACTTGCAGGTCTCTTGCTGTGGAGCTTGAGCTTTTCAATACGACCTGACCGGGTGGGCGCCGGATCTGGCAGGCGCCCACCCGGGGTCGTTCCTCTCGAAGGGGATCAATCAATTGCGGAACGACGTATCTTACTGCGGAGCCGGAGCTTTTTGCGGAATCGTATCGGCCGCTGGTCGCTCAGACGGATCAGCGGGATGGCCATAGATTGTGTACACGGCCCCCGCCAGCACCCCCAAAAGGAGGAGCGCGGCTACGTACAACATCATGCTACGGATTGCCGTCTTTGGTGTCTCGTCCATTGGGGATCTCCAGGATTACTCAACGGTCAAATTCAATGCGGGCGCTGTTGGTTCCGAGGTGGAGGTTGTTCAGGTGAGTAGCCACTCACGGAACGATCAGGTCCGGATCTGGTTTAACCAATATGCTCATCGCTAGCGGAGGCCATCATGTGGGCAATCCTGACCGGAGCCGCACTCATCATCGGCGGACTTCTTTTTCTCTTTACGTCGGCGCTTGGTCGAAGACCGAGTAATCCGCATCAAATGCCGCAAGGCGGCACCACGCTGGAACCACGACGCCAGGGCCTCAGATTCCTCGGCGTGTCGCAAAACTGGCCAGCGCTGGCCATAATCGCGATCGGCGCACTTCTTCTGGCTTTTGGCGGATATTCATGACATCCGACAACCCTTGACGGCACTAGCTCCTTCCACAGCAAAAACCCGGCTTTCACCGGGTTTTTGTTCAGGCACTACCAAGTCTGGCGACTGGTCCAGTCATCGATGTCGCGTCTGACACGATCCTTTTGGAGGCCATACCGCTCCTGGATCTTGCCTTCCAGCTGCTCGCGCTTGCCCGCGATCTGGTCGAGATCATCGTCAGTGAGTTTGCCCCACTGCTCCTTGATCTTGCCCTTCGCCTGCTTCCAGTTTCCTTCGACACGATTCCAATCCATGGTCGATTTCTCCCGTCTGTTGATGAGGAGAAAACGGAGCGCAGCGGAATTTGGTTCCTGTGTCATAGTCGATTTCATAAACCATCGCGCTATCTGCATCGACGCTCGTAGACGACATCCAAGGCCATGCTCGCCAACAGTTGATCGCCATCGGCCTCAATCTATTCCGAGAGCCTCCCGAAGCAGCGGGACGACTGCCTAACTGATTATAGATCCTTCACTTGCCGCCGCCCTGCGACGCCTTTTATCCTGTTGCACTTCGGCGTTTGAGCAAATGGGACCTATCGTGCCGACTCTAATGCGGAGATCATCTTTTGACCGCGGCGGCGAAAGCCGTAGCAGGCAAGAAAGTCCCTCGGCTCAGGCTGTCGCTTTGACCCGCCATTGGGCAATCCAGGGGCCCAGCGCAGGAGCCCTCCGATTCGCGTTTTCCAGCCATCGCGGTGCCAGTGAGTGCATCTATAATCATCATCTTATATGGAATTCTCTTTAAAGATAATTTGGCCAAGCCGATTGCGAAATTCGTTTCTGCCGTTAACTTGGAAAACGTAGCATACGTTTTCCAGGTACTATTGAATTTCATGGCGCATTGGGAAAAAGTCCGCCGCGAGTGCGACTTCTGCTGGCGCAATACACACACTGCGCTTTCGTGCAGACGCAGAGATGTGATGACTTGAAGGGCAAAATGGCGCTTGTTCTGAAGACCTTCGGTAGGTTGCAGCTCGTTGACGAGGACGGGAATGGGGTCGCGTTTCCGGAGAAGGGCCTGCTGCTTCTCGCCTATTTGCTCACCACCGACCAAGGTTCGGCGGATCGAACAACATTAGTGAGCTTTCTGTGGGGCGACGCCGATAGGGACGATACGCTTGCGACTTTGCGTAAGTTGATTTCGAGAATGAAGGCCCGTCAAATTGAACTCGGGATAAATATCCTTTCATCCCAGGGCAACATGGTCACCCTCGACCGGGAGTCTCTGTCTTCCGACATTCTGCTATCCGGGACAGAGGAAGAGGTTGAACCGTTCTCCCGGCTTAAGCATCTCGTGAAGCTCATGAACCAGCCTTTTCTGGGGCCGGTTCACAGTCATAGCCGTCAGTTTCAACGGTGGCTCGCCGAGCGAGAAATTTGCCATATCGAGCTTCTCGGTAATACATTGAGAACGGCGTCCCGACTGCCGCAGTCGCAGAAGGAATCCGAACTCCTGAGGAAGGCTGCAGTTATCCTCTTTCGGACGGAGCCGAAGGATCCCGATACACTGCAAATGCTCATACAGATATTCCAGGCGGAAGAGGAAGTTGCGTCCCTTCGGAACCATTTTGAACAGCGGCGGAATTCGATTTTGCGAGGAATCGCCGCGCGCGCCAGATCCGATGACGATGACGCAAAATCCCTCCGTCCGACATCAGCGCCTGCAAAGCCGAAACTCGAGGCCGCTCTTCCCGTTGAGCCCGAAGATATCCGGATTGCAATTCCCCGCCTGGTGCTGCTTCCGCCCAAGAACCAATCCGCGCGACCCCAAGCGGGTTTTTTAGCCGCATCTTTGGTGGAAGATATCACAATCGGATTTTGCGCCTTCAACAGCCTGGAGGTCATAGCCCCCTATTCGGCGGTTCAAATCGGCCACCACATGGAGACGCAGAAAGCCTTCTTTGAACGGCATCGCGTCAATTATATTCTCGATACCCGGATCAGCAACACGGACGATGACGTCACCCTGTTCGCCCAACTGATCTTTTTCGACCAAAATCAAATAGTTTGGGCGGAAAGATTCAGCCTTGATCATATGGATCTCGTCAAAGATCGGAGAACTGTCGCCCGACGGATCGCTCTCTCGGTGTCCAGTGAAATCGAGCGCCATGAGACGTTGCGCGAAGATCTGAACCCGATCGCTTACCATCGATATCTTGTCGGCAGGCGGCACCTGGCGCGATTGACGCTTCCGAATCTGCGGCGTGCGCGCAAGGAAATGAAAGCCGCACTCAGCGTCAGCCCCGATTTCGCGCCGGCGCTGAGTTCGATGGCCCGGACCTACTCGAAGGAATGGTTGTTGACGGCCAGGGGTGATGCCGATCTTTTGCAATCGGCGGAGATTTTGGCAAAGCAGGCCACCGAGACGCGTCCGGACTTCGCCGATGGATATCGCGAGTTCGGGGTCGCCAAACTGTTACAGGGGGCATTTGACGAAAGCGCCGAGGCAATGGAAGTGGCCGAGAGCCTTGCTCCACACTACGCCGACGTGATTGCCGACTATGCAGACACCTTGGTTCATTGTTCGCTCCCCGCGATGGCCTTGCGAAAGATCGAGCGGGCAATCGAGCTGAACCCGCTTGCTCCCGACACTTATTTTTGGACCGCCGCGGGAGCGAACTACGCCCTCGGAGCTTTTGAAGAGTCCCTGGATTACATCGGGCAGATGGCCGATCCGAGTCTCGCGGATAGGCTATCTGCCGCAAGCTGGGCTATGCTGGGCCGTCAGGACAAAGCGCGGGTCTTCGTCAGGAGGTTTCGCGAAGGCAACCCGGCCTTCGATGTGGACAAGTGGTTGTCTGCTGTTCCAAGTAAAGAGCAGTGGCATAAAGATCTTTATCGTGAAGGCCTGAAGAAAGCTGGATTTTAAACATCAATCGTTGGAGGGAAAACCATGGCTACAGTTGTTATTATTAGTGTTGACGGCCGAGACGAACTCTGGATCGCTGATCTGGACAACGGCACCGTCGTGCCGCTCCCGGAGCCCAAATCAGGCGGCCTGAAAGTGGTGACCGATCTTCGCGCGACCGGGACAACCTTGACGAAGGGCGTGAATATCGCCGTGGTTGTCAAATCTGCGGAGGCAGCACTTTCGGGCCATTATGATGGCTGAACGCCGATAACCTTAGCGGCGTGAGGCTGGAAGGCGGCAGCACGCTGGAACGAGGCTTCAAGTGGTCGATATTCATGGCATCCGACGGCGCTTGGCCGTACCAGGAGTGACCTGCCACTGATCTTTCATCCAGCGGCGGTTAGAGCCCCGGCAGTTTTGAATACGCCAAATGGCGCGGTGTGAGCAACCGGCGGAAACGCGAAGCTTTCACCTTGCGCAGCGTTGGAGCCGGTTGCGGCGATGGTCCCGGCATAGTCTGCCGGGGTTTTGTATCCGAGCGATGAGTGCGGCCGGAAATGGTTGTAATCCTCAGCCCATTCAGCAATGGCGCTGCGGGCATGATCGAGGCCGAAGAAGAGGCTCTCGTTGAGCAACTCGTCGCGCATCCGACCGTTGAAACTCTCGACATAGCCGTTCTGCGTTGGCTTCCCCGGCGCAATATAGTGCCATTCGACCTTGTGATCCTTCGACCAGGCAAGAATGGCATTCGAGGTGAATTCGGTGCCGTTGTCGGAGACGATCATATCAGGCTTGCCGCGTCGTTCGATCAGCGTCGTCAGTTCCCGAGCAACACGGCGACCGGAGATCGACGTGTCGGGAATTGCCGCCAGGCATTCGCGCGTCACATCATCGACAATGTTGAGCACCCGGAAGCGTCTACCGCAGGCAAACTGATCATGCACGAAGTCCAGCGACCAGCGAGCATTGGCCTTCGCTTCAACCAGGATCGGCGCACGCGTGCCGACCGCACGCCGCCTGGCTTTCCGCTTGCGAACGGAAAGACCTTCCTCGCGATAGAGCCGGTAGATGCGATTGACCCCGGACGGCTCTCCGTCCCGCCAAAGCAGGACGAACAGCCGACGATAGCCGAAGCGACGCCGCTCATTGGCGAGGTCGCGCAGCTTTGCTCGCAGCTCAACCTCCGGCGGCCGGCTTGACCGGTAACGGATCGTCTTGCGGTCGGCGGATATAATCTGGCAGGCCCGCCGCTCCGAAAGACCCATGACGGCCTTCAGATGCGTGGCAGCGTCACGCTGGGCGGCAGGCCCTACCATTTTTTTGCAAGAAGCTCGCGGAGTGCGGCTGCATCCAGCATCTGCTCGGCCAGCAGCTTCTTCAGCCTGGCATTCTCGTCCTCAAGCGCCTTCAGCCGCTTCGCCTCGGAGACTTCCATGCCACCATATTTGGCTTTCCAATTATAAAACGTCGCCTCTGAAATCCCGTGCTTGCGGCAAAGATCAGCGGCCTTTGCGCCTGCCTCCTGCTCCTTCAGCACTGCAATAATCTGCTCTTCCGTAAATCTCTGCTTCTTCATTCGTCCGTCCTTTAATGGGCCGGACTCTAATCCATTCTGGAGGAAATTCGCAGTGGCAGGTCACTCGATATCGCTAGTGGCGCAGGTGTATTCAAGGTGATGCGTTCGCCATTGGCGATTGCTTCAAACGAGGTGTGCAGTGCCACCAGGCACATCGCCTGAGCGACGTATTCCTCGTGCGATGCTGCGCATGTAGGTCGCCTTTGTTGGTCGCGCGAGTAGCGACTTTCGTCATTCCCACCAAAGTGCTTGCAGGATAAACGAGATCTGTTCACCAAGGCCCTCTTCAGCATTCCCGGCGTTTCGAACCCGCTCCTCGACGAGGACCGGGTGGTAAAAAGGCACGAACGCATTCATCGCACTTCGGGCAGCTAGGGCTGCATCGATGACATTAAAATTGCCGGCGTCTGCCCCTTCTTCGATAATATTTTCGATGATCGCCACAAGACGAGCGCTATGGGCGCTAATAACTGGCCAGCTCTCCACCGTTGCAGCGACGATCAAGTCATGGACCGGCTTCTCTTCAACGAAGTTCTTTCTTCTCTCCTCATGGAGCAGCTTGAAAAGACTTTCGAGCTTCTCGTGAGCCGGCGCCTCTTGCCGGGCGACTGCATCCGCCAACCGAGCAGCTTTCTCGATGAACCGGCCGCAGATCGACTTGTTGATCGCTGCCCTCGACGGGAAGAACCGGTAGATGTTGGCACTGCTCATCCCGAGGCAAGATGCGATATCTGCGACAGATGTCTTCTGGTAACCGATGCGGCGAAAATGCTCTTCCGCCACATCGAGGATACGCTCGCGCCACATTTCGACTTCAGTGCCCGAGCGGCCCTGTGGGATCACGATACGTGGCACGGACGCCCCTATTCTGCCGCCAGCGCTATCGGCCGCGCCTGATGTTCGACCGCTTCCTCTTTCTCAACTGCTTTGGGTGGTTTGATCCGAAACCACACAGCATAGAGGGCCGGAAGGAAGAGCAGGATCATCACGGTGCCTGCCGCCGTTCCGCCGATCAGGGTATAGGCCATCGACCCCCAGAACACTGAGTGGGTTAGAGGTATGAATGCCAGGATCGCCGCGAGTGCAGTCAGGATAACAGGTCTTGTTCGCTGGACGGTCGCTTCGATCACGGCATGGTAGTCGTCGAGCCCTGCCGCCTGGTTCTGCTTGATCTGCTCTGTCAGGATAAGCGTGTTTCGCATCAGTATGCCTGCGAGCCCGATCAAGCCGAGGATGGCGTTGAAACCGAAGGGTTGATTGAACAGCAGCAAGGTCGGAACCACCCCGGCAAGACCAAGCGGTGCGGTCAGCATCACCATTGTCATTGTCGAGAGACTGCGAACCTGCAGGATGATGATGATCAACATGGCAGCAATCATCAGCGGGAAAACCTGCGCAAGCGCAACATTGGCTTTCAATGACTCCTCGATGTTGCCGCCCATCTCGATACGGTATCCAACGGGAAGCGATGCGATCAGCGGCTGGAGGGCCTTCATTACCTGTTGCGACACCTCCGGTGGCTGCGTCGCCTCGTTGATATCAGACCTTATAGTGATGACCGGGGTCCGGTCACGACGCTTCAAGATCGGCTCTTCGAACCTGATCTCGGAATGCCCGATCTGATCGAGGGGAACCTGGCGGCCATCCCGGCTCATCAGCGAAAAGTCGGCAAGTCGTGACGGGTCGAGGCGGTTTTCGCCAGCACTTCGAGCAACGACAGGCACGTTGCGGATGTTGTCGCGCACCTGCGTGACAGGGATGCCGGTGAGCAGCATCTGCATCTGCTGGGCAGCCTCCGACGGAGAAAGACCAATCAGATTGAGCCTCTCCTGGTCGGGGACAAATCGCAGAACAGGTGTTCGGTTGCCCCAGTCACGGTTGGCTTGGCGGACATCGGGAACGGTCTTCATGATCGCCAGAGCCTGCTCGGAAATCTTATAGAGTTCATCCTGACCAGGCCCCATGATCCGGAACTCGACCGGGAACGGCGTGTACGGACCAAACACGAGTTGAGTGACGCGCACAGAAGCTTCGGGAACAAGACCCTCCGAAATAGCGGCACGAAGGCGGTGTTTCAGTTCTTCGCGCGCATGGGCGTCGGGCGTGAGAACGACGACCTTGGCGAAGGCGGGATCCGGCAATTCCGGTGCCATAGCAAAGAAGAACCGGGGTGCGCCCTGCCCTACGTAACTTGTGACGATATTGGTCTCGGGCTGGGTCTGTAGCCAGTCTTCAACCTTCTTCACCGCGGATGTCGTCGCCTCGATGCTGGTGCCCTCGGGCATGCGCACTTCAACCAGGACCTCCGGGCGATCCGATGTCGGGAAGAATTGCTGCTTCACGCCGCCCATCCCAACAACCGAAACGGCCATGGTGATGCCTACCACGGCGCAGACCATGAACTTATGGCGGACAGCGAACTCGATGCCGGAACGCAGACGACGGTAGTTCGGCGTGTCGTAGATGGCGTGATGACCGCCCTCGACCGGCTTGATGTTCGGCAGCATCTTGACGCCAAGGTAGGGCGTGAAGGTAACAGCCACGATCCAGGATACGATCAGGGCAAAACCGACGACCCAGAAGATGTTACCGGCATACTCGCCGGCCGTTGATTTTGCGAACCCCACGGGCATCAGCCCGATGATCGTCACCAGCGTGCCCGACAGCATTGGCGCCGCAGTATGGCTCCAGGCATAGGCGGCCGCCTTGATGCGGTCCATGCCCTCTTCCATCTTCACGACCATCACCTCAATGGCGATGATGGCATCGTCCACAAGAAGGCCCAGCGCAAGGATCAAAGCGCCGAGCGTGATGCGGTCGAAGAAGCGCCCGGTTTCCAGCATGATGAGAAAGACCACGGCAAGTGTGAGCGGCACGGCAAGCGCGACGACAATGCCAACGCGCCAGCCGAGTGCGACTAGACTTACGAACAGCACGACGCCAAGCGCCATGGCGAACTTGAGCATGAACTCGCCGACGGCCTCCTCGATGTTGACAGCCTGATCGCTGACCTTGGTGAGCGTCATCCCCAGCGGCAGTGTCTCCGCGATCGTGGCGGATCGAGCCTCAAGCGCTTTTCCGAGATCGAGTCCGTTCCATCCCGCCTGCATTACGGCACCCAACATAATTGTCGGCTCGCCTTCATGGCGGATAAGGTAGGTGGCAGGATCTTGATAACCGCGCCGTACATCCGCGATATCGGAGAGTTTCAAAGTACGGCCAGCGGCCACGATCGGCGTGTCGGCAACGGCCTGCACACTGTTGTAAGCTCCGTCGAACCGGATGAATACCTGTGGCCCCCTGGTGTCGATCGAGCCGGCGGGCGTGACCGTGTTCTGTCGCTGCAAAGCAGCAGCGATGTCTTGCGCCGATATGCCGAGTGTCGCGAGCTTCGCGTAGGAGAACTCGACGAAAATCTGTTCGGGACGTTCCCCGACGATGTTGATTTTCTTGATACCAGGAACATGCAGCAGGTCCTGCCGGATGACCTCTGCCTGCCGCACGAGATCGCGCATTGGCAGTCCCTTTGCCTTCAATGCATAGAGACCGAAACTCACATCGGAGTATTCATCGTTGACAAATGGCCCGATTACGCCCGGAGGGAGATTGCGGGCTTCGTCACTAAGCTTCTTGCGCGCCTGATAGAATTCTTCTGCCACGGCACTTGCCGGGGTGTTATCCTTGAGGGTGACCGTCAGGAAAGCGTAGCCCGGTCGGGTTGTCGTCTCGACGCGGTCGTACCATGTGAGTTCCTGAATGCGCTTTTCAAGCGGCTCGGCGACAAGGTCCTGCATTTCACGGGCAGTGGCACCTGGCCAGACCGAAGTAACAGTTAGGGTCTTGATTGTGAAAGACGGATCTTCGGCGCGCCCCAGCTTGACGAAGGCGTAGGCGCCAGCGGCGGCCAGCAGCACAATAAAGAACAGGGTGATGGCACGTTCGCGAACGGCGATGGCTGACAGATTGAAGTTCATTACTTTTTTACCTCTTGCTGCGAGGCAATCCTGATGACCGCGCCGTCGGCGAGGAGATGCGCGCCCAGCGCGACAACTTGCTCTCCAGTTCCAATTCCCGTGACGAATGCCATCTCCTCGCCAATCTGCTGAACTTTGACCGGAGTGAACTTCACCGTTGATGTTGTGCCGTTGACGACCCACACTCCAGTGCGACTACCGTCATCCAGAATTGCGCCCACTGGTATAGCAACCTCCGACTGGCGGTCAGCATCGAGAATTCCAATCGTCACTGTCGAGCCAAGCGGGGCGGAAGCCGCATCGCCTTCGAGAACATAACGCGCCTCGTAGGTACGGGTTTGCGGATCGGCGGAATCCGAGATCTGCCGAAGTTTGGCCTTTCCGCTTAAACTTCCGCCTGCATAGACGCTGGTCTGCGCTTCGGAGCCAATCTTGGGCCGCAGGGTCTCCGGAAGCCAGATAACAGCCTCGCGCGGGCCCGCCTGCGCCAGTTGAACGACCGTCTGGCCCGCTGCCACGACTTGTCCCGGATCTCCAAGGGTCTGGGTTATGGTTCCATCAGCGTCGGCAACAAGAAGCGTGTATGCAGTCCCATTTTCGGCCACCTTGGCGTCGGCTTCTGCCGCAGCAAGCTGAGCAGAGGCTGTGTCGAGCGCTGCTTTTGCCTGTTCATAACGCTGCGGAGTAGCTGCCAAGCCATTTTTTACCAGCGCCGCATAGCGCTTTTCGTCTGCTTGCGCCTGAACCAAGACAGCGCGTGCTGCGGTAACGGTATTACGCTTTGCTGTCAGCGCGAGTTGGAGATCGGTCTCGTCAATGCGCATCAGCGCCTGACCTTGCCTCACCTGCTGCCCGACGTCGACCATCCGCTCGACGATTTTGCCGGGAACACGAAAACCAAGGTTGCTTTGCACCCGGGAAGCGACAGTGCCTGTGAAAGAGCGCTCAGCCGCACCGGTGGTCGTTGCCTCCACCACTCTTACGAGCGGTGACGCTGTTCTTGGATCAGCGGCCACCGCTTCCTGCTTGCTGGGTTCAAAAACCACGAAAAAGGCCCCGGCTGCGCCGGCCGCTGCCACGAGACCTACGAAAGTCAGGACAAGTTTGCGTTTCATTTGAGTTTCTCTTCTTGACGGACGACACGGATAATTTAGATTGCGACCTAAATCTATTTTTGTTATAGATGTCAAACAAAATCTAACTGGAGGTCGATATGAGAGTGAGCCGGGCACAGGCTGAAGAGAATCGCGAAACGGTGATCAACGTCGCAAGCCGTCTGTTCCGAGAACATGGCTTCGATGGAATTGGGCTAAAAGATCTGATGAAAGGGGCCGGCCTGACCCAGGGAGGTTTCTACAAGCAGTTCGCGTCGAAGGACGACCTTGCCGCACTAGCATCGCGGCGTGCGATGGAAAGCGCCACACGGAGATGGTCTGCAGCGGCGGCAAACAGCTCCGATCCCCTTGAGGCAGTCATGGCGTTCTATCTTTCATCGGACCACAGAGGTGAAAAGTCAGAAGGCTGCCCACTTGTGGCGCTGGGATCGGACGCGGCTCGCCAGAGCAAAGAGGTCAGGCGCCCATTTGAAGACGGGATCCGGGCTCACTTCGAGGTTCTGGATGAACTGATGGCCAGCGACACGAGCTCTAGTCCCAGCGGCGGGGCGATGGCCATACTGTCTCTCATGGTGGGCGCCGTCACGCTGTCGCGGATTATGGAAGACGAGGACCTTTCACGAGGCATCCTTAACGCAGCGGCTGGCGAAGTCAGGCGCATTGCGCGCGGCGACGATGTCGCTGAAGGCTAAGCCGGGTTCAATGACCTGGCGCGGAAAAGTGCCGAAGTTTAGCTCCCGCCCGGCAAGGTGAGTGTGTCCTAAGGCTCCTGCATAAGCCGCAAGTTTAGAGAACAGGCCAAAGCGGTATCCGTCGACTGCCTGACGATATCCTCGGAGACCTCCCTTTTGCACGTCAGTCGCAAACAGCCTACCCGAGTTTTACAAGCAGCAGCTCATCACACAGAAAGAAGTGATTTCCATGAACGAGAACAATCTTGGCGTAGCCTTGGTGACTGGGGCATCCACCGGCATCGGATATGCAACGGCCGCAGCCCTGCAGAACGCGGGCTTTCGCGTGTTCGGAACCAGCCGCCGCCCCGCAACCCAGAGGAGCGACGGTGTATCCATGCTGACATGCGACGTGACCGACGACGCGTCGGTGGCGAAACTGGTTGATGACGTGCTAGCAGAGGCCGGCCGCATCGATCTTCTTGTCAATAATGCTGGCATGGGGCTGCTTGGTGGCGCGGAGGAGTCCTCAATGGCCCAGGCCAAGTCGTTGTTCGACGTGAACGTCTTCGGCGTTTTCCGTGTGACCAACGCGGTGTTGCCGGTTATGCGACGCCAAGGGAAGGGCAGAATCGTGAATTTGAGCTCGGTACAGGGGTTCATCCCCGCTCCCTATTTCGCGCTCTACTCGTCGACCAAACATGCCGTCGAGGGTTATTCCGAATCGCTCGATCACGAATTGCGCGCCTTCGGCATTCGCGTTTCGCTGGTCGAGCCAGCCTACACCCGGACGTCGTTCGAAGACAATCTCGCCAAGCCGGATCAGGTGCTCGATATATATGACTCTGCGCGCGCTGGCATGAATGTAGTCGTGCAGAAAGCAATGGAAATAGGCGACGCGCCCGACGTGGTGGCAAAGGCAATTATTGCCGCTGCGACTGATCCCGCTCCAAAGAGGCGTTATACGGCCGGAAAAATGGCACGACAGGTCAGTTTTCTGCGCCGCTTCGTCCCTGCATTCGCATTCGACAAGAGCCTCCGAAAACAACTCGGGCTGCCGGTCTGAAACCGACGACATCCTGTTCCGCTTGATGAACAGGCGTCTGGGCGCATTTCAGAAGATGACAATGGCAGCATCGACGCAGGAAACATGCCGCCCTGTTGGCGCGAACGCTTGCCGCGGCGCCATCGGCGGGGCAAGGGCAACGTCTGTCCAGTGAACTTCTTCAAGTATCCGTCGCGCGGATGCCTACAAACCTACGCCTGCCTCCCGGATGACACTTGGTGAGAGCGTCGGGGTTCGAACCCGAGACCTACTGATTAAAAGTCAGTTGCTCTACCAGCTGAGCTACGCTCTCCCTCTCCGCGGGTGTGCCCACCCCGGCTGGAAGTGGGCGGAACATAGGCAGGCGACTCATTGCGGTCAACCGAAAAATTTGCCTTTTTCCAGCGGCCGGCACATTTCTTGCCAAGCGCAAGCAGATGTCTCGCGTGCAAAGACAGATTTCCTGCGCGCGCAAAAAGGTGATTGGCAATCGCTTGCCTGCAAAGCTAGGAACATCACGCAAATTGCAGCCGGAGAGAATGCGTGTCGATTGCCGATATTTCCCTGTGGAGCGCGCTGATTGCCGGAGCGCTTTCGTTTCTGTCGCCCTGCGTGCTTCCCCTCGTCCCGCCCTACCTCTGCTATATGGCCGGAATCTCAGTCGAGCAGTTCCGCGGCGGCGGTGCGATTGCGGTCGCGCCCGGTATCAGGCGCGGCGTCTTCCTCTCTGCCCTCTTCTTCACGCTCGGCTTTGCCACCGTCTTTGTGGCGCTCGGCGCCGGTGCTTCCAGCATCGGCATGGCGCTTCGCCAGCATCTCGACCTCCTGTCGAAGATCGGCGGGCTGATCATCATCGTCATGGGGCTGAATTTCCTCGGCCTCTTCCGAATCGGACTGCTGACCCGCGAGGCTCGCTTCCAGGACGGCGGCAAGCCGGGGACGCTGACGGGCGCCTATGTCATGGGGCTTGCCTTCGCCTTCGGCTGGACGCCCTGCATCGGTCCCGTGCTCGGCGCCATCCTCGGCGTTGCCGCCTCGCGCGAGACGGTCGGCTCCGGCGCCGAACTGCTCGCCGTCTATTCGCTTGGCCTTGCCATCCCCTTCTGGATCGCCGCCGGCTTTTCCGGCGCCTTCATGCGCTTCCTGTCGCGCTTCCGCCGCCATCTCGGCACGGTTGAAAAGGTGATGGGTCTCTTCCTCGTGCTGACCGGCCTCGCCTTCCTGTTCGGATGGGTCAGCAATGTGGCGATCTGGTTCCAGCAGACCTTTCCGATCCTGATGCAGATCGGCTAGATTCCCCACCCAACTACCGGTCGCAGATTTTCGAGGCGATGGCAGCGGCTCGCCGCATGCGCTGCATCTGATCGATTGCTCGATCATCCGCTCATCAGCATGCCGCCAGCGGTAGATGCGCAACGGCCAACAATCGGCGCTGGCAGTCGATGCCATCAAACTGATGGACTCTCTGAACATCGAGCAAACCACTGTCGCGGCTTTCGACTGGCGCGCGGACCGCTGACATTGTCGCCGCGCTCTGGCCGGAACGATGCAAGGGCTTGGTCTCCGTCTACGATTATCTCATCGGCTCGGACTGACGGAGGGCAAGCGAACTCCCCTATCGGATATTTGGATAGTATCCATCAGGATATGACGGGTAGTAGGGCGCCTGTCATCGTGTGATGAAGCGGGAGGCGCTTCTGCCAGATAGACGTGTCCGCTCCATCCGGGGCGAGTCATGAGAAGCTGGAAGCGCCGAAACAGCGACCACCGTGGTTGGGTGGCAACAGTGCCTCGAAAGGATCCTTCGTTGGAAATCGGTATCGATAGTTTTGCGATGCTGCTGAACGACCCCGCTACGGGACGACTGCAGTCAGCCATCGATCGCATGGAGAGCGTACTTGCAGAGGTCGAGCTGGCCGATCAAGTCGGCCTCGATGTCTTTGGCATGGGCGAACATCATCGAGAGAACGCGCTTGATTCAGCGCCAGCCGTTATCCTTGCGGCCGCTGCGGCGCGCACGAAGTCGATCAGGCTGACAAGCGCTGTCGCTGTCCTCAGCGCCGCCGACCCCGTGCGGCTCTTTCAGGAATTCGCCACATTGGATCTGATATCGCGCGGACGAGCGGAAATCGTAGTTGGCCGCGGCTCGTCCGTTGAGGCCTATCCCCTGTTCGGATTCGACCTTCGGGACTACGATGCCCTCTTCGCGGAGAAGCTGGACCTGTTGCTCAAGATCAGGGAAAAGCCCGGGATCGAGTGGCAAGGGCGCTTTCGACCGCCCATCGGCGGCCAGGGTGTCTTTCCCCGTCCGCACCAGCCAACCTTGCCAATCTGGCTGGGTGTCGGCGGGACGCCCGAATCCTTCATCCGCGCCGGAACGCTTGGCTTGCCTTTGATGGTCGCGATCATCGGCGGCAGTTTCGAGCGGTTTCTGCCGTTGGTCGAACTCTATCGACGTGCATGGCTCGCCGCGAGACACCCCAGCGAGGAACAGAGGGTCGGCGTGCACGCTCTCGGCTTTGTCGGAGAGACTGACAAAGCAGCCAGGGAAGCGTTCTTCCCCGGCTGGTTCCAGATGTTCACGGACGCTGGACGGGAACGGGGCTGGCCACCGCCAACGCAGGCGCAATTCGACTTCATGTGCGGCCCGAATGGGGCGTTTCTGGTTGGCAGCCCGCAGACAGTTGCGGCAAAGATCGAGCATGTTAACAGGACTTTGGGTGGAGTTTCTCGCCTCACCTTCCAGATGAGCACCGCCGCCTTGGAGACCGAAGCAATGCGCCGTTCGATCGAACTCCTTGGCACCGATGTCGCTCCGATCGTTCGCGGACACCGTCTCGGTTAGAAGGATTGAGGGCGTCTACATCGATCGGCGGCCGCTCCTGCCCGAGATCAGTCTCTGGTAATCGGCCAGAATCTTCGGATGCTCGACCGACCTGTGATGGCGAAGCTATCGCCAGGCCCCGTCAGGCATGAGGGCGCTTGAAACCGTGGTCATCACCCGGGTTTCGCAGGGAACCGGAGCGGGACTGCTCTAGGGCCATCGGCATCCGGCGGTCGCAATGCGCGCGCCGAATTTAGCATGACTTGAAAAGTAATACTTTTGATGAGCGAAGGGTTGGCATACCCGCCGTCGATGCCTATGTGAGTTCGACAGCCATAGGCCGACGGTTACGCAAAGCCTCCATTCAGCATGCGAGGGCGGCCATGGCTTCTCATTTTGAAAGGATCCACGATGACACTCTCCGGCGACCTGATTATCGGCGGCGCAAACGTGCGCGGCGCGGCCGCGTCATTCTCCGCAATCAATCCCGCCAACGGCAGCCCGATGGAACCGCGCTTCGCGGGCGCGACGAAGGAGCAGGTGGAAGCGGCCACGAGTTTGGCGTGGGACGCCTTTCCGGCCTACAAGGAGACGTCGCTCGACGATCGGGCTCGGTTCCTGGAAGCAATCGCTGAAGGCATCCTCGCACTCGGCGACGATCTCGTCCTGCGAGCAATTGACGAGACTGGCCTGCCACTCGGCCGCATCGAAGGAGAGCGCGCCAGGACCGTCGGGCAGCTTCGCCTGTTCGCCAAGGAGGTTCGCGACGGCAGGTTTCAGGAGCTTCGCTTCGATCCGGCTGATACGGAGCGCAGGCCGGTTGCAAAGCCGGACCTTCGGTTGCGAAACGTTGCCCTCGGCCCTGTCGCGGTGTTCGGGGCATCGAATTTTCCCCTTGCTTTCTCTGTCGCTGGCGGTGACACCGCCTCCGCCCTCGCCGCCGGCTGCCCGGTTATCGTCAAGGCGCACTCCGCCCATCCCGGCACGTCCGAGCTGGTCGGCAGAGCCGTCGCGGACGCAGTCGCAGCATGCGGCCTTCCGGCGGGGACGTTTGGGCTTTTGTTCGACTCGGGATTCGAGGTCGGCCAGGCTCTGGTCGCCGACCACCGCATACGCGCCGTCGGCTTCACGGGCTCGCGCCGTGGCGGCACCGCGCTGATGAAGATCGCCTCGGAGCGGAAGCAGCCGATACCGGTCTACGCCGAAATGAGCAGCATCAACCCTGTCATCCTCTATCCCAACGCACTTCGCAGCAGAGGAGCGGAGATCGGAAAATCGTTCGTCTCCTCTCTGATCCTCGGCGCTGGTCAGTTCTGCACCAATCCTGGCCTGATCATCGCCGTCGAGGGTGCGGGCCTCGACGCCTTCATCGGGAGTGCCGCCGCAGCGCTTTTGGAATCGCAGGCTCAAACAATGCTGACTGGTGGCATCTGTGATGCATATCGCAATGGCGTCGCAAGGCTGTCGTCATCGTCCTCCGTCTCGCAAGTGGCCGTCGGGAAAGAGGGGACGCCCCATCAGGCCGCGGCGGCGCTCTTCGAGACGACCGCGGCTGCGTTCCTCGCGAACCCGGAACTTCAGGAAGAGGTTTTCGGCGCGTCGGGACTGATCGTCCGCTGCCGGGACGATGAGGAGTTGCGGAGGGTCGTGGGGTCCCTGGAAGGTCAGTTGACCATCGCCCTGCACGTTGACGCCGGAGACATCGGGGCCGCCTCGCCGATGATCTCGCAGTTGGAGCTTCTGGCAGGCCGACTTCTCGTCAACGGCTTCGGAACGGGGGTCGAGGTGTCCCCGGCGATGGTCCATGGCGGACCCTATCCAGCCACATCGGACGGGAGGTCGACCTCAGTCGGGACCTTGGCCATCTATCGCTTCCTGCGCCCGGTCTCCTATCAGGACTTTCCGATAGATCTGCTTCCCGAGCCGCTCAAACTCTTCTAAGCGCATCTAGCCTCGAGCAACAGAACGTCGTGGAGGCGATTGACGCATCCACGACGCAAATCAGATTACCCCCGTCTGGCGGCCATCGTAGCTTTTGCCCGCCACCCGCGATGGTTGGCTGGCGTTCTCGTCGTGTAGCGCCAAAGCCCGCCGTATTGAAGAAGGTGCGATCATTGCCTTCCATACGGGCCGGATCGGCGACTTCGACTAAACTTGGCGAGAGCTACTCCGGTTCTAGGCCCAGCGGCCGCCCAATCGAAGGGGAAGGATTATCCGCATCGTGGGCTGTTGCGAGATCGGTCGCCAGTTCATACGTTCTGTCATCCAACCTCACAGGAGCAGAAGATGCAGATCGACCTCACAGGCAAGACCGCTCTGGTTACCGGATCCACCGAAGGCATTGGATACGCAATCGCCCGCCAGCTCGCCAGGGCGGGAGGGGACGTGGTGGTCAACGGCCGGTCCGAAGAAAAGACCGCGAAGGCCGCCGCTCGCCTGAAAGGCGAAGGCGCCAAGGGAAACGTGACCGCGGCGGCAGCGGATCTCGCCACCGCTGGCGGATGTGACGCTCTTGTCGCCCAAGTTCCTCACGTCGACATCCTCATCAACAACGCGGGCATCTTCCAGCCGCTAGACTTCTTCGATGCGGGCGACGAGGTATGGGACCGACACTGGCAAGTGAACGTCATGTCCGCCGTCAGGCTTTCGCGCGCATATCTTCCGGGCATGCAGAAGCTCGATTGGGGCCGCGTCATCTTTATCGCGTCTGAATCCGGCTTTAACATACCGGTCGAGATGATCCACTACGGTGTCAGCAAGACCGCGGACATCGCGGTCGCCCGCGGCCTTGCCAAGCGCATGGCCGGCACGGGCGTCACCGTGAACTCAGTCCTTCCCGGCCCCACGCTGTCCGAGGGCGTCGAGGCGATGCTCGCAGAGGAACGTGCGAAGACGGGGAAACCGATCGAGGAGGTGGCGGCGGACTTCGTCAAGAAGCACCGCGCCGGCTCGATCATCCAAAGGGCCGCGAGCGTCGAGGAAATTGCCAATCTCGTCACCTATCTGGCCTCCCCTTTGGCGTCAGCCACGACTGGAGCTTCGATGCGCGTGGACGGAGGCCTGATCGACACGCTCTGACTGACCCCACCGCACCGTCTTCGTCGGAAGTTGTCTCCGCGATGCGCTGCGGTGGCGGGCTATTTTGGCGGCCTTTCCAAAGCCCGCCAATTCTCACTCTTTCGCAGACCAGTACCTTATCGAAGAAACGGCACGTCAAGGAACCGTTGGCGACCGCCAAGGTTTAGCCTCGAGAACATCAGCGCAGATGAGTTCAATGGAGAACGCGGCGAAAGACTTGGGCAAACAACGTCGACGACTCGATGGCCGTCGCGTCGAGGCAATCGACGACTAGCTTGGGAATTCAGCATGAACATCGAGACGATAATTTTCGGGCCGAGCGACTGGGTCCCGAACAACCCGCATCTTCCTGTATTGCTTTACAGAGGGCTGTTTGCCGACGGCGGACCGATCGATTTCGAGCGTCGCTTCGCGGCAAACGGTTGGACAGGTATCTGGACAAACGGTGTCTTCGATTATCAGCACTACCATTCCGGTGCCCATGAAGTGCTGGGAATTGCACTTGGTAGCGCCACGCTGCTGATTGGTGGTCCCGGCGGTCAAGCAATCGCGGTTGCGGCCGGAGACTGTCTGGTGCTTCCAGCCGGGACAGGGCACCGAAATCTCGGTTGCACGTCGGACTTCCAGGTCATCGGCGCTTATCCTAAGGGACAGCATGCCGACATTCAGACTTCGGCTGCTTCAAGCGAGACGCTGGCGAAAATCTCGTCAGTACCCCTACCCGACACCGATCCCGTTCAAGGACCATCGGGATTCCTCATCGAGACATGGCGGTAGCAGGCTTGCTGCGTTCGCCAATCTGGTCAACTCCGCGCTCATCAGCACGCCGCCGGCAGTGAAAAGTGAGGCCCGCACCTATGCCGTGGTATGGCCTGCCCTGTCCCTCGGACCCACCCGCCCTTATCCCTCGACCCAATCGATCGCAAACACGCCTCCCTGTAGCGTCGTCGATGCCGTGTTTAAGGCGGCGGTCAGAAGGAGACGAACATGAACCTTGAGACAAAGATGAGCCTGGAAAACACCGCACACCCCGGCAGACCTCGGCTCGACGAATTGGTTCCGTCGCGCTACGCGGTGCAGGTCGGCGAGATCGAGGTGCTGGTGGTCAGCGATGGAGTGCTACCGCTCCCAACCGCGATGCTGGGACACAACATCGATCCCGCCGTCCGAGCGGCCTGGCTGAAAGAGATGTTCCTGCCGGCGGACGCTTTCGACTGGGCGCTCAACGTGGTCGTGGTGCGCAGCGGCGACCAGACCATACTGCTCGACGCCGGGCTGGGGATCGACCCGGACCTGCACCTGCCGCGCGCCGGGCAGTTGATCAAGCGGCTGGAAGCTGCCGGCATCGATCTTGCGTCGGTGACCGACGTGGTGCTGACCCACATGCACATGGACCATATTGGCGGCCTGCTCGTCGACGGAGTGAAGGACCAACTGCGTCCGGACCTGCGGATCCACGTGGCGGCCGCCGAGGTCAAGTTCTGGGAGGCGCCGGATTTCTCCCGGGTCTCCATGCCGCCGGGGTTCCCGGACGCGCTTCGGGCGACCGCCACGCGTTTCGCCACAGAGTATCGAAGCCATTTCAGGCTGTTCGACGACGAGTACGAGGTGGCGCCGGGCGTGGTCGTCCATCGCACCGGCGGCCACACCCCGGGGCACAGCGTGATCCGCGTGGCGTCCGGCGGCGACCGGCTGATGTTTGCCGGCGACGCCGTATTCGCGGTCGGGTTCGAACACCCCGACTGGTTCAACGGCTTCGAACACGACCCCGAGGAGGCGGCGCGCGTTCGCCTCCGTCTGTTGCGGGAACTGGCGGAGACCGGCGAGCAACTGGTGGCCACTCACCTGCCGTTCCCGTCTGTCGGTCGGGTGGCGGTCGACGGCGATGCCTTTCGCTGGGTGGCGGCCTTCTGGGACTACTGATCGCTTGTCGGGTTGGGATCTTAGAGCGTGTACTCATCGCGTGAATGAGTCCACGCTCTACTGGTTTGTTTTTTGAGCAATTCCGAACGCAAAAACCGCTACACACTTTTGCTGGAATTACTCTTGTTGCTGCGCAATTCCGGACGCAAAACCGCGACACACTTTTGCTGGAATTGCTTAAGTCAGATCCTGACCCACTGATCATTCTCGCTTCCTGGAAGATCTCTTGGCCGAAATCGTCAGCGACTAATGTCTTCGTCATCGGCCAGCAATACGGCGTCTGGCGGGAGCGCGCCTCAGCGACGATCCTGATCACGATGCTGCTTTCGGTGGTGACGGTTCCGCTCTGGCTGATCGTGATCCGATCAGGCCTTCTTCCGCTTCAGCTTTTCCCGTAGCGCATCCGGAATATCGCGGAAACCGCGGCCGGGCTCGATGCCCTCGCGCATGACGATATTGCGCAGCGGCGGTATCGCCGAGAGGATATGCAGGCCGGTAGCGCGCAGCATCTGCACGGGCAGGAAATCCGAGAGCAGCGAGCGGTTGAGAACATCGACACTGGCCGTGCGCGTCATGATGTCGGCGCGGCGCCTGCGGTCGAAGCTTTCGCCGGCATCGGCCGGCACCGGCAATTCCGCCCTGTCGCAAAGGATATCGGCAAGCGCCATGATATCGCGCAGGCTGAGGTTCAGCCCCTGCGCGCCGATCGGCGGGAAGACATGGGCGGCCTCGCCGATCAGCGCGACGCGCCCCTTGCCGAAACGATGCGCCATCATGCCGGAGAGCGGCCAGACCTGGACACCCTCCTCGACGCTGACCTTACCGAGCATGGACTGCATGCGTGCCTCGACAAGAGCGCCGAGCTCGGCAAGCGGCAATTCCATCCGGCTCGTCGCCTCAGCGGGATCCTGCACCCAGACGAGGCTGGAGCGGCTTCCCGGCAGCGGCACCTGGGTGAAGGGACCGTGTTTGGTGTGGAACTCGGTCGAGATGTTCTGGTGCGGCAGCGAATGGGCGAAATTCAGCACCATGGCCGATTGCGGATAGGACCAGTTGCGCACGGTAATGCCTGATGTTTCGCGCAGCTTCGAGCCGCGGCCATCGGCGCCGACGGCAAAATCGGCCGACAGCATCTCGCCGCCGGCAAGCGTGATCGAGACCACTTCGGCTGAGATGTCGATCGATTCGGCCATACCGGTGAAGCGGGTGATATTGCCCTCGCCGGCGGCGGCCTCTTCGAGGATATCGATCAGCGCCTTGTTGGGGAAATTGTAGCCGAAGGCATCCAGGCCGACATCGGCCGCGCGGAAGGTGGTGGTCGGCGCGCGCAGCAGCCTGTCGGTGCCGTCGACGACGCGCATGCTGGTGAGAGGGGCGGCTGCGGGACGAAGCTTTTCCCAGAGCGCCAGGCGGTCGAGGAAGCGGATCGACTGATCCATCAGCGCCGTGGTGCGCCGATCCTCCTTCGGAGCAACGGGGGCAACCAGCGCCACGCTGCGGCCGCCGCGCGCCAGCGCGATTGCGGCGATCATGCCGGCTAGACCGCCACCGATCACCACCACTTCGTATGTCTTCATGCTATCGTTCCGCCATCGTAATAAGGACGAAGCGACCGCTTATGCGGCCGGCTTCGCCTGACGGCGCCAACTATAGCCCTTGCCGGCTTCGGCGTCACGCGCCGCCGGCTGATAATGATGGGGAATGGCGGGAAGACGGTTTTCGCTGAGCCGCTTCAGCGCCGTGGCGTTGCTGACGGAAAAGCTGTCGATGCCGACGCGCAGCATCAGCGGCACCTGATCGATCAGCACGTCGCCGACGGCGCGCAGTTCATTAGTGTAGCCGAGGCGCTGGCGCAGCAGCGAAGCATGGCTGAAGGCGCGGCCGTCGTTGAAAGCGGGAAAGGCGACGGCGACGATTTCGAGGCGATCGAGATAGGGTTCCAGCCGGCGCACATCGTCGGCCGGCTTGATCAACACGCCGAAGCCGACATCGTTGCTTTGGTCGGCCTTGGCGATCAATTCGTCGAGGCCGAGCAGCGGCTTCTGCTCCCCGGTCGCCTTGACCTCGTCGGTTTCGATCACCCAGGGATCGTTTTCGACAAAACCGGTTTCTTTCCAGATCTTCGTCATCATCCCCTCCTTATGCCGCTTCGGCGGCCGAGCCGTAGAGCGCAGTCTTGAATGGCTGCGGTCCGACACGGCGATAGGCGGCGAGGAAGTTCTCGGACTGATCGAGGCGCAGGCCGAGATAGGTGTCGACGATCGTCTCGATTGCGTCCGTCACCCGGTCCGGCTCGAAGCCGCGGCCGATGATCTCGCCGATCGAGGTATGTTCGTCGCCGGAGCCGCCGAGCGTGATCTGGTAGAGTTCGGCACCCTTCTTCTCGACACCGAGCAAGCCGATATGGCCGACATGGTGATGGCCGCAGGCATTGATGCAGCCGGAGATCTTGATCTTCAGTTCACCGATCTCGGCCTGGCGTTCGGCATTGCCGAAACGGCGGGAGATTTCCTGCGCCAGCGGAATCGAGCGCGCATTGGCGAGCGCGCAGTAGTCCAGGCCGGGACAGGCAATGATATCGGTGATCAGGCCGGCATTGGCTTCCGCCAGCTTGATGGCGACGAGGCCGCGATAGACGGCTTCGAGATCGGCAAGCGCCACATGCGGCAGGATCAGGTTCTGCTCATGGCTGACGCGGATTTCGTCGAAGGCATATTCCTCGGCGAGATCGGCGATCGCATCCATCTGCGCATCCGAGGCATCGCCCGGAATGCCGCCGATCGGCTTCAGCGAGATCGTCACCATGCCGTAGTCGGGGTTCTTGTGCGGCTGCACGTTCTGCTGCACCCAGCGGGAGAAACCTGAATCGGCCTTCTTCCAGCGGGCGAGGTTTTCCCAGCCTTCGGCGCGCTCGGGCAGCTCAGGCGGCGCGAAATAGGCAGCGATCGCCTGGACGTCCTTTTCCGGCAGCTTGAGCTCGGTATCCTTCAGCGCAGCGAATTCGGCCTCCACCTGGCGCGTCAGCTCCTCGGTGCCTGTTTCGTGCACCAGGATCTTGATGCGGGCCTTGTATTTGTTGTCGCGGCGGCCGTGCAGATTGTACACACGCACGATGGCCGTGGTGTAGGAGAGCAGGTCTTCCTCGGGCAGGAAGTCGCGGATCAGCTTGGCGATCATCGGCGTACGGCCCTGGCCGCCGCCGACATAGACGGCAAAGCCGATTTCGCCCTTGTCGTTCTTCTTCACGTGCAGGCCGATATCATGGACCTGGATTGCGGCGCGGTCACGCTCGGCGCCGGTGACGGCGATCTTGAACTTGCGCGGCAGGAAGGAGAATTCCGGGTGGACCGACGACCACTGGCGCAGGATTTCGGCGTAAGGCCTGGGATCGGCGATCTCATCGGCGGCGGCACCGGCGAAGTGATCGGCGGTGACGTTTCTGATGCAGTTGCCCGAGGTCTGCAGCGCATGCATCTCGACGCTCGCCAGGTCGGCCAGCGCATCGGGAATGTCGGACAGTTTCGGCCAGTTGAACTGCAGGTTCTGGCGCGTGGTGAAGTGGCCATAGCCGCGGTCATAGGTGCGGGCGATATGGGCGAGCATGCGCAGCTGGCGCGCGCTCAGCGTGCCATAGGGAATGGCGATGCGCAGCATGTAGGCGTGGAGCTGCAGGTAGACGCCGTTCATCAGGCGCAGCGGCTTGAACGCGTCCTCGGCGAGCTCGCCGGAAAGGCGGCGCTGAACCTGGTCGCGAAACTGCTCGACGCGCTCGGTAACAAAGGCATGGTCAAATTCGTCGTAACGGTACATCGTCTTCCTCAGACTGCAATGAATTCGGGATCGGCAGGAGCGTAGCCCGGGGCATATTCCATGGTCGGGCCTTGTGCGCGGATGCGCTCGCGAAGGCGAAGCGGCCAGAGAATGCCGTTGGTTTCCTGAACGTCAACGACGGCGACGTCAACGACCTCGTTGTCGGCGTAGGATTTCTTGCCGATCGCCTCAAGCGCCGCAACGGCCTCGGCATGACGGGCAACGAGCGCCTCCTGCAGCGAGGTCGACCACTTCCCATTCGCATCCAGCCAGACGGCAATGCCGTCCGTCAGCCGGTTGGCGGTCAGAACCCTGTCACCCATATTCAGCTCCTTGCAAGTTCCTCGAGCCGGGCGTTTGCGCGCACCAGGGGCTCGGACAGTTCGAAATTGGCGCCGGCGACCGCATCGCCGATGATGACCATGACAGGCCCGGTCAATTCGTCGCGGTGCTGCAGATCGGGCAGATCGGCAAGCGTGCCATGCAGCAGGCGGCGTTCGGCGCGGCTGGCATTTTCGATGACGGCGACGGTGGTCTCAGACGGAATGCCCGCCTGCATCAGCCGCTCGGCAACGGAGGCGGCAACGGTGCGGCCCATATAGACGGCGATCGTCGCGCCGGAGACGGCAAGGCTTGCCCAATCGGGCAGCACGTCGCCGGTGAGATCATGGCCTGTCGTGAAGACCAGCGAGGAGGCGACGCCGCGCAGCGTCAGCGGCAGCTCGAAATCGGCAGCGGCGGCGAAAGCCGAGGTGATACCGGGCACGACCTCATAGGTGATGCCGGCAGCGCGCAGTGCCGCCATCTCTTCCCCTGCCCGGCCATAGACCAGGGGATCGCCGGATTTCAGGCGGACGACACGCTTGCCCTGGCGGCCGAGTTCGACCAGCAGTTCATTGATCTCTTCCTGGGATTTCGAATGGCAGCCCTTGCGTTTGCCGACGGAAAGCCGTTCTGCATCGCGGCGGCCCATATCGACGATCGCCTGCGGCACCAGCGCGTCATAGACGATGACATCGGCTTCCATCATCACGCGCTGGGCGCGCAGCGTCAGCAGATCCTCGGCACCGGGACCGGCGCCGACCAGCCAGACGTGACCGGCAACCTTGTCCATCGCATGCAGCAGCCGGTCGGCGGCATGGCGGGCCTGCGGCAGGTTGCCGTTGGCGACCGCATCGGCAACGGCGCCGGAGAAGAAACGGCGCCAGAAGACCCGGCGCGAGACGCCTTTCGGAATCAGTTGTTCGACTGCCTTGCGGTAGCTCGTCGCCAGACCGGCAAGGCGGCCGAGCGAGGGCGAAAGAAGCTGGTCGATCTGCGCGCGGATCATCTGCGCCAGAACCGGCCCTGCCCCTTCGGTGCCGATCGCAACGGCAACGGGCGCGCGGTTGACCAGCGCCGGCGTAAAGAAATCGCAGTAATCGGGCTGATCGACGGCATTGGCCGGAATTCTGGCAGCGCGAGCGGCATCGACGATGCTGCGGTCATCAGCTTCATTGCCGGTCGCGGCGAAGACGAGCGCCGAACCCTCGACCTGTTCGGCTGCGAAGGCAGCGCGCACGGTATCGATCCGGCTGGCGATCAGGAAGGCGTGGTAATCGGCTTCCGGCCGGTCGGCATAGGCGACAATCCGCGCCCTCGTGTTCAGCAGCAGCCGCACCTTGGCGAAAGCTTCGTCGCCATTGCCGAAGACAGCCGTCTTCTGGCCTTCCACGCGAAAGAAGGCGGGAAATACCGAAAGCTGTTCAGTCTTGGGAGGCATCATCAATCCACTTCGAGGTTGCCGGAATATGCCCTTGATCGACAAGGGATTGAAGGAACAGAAATTCGAAAGCCCAAGCAAGCGGGTATTGTTTTGCTCGCGCCGTCAGTGATTTGAGAAAAGTCACCCGTGCTGCCGAAAAGCCGCATATTCCCAGCCCGCTTGCTGCGGTGCAGTATAAAGCCTGTGACAAAAGACGTCCACCGCCGCTTGACGCATTTCACTCACGCCGCCAAGGCGATAGAATGAGGAAAACCGGAGGGCCCCCATGCCTGATAAGACCATTGCCTCCCGCCTGCTTTCGGTCATCGAAGACGATATCCTGCCGCTGACGGAGCGTGGCGTTTCGCTTGGCAACAAGGTGTTCGGTGCGGCGATCTTAAGGAAATCCGATCTTTCGCTTGTCGTCGCCGAGACCAATAACGAGCTGGACAATCCGCTCTGGCACGGCGAGGTGCATACGCTGAAGCGCTTCTACGAGCTCGGCGACAAGCCGCCGACCAAGGATCTGATCTTCCTGTCGACGCACGAGCCCTGCACCATGTGCATGTCGGCGATCACCTGGGCGGGCTTCGACAATTTCTACTATTTCTTCAGCCATGAGGATTCCCGCGACGCCTTCGCCATTCCGCACGATTTGAAGATCCTCAAGGAAGTCTTCGGGCTTGAACCCGGCGGCTACCGCAGGCAAAACGCCTTCTGGAACAGCTTTGCTATCGCCGATCTCATCGAGACCGAAGAGGCTACGCTGAAAAACGCGCTGAAGGCGCAGACCGCCCGCATCAAGGCGCGCTACGACGCCCTGTCGACCAGCTACCAGTCGTCGAAGAGCGCCAACGACATTCCATTGAACTGAGGGCCTCTGAACTAAAGCCCGCTGAACCGAGGCAACATGCAACCTTCCAAAGACATTTCGCGGCTGATCGAGATCATGGCGGCCCTTCGCCATCCCGAAACGGGCTGCCCCTGGGACATCGTGCAGAACTTCGAGACGATCAAGCCCTATACCATCGAGGAGGCCTATGAGGTCTCCGACGCGATCGAGCGCGGCGATATGGACGATCTCTGCGACGAGTTGGGCGACTTGCTGCTGCAGGTGGTCTTCCACGCCCGCATGGCCGAGGAGGCCGGCGAATTTTCCTTCGGCGACGTGGTCAACGCCATCACCGCCAAGATGATCCGCCGCCATCCGCACGTCTTTGCCCGCTCGTCGGCAGATACGCCGGACGCGGTGAAGAGACAATGGGACGAGATCAAGCAGGCGGAGAAACGCGAGCGCACTGAGCGGCGGTCACGGCGCGGCATCACCGAGGATTTCAACAGCGGCTTCCTCGGCTCCGTGCAGCGCAGCTTTCCAGCTTTGACGGAAGCCCTGAAGCTGCAGGAACGCGCCGCCAAGGTCGGCTTCGACTGGGCGGCACCCGAGCCGATCCTCGACAAGATCGAGGAAGAGATCGGTGAATTGCGGGCAGCCCTTCGGGAGGGCGATCAGGCAAAGGTCAGCGACGAACTCGGCGACCTGATCTTCGCGGTCGTCAATATCGGCCGGCATGTCAAGGCCGATCCGGAGCAGGCAGTGCGCGGAACGAATACGAAATTCCGGCGCCGTTTCAGCCATATAGAACGGGTTCTTGAAGCAGAAGGCGAGACGCTGGAGGCAGCCAGTCTCGAACGCATGGAAGAAATCTGGCAGGCGGCGAAGGCGATTGAAAGAGCGATCGTGGCGGAGTGAGTTATCGCCGGCGATTTCTATTGATCGTCGAAGCCAGCCCCTCATCCGGCTGCCGCCACCTTCTCCCCGCCTGCGGGGAGAAGGGGATATGCCGCAGCCTCTCCGTGCCCCACCAACCTTTCGCAGGGCACGTCCCCTCGCCCCGTTTTTACGGGGAGAGGGTTAGGGTGAGGGGCAGCCATTAGCGCGAACCCGACTGCGCCAGGCGCGCGCCTTACCGCTCCCAATCTTCCTTTGAAGACTTCGGTCCGTTGCCGATGCGGCGCTCGAGTTCGGTGGCTTCGGTTTCGGAGAGGCGCAGATCGAGCGTGATCGAGCCGTCTTCATTGTCCTCGCGGCCGTCAACGATCGCGTGGTCGTAAAGCCAGGGTAGCAGTGCCAGCTTGTCGACCGGAAGGCGGATCGTCGCCACAGTCATCACGCCGGACAGTCTGCGGCTGATCTCTTCCATCAGCGTGTCGACGCCCTCGCCGCTGACGGCCGAAACAGCCACCACGTTGCTGGCGCCGGCCGATTTCTGCACCATAGCATCGTGCACTTCGGGCTCCAGCCGGTCGATCTTGTTCCAGACTTCGATCAGACGCTTTTCGGCTTCGGCCTCGTCGATGCCGAGATCGTTCAGGATGCGCATCACGTCGGAGCTCTGCGCCTGGTTGTCGGCATCGGACATGTCGCGGACATGCAGGATGAGATCGGCTTCCAGCACCTCTTCCAGCGTCGCCCGGAAGGCGGCGACCAGATGGGTCGGCAGGTCGGAGATGAAGCCGACGGTGTCGGACAGGATGACGGTGCGGCCGTGCGGCAGCTTCATACGCCGAAGGGTCGGGTCGAGCGTGGCAAAGAGCATGTCTTCGGCCAGCACGCCGGCGCCGGTGATGCGGTTGAACAGTGTCGACTTGCCGGCATTGGTGTAACCGACCAGCGCCACGATCGGGTGCGGCACCTTGCGGCGCTTGGCGCGGTGGAGCTGGCGGGTGCGCACCACCTGCTCCAGCTCCCGTTCGAGCTTGATGATGCGGTCCTGCAGCATCCGCCGGTCGGCTTCGATCTGCGTTTCGCCGGGGCCGCCCATGAAACCGCCGCCGCCGCGCTGGCGTTCAAGGTGGGTCCAGCTTCGGACCAGTCGGCCCTTCTGATAATTCAGATGGGCGAGATCGACCTGCAGCGTGCCTTCCTTGGTGGAGGCGCGGCGGCCGAAGATTTCGAGGATGAGGCCCGTCCGGTCGATGACCTTGGCGTTCCATTCCTTTTCGAGATTGCGCTGCTGCACCGGCGTCAACGGATGATCGACGATGACGAGACCGGAATCGCGCTCATCGAGCAGCGCCTTGATCTCCTCGATCTTGCCGGTGCCGAGCAGTGTGGCCGGTCTCGGATCGTTGACCGGGACGATCGAGCCGTTGACGACATCGAGATCGATCGCCTGGGCAAGACCGGTCGCCTCTTCGAGCCGGCTTTCCGGCGTGCGGGTCGATGCCGATTCGCTCTGGCCGCCGCGACTGCGCGATTTCAGAACCGGCACGACGACAGTCGCGCGCATGTCGTCCCTGTGCTTGGCGGCCTCAGGGATGATCGAATCGTTCTTGGTATCGCGTGTCGAAATGACGGCTGATCCTGTTAGGACGCGGCTTCTTCGCTCTCGAACATCTGCATGGGCTGGCCCGGCATGATCGTCGATATCGCATGCTTATACACGAGCTGCGAGTGGCCGTCACGGCGAAGAAGAACACAGAAATTGTCAAAAGACGTAACAACGCCCGTGAGTTTCACGCCGTTGATCAGAAAGATTGTCAGGGAAATCTTTTGCTTGCGAACAGTATTGAGAAATAAGTCCTGAAGATTCTGAGAACGTTCCGCCATCGCGCCGCTTCTTTCTTTATTGCCGACCTGATCTAGCCGGTAGAATATCAATCAACCTCACCATACGAAGACCCGGCGGCATCCTCATTCCGCCTGTCCAGCAAATCTTGGTATCAAATCGCAATCTTTTCCGCAACGTCGAAAAAGGCCTCGCGGACTTTCTGCGAAACGCTGCCTGGATGACCGTTGGCAATGGCCTGGCCATCGACGGAAACGACCGGAAAACAAATGCTTGTGGCAGCAGTGAGGAAGACCTCGCGGGCCGCGAGCATCTCCGAAACGGAGAAGTTCCGCTCAGTGATCGTCAACCCCAGCTTGGCACCGACATCCATCAAGGTGGTGCGGGTAATGCCGCGCAGGATTCCGTGTTCGGCCGGGCGCGTCACCAGCGTTCCGTCCGGATCGACGATCCAGACATTGGTCGCCGCCCCTTCCTTCACCATGCCGTCGCCATCGACATAGATCGCTTCCTGGGCGCCGGCCTCCTTCGCCTGCTGGCGGGCCATGGCATTCGGCAGCAAGCCGACGGACTTGATGTCGACCCGCTCCCAGCGGTTGTCGATAAGGGTGATCGCCTTGATGCCGTTGGCGTTCTTGGCGGCGATGATCTTGGCATCGGTGCTCTTGGCGGTGATGACAAGCGATGGCGGCGTTCCCTCGGCCGGGAAGACATGATCGCGGCGGGCGACGCCGCGCGTCACCTGCATGTAGAAAAGCCCGTTGCGGACATGGTTGCGGCGTAGCGTCTCGCGGATGACCTGCGTCAGCGCCGCCCGGCCCATCGGCCAGGCGATGCGCAACTCACCGAGCGAACGGTCGAGACGGTTCAGATGGCGTGTGAGATCGACGATATAGCCGTGGCGCACTTCGCAGACCTCGTAGACGCCATCGGCGAACTGGTAGCCGCGGTCCTCGATATGCACGCTGGCATCGGAATGCTTGACGTAACGGCCATTCACATAGGCAATTCTCGGCATGGGAAACCTGGTCTTCCGGAAAGCAATATGGGCGCGGCGCAGCGTCGGCCGCGCCGGAAAGGATCAGACGCCGAGCGACTTCAGCTTGCGATGCAGCGCCGAACGCTCCATGCCGACGAATTCCGCGGTGCGCGAGATATTGCCGCCGAAGCGGTTGATCTGGGCGATCAGGTAATCCTTCTCGAACATCTCGCGGGCTTCGCGCAGCGGCAGCGTCATGATGTGATAGTCGTTCTTGGCGGAAACCTTCGGCAGCATGTCGCCGAGATCGGTCGGCAGCATGTCGGCGGTGATCGGCGCATCCGGGCCGTCGGTGCGGGCAAGGATCATCAGCCGCTCGATGTTGTTGCGCAGCTGGCGGATGTTGCCGGGCCAATCATGCGCCTGCAGCACGGCCATGGCGTCATCACCGATGCGGCGCGGACGGATGCCGGCCTGCTCGGATATCTGGCGCATCAGCTGGTCGACGAGGAAGGGAATGTCCTCGCGTCGCTCTGCAAGGGCCGGCACACGCACCGGCACGACAGCGAGGCGATGATAGAGATCCTCGCGGAACCATCCTTCAGCGATGCGGCTCTCAAGATTATAGGCGGTCGAGGAGATGATGCGGACATCGACCTTGACGCGCTTGGAACCACCAACCCGCTCGAACTGCTGATCGACCAGCACGCGCAGGATCTTGTTCTGCGTCTCGCGCGGCATTTCGCCGACTTCGTCGAGATAGAGGATGCCACGATGGGCTTCTTCGAGCGCGCCGATCTTGCGCGCCTGGCCGGGTGTGCCCTCGGTGCCGAACAGCGCCACTTCCATGCGTTCGGGCGTGATGTTGGCGGCGTTGATCGCGACGAAGGGGCCGTTGGCGCGGGCCGACTTCTTGTGGATCATCCGCGCCACCAGTTCCTTGCCGGAGCCGGAGGCGCCGAGGATCATGATGCGGCTGTTGGTCGGTGCAACCTTCTCGATCGTCTGGCGCAGCTGCGAAACGGCAACTGAGGTGCCGATCAACTCCAGCGCATCGCCGGTGCGGCGCTTCAGGTCGGAAACCTCGCGCTTCAGTTTGGAATTCTCCAGCGCCCGTTCGGCGATCAGGATCAGCCGGTCGGCCTTGAAGGGTTTCTCGATGAAATCGAAGGCGCCGCGCTTGATCGCCGAGACAGCGGTCTCGATGTTGCCGTGGCCGGAGATCATCACAATCGGCAGTTCCGGGTGGCGCGTCTTGATCTCGTCAAGCAGCGACAGGCCATCGAGCTTGCTGCCCTGCATCCATATATCGAGGAAGATCAGCCGCGGTACGCGATCGGAAATCGCCGCCAGCGCGCTGTCGCTGTCATGGGCCGTGCGCGTCTCGTGTCCCTCGTCGGAGAGAATGCCGGAAACGATCTCGCGAATATCGTGCTCATCGTCGACGACGAGAATATCAGAGGCCATAAACGCTTTCCTTGTCATTGGCTGCGGGAGCAGGCGTCGGATCCAGGCGTGGCAGATGCACGCGGATCATGGCCCCTCTTCCCCGGTCAAAATCGGCGGGCGCATCATGCAGCTCCAGCTGCCCGCCATGTTCCTCGATGATCTTCTTGACGATGGCGAGGCCGAGGCCGGTGCCCTTCTCACGCATCGTCATATAGGGTTCCAGAATGCTGTGGCGGTTCTCCACCGGCAGGCCGCGGCCATTGTCGATCACGTCGACGGTGAAGCGGTCGCGGCCGGTATCGAGGGCGGCGCGGACGAGAACCTTGCGTTCGTCCCGCTCGTCGCTCGGAACGGCCTCGATCGATTCGACGGCATTCTTGATGAGATTTCCAAAAGCCTGGCCGAGCATGCGACTGTCGAACAGGCCCTCCAGAGGCTGGTCGCCGAAATCCTGCTCGAAGGTGACGTGATGGTTGCCCATCTCACGCAGGAAGATCGCGTCGCGCAGGATATTGCGCAGATCGCTCGGCTCCTTGGTCGGCTTCGGCATGCGGGCAAAGGCGGAGAATTCGTCGACCATGCGACCGATATCGCCGACCTGGCGGATGATCGTATCCGTGCACTGGTCGAAGACGGTTCGGTCGCCCTGGTCGATCTGCTTGCCGTAGCGGCGCTGGATGCGCTCGGCGGACAGCTGGATCGGCGTCAACGGGTTTTTGATCTCGTGAGCGATGCGCCTGGCCACGTCGCCCCAGGCGGTCGAGCGCTGGGCGATGACGAGGTCGGTGATGTCGTCGAGCGTAATCACGTAGGATTCGCTCATGTCGCGCACTTCTTCGCGAGTGACCTGCACACTCAATGTCCTCACGGTGCCGCCGCGTACCAGCGCGATCTGCTTGCGGAAATCGCCGCGATAACGCACCGCCGCCTCGGTCAGCACGTGATCGACCTCGGGCGCAATGTCGACCAGCTGCTTTCCGAGCATCTCGCCCGCCGATAGCGACATCAGCGTCTCGGCCGAACTGTTGACGATGGCGATGCGGCGGTCCTGCTCTACGCCGATGACGGCGGCGGTGACGCCCGACAGCACCGCTTCGATGAAGCGGCGGCGGTCGTCGACCTCGTCCTTGGCCTCAAGGATCTCGTCGCGCTGGGTGCGGATTTCCGAGATCATCTTGTTGAAGGTGCGCGAGAGATTGGCGACATCGCCGTCAACGGCATGCACCGGCACGACGATGTCCATATTGCCCGATGCGACACTGTCGGCCGCCGTGATCAGCAGGCGGATCGGCCGGACGATGCGGTCGGCGACGGCGATCGCGGTCCAGATCGCCGCCAAGAGCACGATCAGCGCGAAGCCAATATAGAGCACGGCGAAGGCGACCTGCAGCGAGAAGCGGTTGGCCTCCATCGAGCGGTATTCGGTGGCGTTCTCCTCCATCATGCGCATGGCGCCCATTACCTTGGGATCGACGGCGCGCACCGTGTAAAGGAAGGTGCCCTGGATGGCATCGAGCTTGATAATGGCGCCGACGAGATTGGTGACGCCGGGCGGGATCAGTGTCGGCTGGCCGGCAGCCGCCTTTTCCAGCGCGTCCTGTGGAATGGCCGGCAGCGGCTTTTCAGTGGCGATATCGGCCTGGACGATCACCGAGCCGTCGCGCTCGACGAGGAAGGCGCCGAGCAGGCCGCGGCCCCTCGCCTGGCGGGTCATCAGGTCGGCAAAACCCGTCCTGTCGAGACTGTAGAGCGCGCGGTTGCGCTCCAGGTCGTTGGCCATGGAGACCGTCTGCCCCTGCAGATAGCTGGCATTCTCCATCATGTAGGCCTGACCGATATTCCGCGACGAGCTGACGATCGACTGGGTGCGCAGGGCAAACCAGCGATCGAGACCGGCATTCAGCGTGATGCTGGCGAAGATGGCGACGAGGATCGCCGGCGTGATGGCGACGATCGAAAAAAGCACGACGATGCGGATATGCAGGCGCGCTGCCGCACGGCCGCGGGTGCGGGCTTTCAGCAGCCTTGCCACCTCGCGAGCGATCAAGGCCAGCAGCGTCAGGACAAAGAAGGAATTGACGATCACCGAGGTGATGACGACATGTGACGTCGGCGCGATCGGCGTCAGACCGAGCAGCACGAAAAGTGTCGCCGTGGCGCAGAGAAGCGCGCCGCCGGCGAGCACGAGGCCGGGCACGGCAAAAAGGGCGCGGCGATCGGTCACCGTCGTCACCGTCTCGCCCGCCGCCGCCGGCGATACCCCATCCTGCGTCATTCGGCCTCTCTTCAGACGGCACTTGCCGCCTCGCCATCCGATCGAAACCAAGGAAACGCCGGCTTAAAGAAGCCAGCGTTGCAACGACTCGATCGGGAGCGAATGTCTAAACCCTTGCGTGACCTTTAAGCAACGCATTGTGGCGAAAATGCAACGCATCTCGGACATTGTCAAGCTGCGCTGACCTCGTCCGCCACAATGAGCGCCTTCAGTTCGAAGGCCTGGTTCGGCAAGCCCTCGATCCGTAACCTACGGGCGAAACCGCCGATAGGCAGGAACCAATGTCCGGGCGAAAGCCGCCCAGAAATACCGATAGCGTGAAAGGCGACATCCGTGCTGACGCGATATCATCTCCGCGACTTCCGTGGCTCGATAGAACTCGGCAGGGTCGCGTATTTTACTGTAACCTACTTCAAGAACGCGGCTGTGAGGGATAGTTATCTTGATCGAAGATCGGGGACACGTACGGTTAGATTAACGGCGATAAGCTGCGAGGATGACGAAAATGATGCCTGACCGCCGCGCGGTGGACGACGCGGGATTTCAGGGTCTGGTCTGGGTAGCCGGCCGCACCTTCACCATGGGATCGAACGAGCATTATGTGGAGGAGGCCCCCGCCCATCCGGTGACGGTCGACGGCTTCTGGATCGACGCCACCCCTGTCACCAACCGGCAGTTCGCCTCATTCGTCAACGCCACCGGACATGTGACCGTCGCCGAAAGGGCTCCCCGTGCCGAGGACTATCCTGGAGCGCTTCCCAAAATGCTGCGAGCCGGATCTCTGGTGTTCACCCCGCCGAAAGCCGTCGTCGGCCCCGACATTACCCAATGGTGGTCGTTTAAATTCGGCGCGGACTGGCGACACCCTTACGGCGGTCGCACCGACATCCGCGGCAAGCTCGATCATCCCGTCGTTCATATCGCCTATAGCGACGCCAAGGCCTATGCGGCTTGGGCGGGAAAAGATCTGCCGACCGAGGCAGAGTGGGAGCTGGCTGCGCGCGGCGGCCTTGATGAAGCGGAATTTGCCTGGGGCGACGCGTTGAACCCCGAAGGAAAGCTCATGGCCAATACCTGGCAGGGTACCTTCCCTACGCTGAGCACAAAGCCAGCCGGTGCGGACAGAACGTCGCCGGTCGGATCCTTTCCATCAAACGGCTACGGCATCTACGACATGATCGGCAATGTCTGGGAATGGACCTCTGACTTCTGGTCGACACGCCATCCCGAGCCTGCCAGCCATTCATGCTGCATCCCCAGCAATCCCCGCGGAGGCGACGCCGACGCCAGCTACGATCCGCGGCTGCCTGAGATCAGGATCCCGCGGCGCGTCCTCAAGGGCGGGTCCCACCTTTGCGCGCCGAACTACTGCAGGCGCTATCGTCCGGCCGCCAGACATGCCGAGCCAGAGGACACGTCCACAAGTCATGTCGGCTTCAGATGTGTCAAGCGCGTGTGAGGCGGCGTCATGGCCACATGTCGCGTCGGCGGAATAAGCCACCGATGGTAACAAGACCTTTCATTCTGATCGGTCAATAGACGGCTTTCCAGTCATCCTTCGTGTCGACAATCGTCCACCCGTGAGCCTGTGCTTCGTCCAAGCCCTGGTCGAGCTGGCCGATGCTGAACTTCCTTCATAAGCAAATTCGCGCTCGGCTTCGGTGTGACCAGCGCCCGTCCGCAACAATATTCGCTCGAAGAGAGGTTTGCCCGTATCATACGGTAGTATCTGTCAATCCGGCGCAGCTGCAGCGGGACGATCACTCGTTCGGCCGTTGCCCGGAAATAAGGTCCGCAACGTGTTCTCGAGTGTGACTGTCGAAGCGAACGCGGATCAACAGTGCATACTGTATGTTACTGGCGCGCTCGCAGTACTCGCCATACCCTCCCCGAATAAAACGGTCCACATCACGCGGGATCGATTGCCGGGGGGAATCGAGATGAAAAGCAGTATCCTGACTTTGGCTGCCCTATTAGGCGGCACTGCGCTTACATTTTTTTCCGTTGGCGGGACGAATGCGTCAGCTCAAGTCATCAATGGAACACCCGGCACGCCGAGCGCAACGATCACAATCGACGGCCGACAGATCCCGCCACCGCCAGGGCAGTTTGGCGGCACGACAAATCTCGACGCGCTTCAGTCGACGCCATATTGGCAGCCGCAGGTTGTGCCGCCCAAGAGTGCGCCCAACGTCTTGCTGATCTTGACAGATGACGTCGGATTTGCGGCCCCGAGCACCTTCGGCGGGGTCATTCCGACCCCAACACTCGACCGGATTGCCAACATAGGCCTGCGCTACACGAACTTCCATACGACATCGCTGTGTTCCCCGACACGCGCCGCTCTGATCACGGGCCGCAATCATCATTCAGTCGGCTTCGGTGTGATCAGCGAGGCGTCGACCGGTTATCCGGGCTACGACAGCGTCATTACCGCGGACAAGGATACGGTCGGCACAATCCTCAAGGCAAATGGTTATGCAACATCGTGGTTCGGCAAGAATCACAACACGCCATCTTTCCAAACCAGCCAGGCGGGTCCCTTCGATCAATGGCCCATCGGAATGGGATTTGAATATTTCTATGGCTTTGTCAGCGGCGAGACCAACCAGTGGCAACCGGACCTCTACCGCAATACCACGCGTGTCTATCCCTATCTGAACAATCCTACCTACAACCTGACGACAGATATGGCGGACGACGCCATCAACTATCTCAACCAACTCAATCAGCTCGATCCCAAGAAGCCATTCTTCCTTTACTATGCACCGGGCGGGACTCACGCGCCTCATCACCCGACCCCCGATTGGATCAAAAAGATCAGCGACTTGCATCTGTTCGACAAGGGATGGAATGCGCTGCGCGACCAAATCTTCGCCAACCAGAAGAGGCTGGGTGTTATCCCTCAGGATGCGCAACTGACACCCTGGCCGGATAAGCTCATCAAGCCGTGGGACGTCCTTTCGGCTGACGAGAAGAAGCTCTTCATCCACCAGGCCGACGTCTACGGAGCCTACCTCGCCTATACCGACAATGAAATCGGCCGGGTCGTCAAAGCGGTCGAGGACATGGGCAAGCTCGATGACACGCTGATTATCTTTATCAGCGGCGACAATGGCGCGAGCGCGGAAGGCTCCCCGGCTGGAACGCCAAACGAGATGACGTTCTTCAACGGCGTCGACGTGCCCGTCCAGGACCAGCTCAAATTCTATGACGCCTGGGGGTCGGCGTTGACCTATCCGCATTATTCGGTCGGCTGGGCTTGGGCTTTCGATACGCCCTTCAAGTGGACCAAGCAGGTCGCTTCCTATTTTGGGGGTATTCGTAACGGTATGGCCATTGCGTGGCCGGGCCACATCAAAGATCCGGGTGGGGTGCGCAACCAGTTCCACCATGTCATCGACATCGTCCCGACGATCTTGGAAGTGACGGGCATCCGTGCTCCTGATGCAGTCAATGGGATCACCCAAACGCCGATCGAAGGCGTGAGCCTGGCCTACACATTCGACAAGGCAAACGCCGATGCGCCATCGAAACATTCGACCCAATATTTCGAGATGTTCGGCAATCGCGCGATCTATCACGATGGGTGGATTGCCTCCACGTTGCCCTATCGGGAACCTTGGAACGGAACGGCTCCGATCCCGAAGGACATCGTCAACGGCGTGACCTGGGAGTTGTTCGACCTGTCCAAGGACTGGACGCAAAACAACGATCTGGCGGCCACCAATCCCGGCAAGCTGAAGGAGTTGCAGGATTTGTTCTGGATCGAGGCTGCGAAGTACCAGGTTCTGCCGTTGGACGCCTCGGCCTTGACGCGCTTCATTCTCCCGCGACCGAGCATCGTCGCCGGACGTAATGATTTCATCTACACGAAACCCATCGTCGGCGTGCCCCTTGGGACGGCACCGAGCGTCCTCAACAAGTCCTTCACGATCACGGCCGATATCGATGTGCCCGCGGGCGGCGGCAACGGCATGCTTGTGACTGCAGGCGGGCGCTTCGGGGGATGGGGCTTCTACCTGCTCAAAGGGAAGCCAATCTTTGTCTATGACCTATTGGATCTCGCCCGGCCGAGGGTGGAGGGCGCAGCGGCATTGACGCCTGGAAAGCACAATCTCGGCTTCTCCTTCAAGTCCGATGGGCCCGGCCTCGGTAAAGGTGGCAAGGGGACAATCACGATCGACGGCGCCGAGGCGGCAAGCGGGATCTTCCCAAACACCATTCCCTTTGCTCTCGAGGCGAGTGAAACCTTTGATATCGGCTCCGACACGGGAACCGGTGTCGACGATAACGACTACCAGGCACCGTTCGCCTTCGACGGCAAGCTGAGCAGCTTGAGGATAGAACTTCAGCCGCAACCTTGATGAAAGAGGTTCTGCGCAGAGCGGCCCGTCGCGGCCCGTGCCGAAAGTGACGTTGACCTAGGCACGGGGATTCTGCGCCATGAACACAGCTCACCGACACACGCTTCTGACCCTGTTCGCAATCGCCGAAGGTGCGACGGGACTGGGGCTTGTCGTGGCGCCATCGATCCTCTTCGTTCTGCTGTTTGAGGCAAGGCCGGTTGCTTCGGAGGCACCACTGATTGCGCGGATCTGCGGTGCGGCGCTGCTCGCTCTTGCCGCAGCAAGCTGGGGTGGGCGTGACGCCGAAGACAGGCGAGGCACCCTGGGGCTCCTCGTCGGCGTGGCGCTCTACAATCTCCTGACCACGGCCGTCCTGATCTATTCCGCTCTCGTTCTGGAGATGATCGGCATCCTGTTGTTCCCCGCGATCCTCTATCACGCGGCGACTTCCCTGTGGTGCTTGCTTGCTATCTGGCGGGCGCGTTAGACCGAGTCGTCGTGGCCCCTTGCGTGGTCACTAACGGCTTTGGCCGCTTCGGGTCGCGGGCTGCTACGAGGCGGCGAAGACGCGATGTCCGCTTCCGCGGTTCACGCGCCTGGAGTCCCCTTCCCTCGATCTGCGAAGTCATCGAACAGGCTCGATGCGCCGCCTTTGATGGACGAGGATCGGTTTCTGCGGTAGGTTACAAAAGGGATAGTTAATAAAATCTCTGGTAGTCACGTCCCTCAAGAGCGGGTGAGGAGCAAGTCGTGCAGGATTCATTGCCATCAAGGCGCGATATCGCGCCGGTTTCGACGCGACCACTACCGACCCACGATGATGTTCGGGCTCAGCTTGAGCGAATCATCACCAGCCCGCAATTTCCGCATGTCGGCCGGAGTGCGGCATTTCTCACCTATGCCGTGGAGGAGACGCTTGCAGGCCGCGCAGACCGGATCAAGGGTTACTCCATCGCCGTCGAAGTCTTCAAGCGCTCCAACGGATTCACACAGGATGATCCGGTTGTGCGGATCGAGGCCGGAAGGCTCAGGCGGGTGCTCGAGCGCTATTATTTTACAGCAGGTCAACACGATCCGATCCGAATAGACATTCCGAAAGGCGGTTACGTGCCGACCTTTGCCTGGACTTGCCCGAGCGATGACAATCCCGATGCTGAAGACCAAAGTCTGCCACCGGAGCGCGCCTATTCCCTCTTTCCCGGCTTACGAGGATATAGATGGGCAGTGGTCCTTGGATTGATCGTGATCGCGGGCGGCGCTGCAGCCCTGGCTGGCTTGACCTCCGTTGGATTTGGCTCGATCTGGCCGTTTGCGACTGCCCACATAACGGGATCTGACGGACCGACATTGGTGATCGCTCCATTTGCCAATCTCGGTGATGGTCCTCAGGCGGAACTCTACACGACGGGCCTGACCGAGGAACTCCTCACTGCCCTTCCCCGCTTCAAGGAGATCAAGGTCTTCGGTCGCGAGACGTCCAAATCGTTGCCGCCAGAAGTGGAGACATCGAGGATTCGCGGGGAACTTGGCGCACGCTTCCTGCTGGCAGGCGGTGTTCGCGTCTCCGGAAGCCGAGTGCGTGTGACGGCACGTCTGCTCGACACGCAGACCGATGAGATCCTCTGGTCGCAGACCTACGACGACGACATCGGCGTCCGCGACCTGTTCACCATCCAGTCCGACGTCGCAAACAAGGTTGCGACCGCCGTGGCGCAGCCCTATGGCATCATGGCCCAGGCCGATGTTTCCAATCCGCCGCCTGATGATCTCGGCATCTACGGCTGCACGCTTAGCTTTTATGCTTACCGTGCCGAGTTAAGCAGCGAGCGGCACGGAGAGGTTCGAAACTGCCTCGAAAGTGCTGTCGCCCGCTATCCATCCTTTGCGACCGCCTGGGCGATGTTGTAGATAGTCTATCTTGACGAGGATCGTTTCAGGTTCAACCGGAAGCCCATTTCGTCCACGCCGATAGATCGCAGCTTTCAAGCCGCCCGCCGTGCCGTTCAACTGGATCCCGGCAACACCCGCGCCCTTCAGGCGCTGATGACGGCGTTGTTTTTCAGCCAGCGGGTTTCGGAGGCACTTCAGATCGGCGAACGGGCACTGGCGACCAATCCGAACGACACCGAATTGCTGGCAGAATTTGGTACCCGGCTGGCGATGAGCGGGGAGTGGCAGCGCGGGGCAGCGCTGCTGGATCGTGCCATTGATCTCAACCCTGCCGGCGGCGGCTACTATCGCGGAACGCGCGCACTCGCAGCCTACATGTTGCACGACGACAAGACCGCAGTCATCGAGATCAGGCAGGCGGACCTGCAGAAGTTCCCGCTATTCCATGCGGTGGCTGCCGTCATCTACGTCGACGCTGGAATGATCGAGGACGCCCGCAGAGAGGCCGCGCGGTTCAACGAAATGAGACCCGACTTCATTCCGAACATCGTGGCCGAACTCAAGGTGCGCAATTTCCAGCCACAGGACCGGTCGCGGATGATTGCCGATCTGCAAACGGCCGGGCTGCTTGTGAGGGACGAGGTGCTGGCGACCATGTCGCTGCCGATCGACGGCTCCAAGGCCCTTCAGCCGCAGTAGCGCTACCGTCACGACAACTGGCACAGAAACCCGACGAACGCATTCGACAAACGTCGGTGCCGGCGGCGCGGATCTCGACTGGGATGTGGCGCTCGCGGTCGGGTACAAGTTCACCGATACGATCTCGGCCGTTGCGGGATACCGCGCACTCGGCGTCGACTACGACAATGACGGCTTTGTCTTCGACGTCGTCCAGCAGGGTCCGATCCTCGGCGTCGTTATCCACTTCTGAGTACGACGCCTGGAACAGCAGACCGGGTTTGAACGATGAAGTCGTCCATGAAGCCCACGATTTCTCGCCAGCCCGTCGCGGCGCCAATTCTGGCATCAGGCCGCATGCCGGCCCGATGCGAGCGCGAACACACTCAGGCAGTGCGGGAACTCCTGTAGACGGAGACGCCAAGTTCCCTGATCTTCTTGCGCAAGGTGTTGCGGTTGAGACCGAGAAGATCGGCGGCCTTGATCTGGTTGCCGCGTGTCGCCGTCAGGGCTGCGAGGATCAGCGGATACTCCATTTCCGTCAGCACGCGGTCATAGAGGCCGGGCGGCGGCAGATTGTCCCCGAAGCCTGCGAAGTAGCTGCGCATGTTCTCCTCGACCGCCTGTGCGATCGTCATCGATCCGCTGCGGATCGGCCCCTTGTCGATCGGGCTGTCAGGCACGTCGGAACGAAGTTCGGCGTCGATGATCTCGCGGGTGATGACATCCTGCGGATAGAGCGCCATCAGACGGCGGATGAGGTTTTCCAGTTCGCGGACGTTGCCCGGCCAGGCATAGGCCTTCATCAGTTCGAGCGCTTCCTGATCGAAACGCTTGGAGCCGAGGCCTTCCTTTTCGGCCTGCTGGATGAAATGGCGCACCAGATCGGGAATGTCCTCGGCGCGATCGCGCAGCGGCGGCAGGCGCAGCGGCACGACATTGAGGCGGTAATAGAGGTCCTCGCGGAAGAGACCCTGGTTGATCGCCTGCTTCAGGTCCTTGTTGGTGGCGGCAACGATGCGCACGTCCGTGCGGATCGGCGTGCGGCCGCCGACGGTGGTGTATTCGCCCTGCTGCAGGACGCGTAAGAGCCGTGTCTGGGCGTCCATCGGCATGTCGCCGATCTCGTCGAGGAACAGCGTGCCGCCTTCGGCCTGTTCGAAACGGCCGGTCGAGCGGGTCTGCGCGCCGGTAAAGGCGCCCTTCTCATGGCCGAAAAGTTCGGATTCGATCAGGTCGCGCGGGATCGCCGCCATGTTGATTGCAACAAACGGGCCGTTGCGGCGCTTGCCGTAGTCGTGCAGCGCGCGGGCGACGAGTTCCTTGCCGGTGCCGGATTCGCCGGTGATCATCAGCGTCAGGTCCGTCTGCATCAGCCGGGCGAGCACGCGGTAGATTTCCTGCATTGCCGCCGACCGGCCGACGAGCGGCATGCCGTCCTGCATGTCGTCTTCGAGCTTGGCGGGCTTGCGCTTCGGTTCCGCCAGCGCCCGGCCGATGATGCCGATCAGCTCGGTGAGGTCGAAGGGCTTCGGCAGATAGTCGTAGGCGCCTTTTTCCGAGGCCTTGATGGCGGTCATGAAGGTGTTCTGGGCGCTCATGACCAGGACGGGCAGGTCGGGCCGCGCCTTCTTGATGCGCGGCAGCAGATCGAAGGCGTTTTCGTCGGGCATCACCACATCGGTGACGACCAGATCGCCCTCGCCCGCGGAAATCCAGCGCCAGAGGGTAGCGGCGTTGGAGGTGATGCGAACGTCATAGCCGGCGCGGCTCAAAGCCTGGTTGAGCACGGTCCGGATGGCCGCATCATCATCTGCAACGAGGATCGTGGCTGTCATCGAGAAGGTCCTGTCGAGCTTGCTATAGAAGCGTCTTCAAGCGAGGCGTCCTTCGACGCCGGCATGAGAACGCGGAATGTCGTGCGGCTGTTCTGGCTGTCGCATTCGATGATGCCGCCGTGATCGCCGATGATCTTGGCGACCAGCGCCAGCCCGAGGCCGCTGCCGTTCGGCTTGGTGGTGATGAAGGGATCGAAGAGATGCGGCAACAGATCGAGGGGAACGCCGGGGCCGTTGTCGTGGACGCAGAATTCCAGCGGCAGCGAGATCTTCTCGCGCGTGCCGGCGACCGAAAGACGGATGCCCGGGCGATAGGCGGTCGTCAGCATGATCTCGCCGTCCGGCCGATCGCCGACCGCTTCGGCGGCGTTCTTCACCAGATTGAGGAAGACCTGGACGAGCTGGTCGCGATTGGCATAAACGGCCGGCAGCGACGGGTCGTAACTCTCGGTGACCCGGATGTTGCGGGCAAAACCTGCCTTGGCGACCGCCTTCACATGATCGAGCACGGAATGGATATTGACCGGCATGCGGTCGACAGGACGTTCGTCGGAAAAGACTTCCATACGGTCGACCAACGAGACAATGCGATCGGTCTCGTCGCAGATCAGCCGGGTCAGCGCCCGATCCTCGTCGACCGCAGACTGTTCGAGCAGCTGGGCAGCGCCGCGTATACCAGAGAGCGGGTTCTTGATCTCATGCGCCAGCATCGAGGCAAGGCCGGTCACCGAGCGGGCGGCGGCGCGATGCGTCAGCTGCCGGTCGATCTTGTCGGCCATCGAGCGTTCCTGAAAGACGATGACGACGGCGCCGGGCTCGCTGAGCACCGGGGCGACGTAGAGATCGACGAGCTTGTCCTGTCCGAGGCGGGGCGAACTCAGGTCGACGCGATATTCGTTGACCGGCGCCTTGCGCTCGCGCACCTGGTCGATGAGGGCAAGCAGCGGGCTGCCGAAAGGGATGAAGGTCGAGATGCGGTAACGCGCCAGATGCGAGGCGCTGGCACCGAAGAAGGCCTCCGCCTCCCAATTGGCGAAAACGACGAAACCGGATTCGTCGACCATGATGACCGGGTTCTGGATGGCGTTCAGTACGGCCATGGCGACGGTCCCGCCGGCGTGATCGGACGGAGATATCATATCCTTCGTCATGCCGCCTCCCGGCTGTCGACAATATTCACAGCCAGCGCATCATAAAGGCGCGCGGCCACCTCGCGCGGATCGCGCGAGGTCATGATCTCCGCCTTTTCAGCGCCTGACAGAGCCGGGGCGAAACGCTGGAGATACCAGCCAAGGTGCTTGCGGGCGTGGCGGATCGCCACCGCTTCGCCGTAGAAATCCAGCATCATCCGGTAATGTTCGACGGCGATATCGGCGATCTCCTGGCGTCGCGGCTCGGGCTCACCGGCAAGGACGCCGGCATGCCACGGTCTGCCCTGACAGCCCCTGCCAATCATCACGGCATCGGCGCCGGAGCGACGCAATATTTCCTGCGCGTCGCCAGCGGTTTCGACATCGCCATTGGCGATCAGCGGAATGGAGATCACCTCGCGTACGGCGCGGATAGCATCCCAATCGGCGCGGCCTTCATAGAATTGCATGCGGGTGCGCCCATGAATGGTCACAAGCTGGATGCCGGCGGCTTCGGCGCGACGGGCGATATCAGGCGCGTTGATGGAATTCTCATCCCAGCCGAGGCGCATCTTCAGCGTTACCGGAATGTCGACAGCCTTGACCGTCGCCTCGATGAGGCCGAGCGCCTGATCGGGCTCGCGCATCAGCGCCGAGCCGGAATAACCGCCGATCACCTTCTTTGCCGGGCAACCCATGTTGATGTCGATGATATCGGCGCCGTGATCGGCGGCGATCTTGGCCGCCTCCGCCATCCAGTGCGCCTCGCGCCCGGCAAGCTGCACCATATGCGGCCGGAAGCCGGCAGCGCTGAACCGCGACCAGGATTCGGCGGTGTCGTTGACCAGTTCACGGCTCGCCACCATTTCTGTGACGACGAGGCCGGCGCCGAAGCGCCAGGCAAGCTCGCGATAGGGCATGTCGGTGACGCCGGACATCGGCGCCAGCACAACGCGGTTCCGCACAGACACGGGTCCGATTCGGAAAGGCGCTGCGAGGTCCTGGGAAATCAAATGATTATCTTTCGGGCATACAATAGAACTGCATTATTTTTAGCCACTATTCCCTGGCTTGCCAAGGGGGCTGGCACCGGAATTGATATTTTTCGGGCAGATGCTGGAAAAGGCCCAAGCAAGACGTTAGAGCACTCCGGTCAATTCCGCATAATTTAGGGGATTTATGCTGCAAATGCCTTCTAAGCAACCGATATCGGCTGGAATTGTCATCGTTGCCGCCGGCCGCGGCGAGCGCGCAGGATCCTCCAAGGAAGGCCCCAAGCAGTATCGCATGATCGGCGGCAAACCGGTTATCGTGCATACGCTTGAAAACTTCATGACATGGGAAGCGGCAACTGAGATCGTCGTGGTCATTCATCCAGATGACGAGGCGCTGTTTGCGAGAGCCTTCCGCCACATCATCTCGGCAACGCCCATCGAAACGGTGCATGGGGGTGCAACGAGGCAACAATCCGTCCTGGCAGGCCTCAGATACCTCGAGGACAAGCACATCAGTCACGTGCTGATCCATGATGCCGTGCGACCTTTCTTCGACCATGTGCTGCTCGATCGCATTGCCGCGAGCCTTCGCGCCGGAGCCCAGGCGGTCCTGCCGGCGATCCCGGTCACCGACACGCTGAAACGCGCCGATAATGCCGGCACCGTGCTGACCACGGTGTCCCGCGAGCATCTCTACGCGGCGCAGACGCCGCAATCCTTCGCCTTCGAAACGATCCTCGATGCGCATGAGAAGGCAGCCGCGAGCGGTCGAGGCGATTTCACCGACGACGCCTCGATCGCCGAATGGCTGGGCATTCCGGTGACGATCGTCGAGGGCACGGCCGACAACGTCAAGCTGACGGTCAAGAACGATATTGCCATGGCCGACGACAAGCTGTCGACGTCGCTGCTTCCGGACGTGCGCACCGGCAACGGCTACGACGTGCACCAGCTCGTCGCCGGCGATGGCGTGACGCTCTGCGGCGTGTTCATTCCGCATGACCAGAAGCTGAAAGGACACTCCGATGCCGACGTTGCGCTGCATGCGCTGACGGACGCGCTGCTCGCCACCTGCGGCGCCGGCGATATCGGCGATCATTTTCCGCCGTCCGACCCGCAATGGAAGGGTGCAGCTTCGCGGATATTCATCGAATATGCCGCCCGGATCGTGCGCGAGCGCGGCGGCACGATCATGAATGCCGACGTCTCGCTGATCGCCGAGGCGCCGAAAGTCGGCCCGCATCGAGACGCCATGCGGGCGAAACTGTCGGACTATCTCGGAATCGATATCGAGCGCTGCTCGGTCAAGGCGACGACCAACGAGACGATCGGCTTCGTCGGCCGACGCGAAGGCATCGCGGCGATCGCGACTGCCACCGTCGTCTATCGCGGGAGGAAAGGATGAGCCTTTTTCCTCAAGATATCATTTCCACGGCGGAGGCGATCATCCGTGACTTCACGGCTGCAGGGCTGATGGTCTCGACCGCCGAATCCTGCACCGGCGGCCTGATCGCCGGGGCGCTGACGGAGATTTCGGGTTCGTCCGCCGTCGTCGACCGCGGCTTCGTCACCTATACGAATAGCGCAAAGATCGAGATGCTCGGCGTGCAGGCGGAAACGCTCTCGCGCTTCGGCGCGGTCTCGGAGGAAACGGCGCGGCAGATGGTGCATGGCGCCCTCTTCCGCTCACGCGCCGAGATCGCCGTCGCCGTCACAGGCATTGCCGGCCCCGGCGGCGGATCCGCCGAAAAGCCGGTCGGCCTCGTGCACCTCGCCGCCAAATCGCGCGCCGGCGCGCTCATCCATCGGAAAATGCACTATGGCGATATCGGCCGCAGCGAGGTTCGGCTAGCGACGATCAGGATGGCGCTGGAGATGGTGCGCTCGCTTCTTGCTGCCTGAGGCCGGTTCGCTCATCAAGCCGGTGTGTAGATCCTGTTTGCCCTGGTCTCGAAGGCTTCGGTGAACATGCGGAAAGCGCGGTCGAACATCGAGCCCATCAACGCGCCGAGAATACGGCTCTTGAACTCGTAATCGATGAAGAAATCGACGGTGCAGCCGCCGGACGGCGTCTCGGCGAAATGCCAGCGATTGTCGAGATATTTGAACGGGCCATCGATATATTTGACCTCAATGACGTGCTCGGCCCGGTTCAGCAGCACCTGGGTCGTGAAGGTCTCGCGGATCGCCTTATAGCCGACCGTCATGTCGGCGACGAGCAGGATCTTGCCGTCGCGCTCCTTGCGGCTCCTGATGGCGAGCGCTTCGCAAAGCGGCAGGAATTCCGGATAGCGCTCGACGTCGGCGACGAGGTCGAACATCTGCTCGGGCGAATGCGGGACGGGACGGTGTGTTTCGAATTGCGGCATAGTCGGCAATTAAGCGGGCCGGCCGAGAAGATCAAGAAGCTCGCGCATCTGGCGGCGGGATTTTAGCTGAAGAACCGGCACGTCAGAGCCGTGCTCGGCGATGCCGGCGACGAGGCGCGGCGCGAATTTCTCCTCGAAGGTCCAGATGAAGCGGAGGAATTCCAAATCGATCTTCTCGATACAGCCCGGCGCCATTTCGGGGCGAGTGCGGCCGATCCATTTCGCCCATCGGCTGATGGCGCCCCAGACGCAGACAAGCCGCGGCATCCGGACCCAGACGACGAAATCGGTGCGTGGCAGCCGAATGTCCAGGGATGACGGGTTCGTGCCGTCCATGATCCAACGCTCTTCGAGGATCCGGCTGGCGATGATATTTCTCTGCTCGGCCCTGTCGCGCGTGACCCAGCCGGGAAGCCAAAATACGTCGCGATCGAGCGAAACGTAGGAAAGCCCGAAGCCCTTGGCGATCTTCAGCGATAGCGTGGATTTGCCGCCGCCCGAGCAGCCCACGACGAGGATTCGGCTGGCTGTACGGATATGCTCCGCAGCCTGTTTAAGATCGGTGATCTGCTGACGCAGCGGCAGCTCTACTTTCTGATCCATCATGCAACTCCCTCGGCCGGCGCCTGCGCTTCGCTGCTACGTGCGAAGGGCGGCCAGCTGGCCAGCTGCTTCGCGTGATCTTATGGTGACAGTGGCATTTGTAAGCCCATGATCCCGAAGTGCCGCTTCGATCAAGGGGGCGGCATCGCGCTCGAAATTCCAGATATAGGCAAGCGCGCCCAGCGAAAGATGTTCAGGGCAGCCGGCAGGCAGTTCGGGGCGGTTGCGCCCGAAATAACGGAACGCTCTCGATATGGCGCCGTAAAGGCATGCATATCTCGGTAGCCGAAGCCAAATGACGGCGTCGGCGCGTGGCAGGCGAAGATCGAAGGAGTTCAGCCCGGTTCCATCCATGATCCAGCGCTCTTCCGCCACGGCCTTGGCGATCAGGCGGTCGATCTCGTCGCGCGGCCTCTTTCTCCAGCCCGGCAGCCAGTAAAAGTCGCGGTCCATGGAGATATAGCCAAGGCCGAGCGCTCGCGAAAGCCGCTTTGCGAGCGTGCTCTTGCCGCTACCGGGGCAGCCAATCACCAGGATGCGGTCGGCTTCGATCAGCGTCGACTTCAAACCGAATTTGACCTTCATCGTCGCCCTCAAGATACGACACCTCGGCCGAGGAGAACGGCGAGGCCGGCCCCTCATCCGCCTGCCGGCACCTTCTCCCCGCTTGCGGGGCGAAGGGAATATGCCGCGACCTCTCCGTCCCTCGCCCACTTCTCGCAGGGCACGTCCCCTCGCCCCGTTTACGGGGAGAGGGTTAGGGTGAGGGGCAGCCATTGGCGCGAACAGGGCAACCGCGGCACCAGCTCGAGCAGCCGAAGCATGGTTGGTCGACTTTATCAGCAGTCTGATAAAGCAAGCGCCAAATCTCACTCAGCGGCGATCAGCAGCTTCTTTTCGCGCGCCGCCCGCAGCCGGGCGAAGTCGTCGCCGGCATGGTGGGAAGAGCGGGTCAGCGGGCTGGAGGCGACCATCAGGAAGCCCTTGCTGTAGGCGACCGTCTCGTACGACTTGAACTCGTCGGGAGTGACGAAGCTTTCGACTTTGTGGTGCTTGCGGGTCGGCTGCAGGTACTGGCCGATCGTCAGAAAGTCGACATCGGCGGTGCGTAGATCGTCCATCAGCTGCAGGACTTCGTTTCGCTCTTCGCCGAGACCAACCATGATGCCCGATTTGGTGAACATGGTGGGATTGAGTTCCTTCACCCGCTGCAGCAGGCGGACGGAATGGAAGTAACGGGCGCCAGGGCGAACCGTCAGATAGTTGCCGGGCACCGTTTCCATATTGTGGTTGAAGACGTCGGGCTTGGCGGCGACGACGCGCTCCAGCGCACCCGGCTTCTTCAGGAAATCGGGCGTCAGGATCTCGATCGTCGTCATCGGCGAGGCGGCACGGATTGCCCAGATCACTTTTTCGAAGTGCTCGGCGCCGCCGTCCTCCAGGTCGTCACGGTCGACCGAGGTGATGACGACGTGGCTGAGGCCCATCTGCTTGACCGCCTTGGCGACATTCTCGGGCTCGGCCATATCGAGCGCATTTGGCTTGCCGGTGGCGACGTTGCAGAAGGCACAGGCGCGGGTACAGATCTCGCCCATGATCATGAACGTCGCATGCTTCTTGTCCCAGCACTCGCCGATATTCGGGCAGCCGGCCTCCTCGCAGACGGTGACGAGCTTGTGCTCCTTCACGATCGCGCGCGTCTCGGCATAACCCTTGGAGGTCGGCGCCTTGACGCGAATCCAGTCCGGCTTGCGCATGACTTCCGTGTCCGGCCGATGCGCCTTCTCCGGATGCCGCACGCGCTTGGCGTCGGGATTGATCGTATCGAGGATGGTCACCATTGCAGTTTCAGCTTTCTATCGCCCCTATGCGGCAAATCTCATTCGGATCTAGCGCCGCACCAGCCGCGCAAGGAATATCAACAAGCAGGCGCCGAGGAAACCCGTCACGAAGTAACCAAGCCGCCCGCCGACCACCTCGAGATGAAACTGCGCGAGGATGGCGCTTGCGACGACCGAGCCGACGATGCCGAGCACGATATTCAGGAAAATCCCGTATCGCGCTTCCATCAGCTTGCCGGCGAGCCAGCCTGCAAGACCGCCGATGATGATTGCCGAAACCCAGCCGACGCCTTCCATTCCTGCCCTGCCCTCTTTTGACCCTTAAGCGACCGCTCTTGCGATCAGAACCACGATAATGGCACCGACCGTCGCGTGGATGATCTGCACGACTAGCGCGTTTTCAATGCCCAGCGAAATGCCGAGTGCACTGAACAGATAACCGCCGACGAAAGCGCCGATGATGCCGCTCAGCAGGCATCTTATCAGCCCACCGCCACCGACGACCAGGCTTGCGAGGAAGCCTGCAACCAGGCCGATCAACAAAAATACCAGCAACGCCTGCGTCTCCATAGACATGATGATTTCCTTTCGTTTTTTCCACCCTCGGAGTGGCTTTCCCCTCCGGACATAGAGGGCGGGATCGGAAATTATCAAGCGTTCAGGACGCGGCCGTAAGCATCGAGCACCGCTTCCTTCATCGATTCCGACACGGTCGGATGCGGGAAGATCGTGTGCATCAGTTCTTCCTCGGTCGTCTCGAGATTCATCGCGACGACGAAGCCTTGGATGAGCTCGGTGACTTCGGCGCCGACCATGTGGGCGCCAAGCAGCTCGCCGGTCTTCTTGTCGAAGATCACCTTCACCATGCCCTGATCTTCACCGAGCGCGATCGCCTTGCCGTTCGCTGCGAAGGAGAAGCGGCCGACGCGGATGTCGCGGCCCAGTTCCTTGGCTTTGGCTTCGGTGATGCCGACGGAGGCGACCTGCGGATTGCAATAGGTGCAGCCCGGGACCTTGCCCTTGTCCGTGGGATGAACGTTCGGGAGGCCGGCGATCTTTTCGACGCAGACGACGCCCTCATGCTCTGCCTTGTGCGCCAGCATCGGTGGGCCGGCGACATCGCCGATCGCATAGATGCCGGCGACATTGGTCTTGCCATAGCCATCGATGACGACGCAGCCGCGGTCTGTCTTGACGCCGAGCGCCTCGAGACCGAGGTTTTCGATATTGCCCTGAACGCCGACGGCCGAAATCAACCGGTCCGCGGTGATCTGCTGCACCTTGCCATCAGCCGTCTCGACGTGAGCGGTGACGCTGTCGGCGGCCTTCTCGACCTTGGTGACCTTGGCACTGGTGAAGATCTTGAGCCCGCGCTTTTCAAGCTGCTTGCGGGCGATCGCGGTGATCTCGGCATCCTCGACCGGCATGATGGTCGGCATGACTTCGACGACCGTCACGTCGACGCCCATCGAGCGATAGAAGCTGGCGAATTCGATGCCGATCGCGCCAGAGCCCATGACGATCAGCGACTTCGGCAGCACATCCGGCTTCAGTGCCTCGAAATAGGTCCAGATCAGCTTGCCATCCGCCTCGATGCCGGGCAACGCGCGCGGGCGGGCGCCGGTGGCGATGATGATATGCTTGGCGGTATAGGTGCCCTCGCCGCTCTTGACGTTCTTCGGCAGCGGATGCTGTGGCTCGACGACCGGCTTCGACGGCTTGCCGACGACGATCTCACCTGGCTTGGTGATCTTCGCCTCGCCCCAGATGATGTCGATCTTGTTCTTCTTCATCAGGAAGCCGACACCGGCATTCAGACGGGCGGAAACGGCGCGCGAGCGGCCGACGACGGCCTTGGCATCCGGCTTGACCGTGCCTTCGAGAACGAGGCCGTAATCCTTGAAATGATTGGCATGGTCGAGCACCTCGGCCGAGCGCAGCAGCGCCTTTGTGGGTATGCAGCCCCAGTTCAGGCAGATGCCGCCCATATGCTCGCGCTCGACGATCGCGGTCTTGAGTCCGAGCTGGCTGGCACGGATGGCGGCGACATAGCCGCCGGGACCCGAGCCGATGATGATGACGTCGTAGGATTCAGCCATGTGTTTCCTGCCCTTTGTTACGCTGCGCTGCGGGTCATGAGCACCCACGCGTGTCTCTTGCTGTTTTCGAAGAGCGGCACGGCATCGGCGCGCGCAGCCTCCAGGAATCCGTTTCTTGCATAAAGCGACAAAGCCGCTTCGTTGTCCCTTGCGGTGATCAGGCTGACGGGCCGCCGATCCGTCCTTTCGATCTGGTCGTCCAGCAGCCCGCGTCCGAAGCCACACCCGCGACCTCGCCAATGACAGCATTCCGCCAGCTGCCGACGGCTTCGTCCTCGCTCATGAAGGAGGTCATGCTCAGATCCCCAGCATCATCCGCACGATTGATTCCAGCCCGCGGCCGAGCGCACGCGTATTCTCCGCATCGAGATGGATGCCATCGATCGGTGTGGTCTTGGCGACGGAATTGCCGTCGAAGAAGCCACAACCGAGTTCGTCGGCAAGATCACGATAAAGCGTTGCAAGCTTTGCCGATTCCTCGATGCCGCCGGGAAACGACGCGGCGAAGGGCACATTGCCCGTCGCACGGATCGCCGGCGGCGCCACGATCAGAATCTCCGGCCCATCGAATTCGAAGGGCCAGGCGTGATTGCGGATCAGCCGCACGAGCCGGCTGATGCCCTGGCATGCGGCAAAGGCCGAACCCGCCACAACCGGCTTCATGTCGTTGGTGCCGAGCAGAAGGACAACGAGGTCGAGCGGCGCATGCGTCTGCAGGACCGTCGGCAGGATGCGCGCACCGTTGCGGTCGCAATCGGCCAGGTGGTCGTCGAAAGCGGTCGTGCGACCGTTCAGGCCTTCGGCGATGACGCGCGCCTCACTGCCGAGCGCGGCTTGAAGCACGCTCGGCCAGCGATTCTTGTAATCATGACGGCCGATCGTCTCGGCGTCATAACCCCAGGTCAGCGAGTCGCCATAGCAAAGAACGGTCTTGGTCATTTCCGCCTCCGCGCCGCTATCAGACAAGCATGCCCATCGGGTTCTCGATGTAGCCCTTGAAGGCCTGGAGCAGCTCGGCGCCGAGCGAGCCGTCGACGCAGCGATGGTCGGTCGAGAGCGTGACTGACATCACGGTGGCGATCGCCATTTCGCCCTTCTTGACGACGACCCGCTGTTCGCCGGCACCGACCGCGAGGATCGTCGCATGCGGCGGGTTGACGACGGCCGCGAAGTTCTTCACGCCCATCATGCCCATGTTGGAGACTGAGCTGGTGCCGCCCTGATATTCCTCAGGCTTCAGCTTGCGGTCCTTGGCCCGCTTGCCGAGATCGCGCATCTCGTTGGAGATCGTCGACAGGGTCTTTTCCTCGGCCTTGCGAATGATCGGCGTGATCAGGCCGCCGGGGATCGAGACCGCGACGCCGACATCGGCATGCTTGTGCTTGACCATGTTGCTGTCGGTCCAGGAGACATTGGCATCCGGAACGTCGCGCAACGCCAGCGCCATGGCCTTGATGACCATGTCGTTGACCGAGAGCTTGTAGGCCGGAGCGTTGTCCTTGCGCGGGGCCGCATCGTTCAGCTGGGCGCGCAGCGCCAGCAGTGCATCGAGCTCGCAATCGAGGCTGACGTAGAAATGCGGGATCGTCTGCTTGGATTCGACCAGACGCCTGGCGATCGTCTTGCGCATGCCGTCATGCGGTACAAGCTCGTAGGAGCCTGGTTCGAAGAGCTTGAGCACGGCTTCTTCGGACGCGCCTTTCGGTGCGGCGGCCGGAGCCGGCGCGGCGGTCGCGGATACAGGCGCAGCAGCGGCCTTGGCGCCACCACCGGCAACGGCGATTTCGATGTCGCTCTTGACCACGCGGCCGTGCGGGCCGGAGCCTGCGACCGCCGAAAGGTCGATACCCGCTTCCTTGGCCAGCCTGCGAGCGAGCGGCGAAGAGAAGGTGCGGTTGCCATGAGACGAAACCGCGGCGGGCGCGGCGGTGGTTACAGGTGCAGCAGCCGGAGCAGACTGGGCCGGAGCCGGTGCAGCCTCGGCTTTCGGCGCGGCTGCACCGTCAGTTTTCGGTGCCGGAGCGGCGGAACCCGCACTGCTTGCGGCAGCGGAGACATCCTCGCCATCGGCGGCGAGAACCGCGATCAGCGCATTGACCTTGACGCCTTCGGTGCCGGCGGCAACGACGAGCTTGGCGACCGTGCCTTCATCGACGGCTTCGACTTCCATCGTCGCCTTGTCGGTCTCGATCTCGGCGATCACATCGCCAGACTTGACCTTGTCGCCTTCCTTGACCAGCCATTTGGAAAGATTGCCTTCCTCCATGGTCGGAGAGAGGGCGGGCATCGTGATATTGATCGGCATCGAAACACCCTCCCCTTATTTGTAGCAAACAGCCTTCACCGCATCGACCACTTCGCCGACGTTCGGAAGAGCGAGTTTTTCGAGATTGGCGGCGTAAGGCATCGGAACGTCCTTGCCTGCGATCGTCAGGATCGGCGCATCGAGATAGTCGAAGGCCTGCTGCATGACGCGGGTGGCGATTTCGGTGCCGACGGAGGACTGGGGATAACCCTCCTCGACGGTGACCAGACGGCCGGTCTTCTTCACCGATTCGATGACAGTCGGCAGGTCCATCGGGCGGATGGTGCGAAGGTCGATCAGCTCGACGTCGATGCCGATCTTCTCGAGTTCGGCGACAGCCTTGGTGGCATAGCTCATGCCGATGCCGAAGGAGACGACCGTGACGTCCTTGCCCGGACGATGGATGCGGGCCTTGCCGATCGGCAGCACGAAATTGTCGAGCTTCGGCACGTCGAAGTGCTGACCGTAGAGAATTTCATTTTCGAGGAAGATGACCGGGTTCGGATCGCGGATTGCAGCCTTCAGCAGGCCCTTGGCGTCGGATGCCGTATAGGGCATGACGACTTTCAGGCCGGGAATGGCGCTATACCAGGCAGCATAATCCTGGCTGTGCTGGGCGCCGACGCGAGCGGCTGCACCATTCGGGCCGCGGAAGACGATCGGAGCGCCCATCTGGCCGCCGGACATATAAAGCGTCTTGGCGGCGGAGTTGATGATCTGGTCGATCGCCTGCATGGCGAAGTTGAAGGTCATGAACTCGACGATCGGCCGAAGGCCGGCCATGGCTGCACCGACGCCGACGCCGGCAAAGCCATGCTCGGTAATCGGCGTATCGACGACGCGGCGGGGGCCAAATTCCTGCAGCAGCCCTTGCGTGACCTTGTAGGCGCCCTGGTATTCGGCGACTTCTTCGCCCATGACGAAGACGTTTTCGTCGGCGCGCATTTCCTCGGCCATGGCGTCGCGCAGCGCTTCGCGCACGGTCGTCGACACCATTTCGGTGCCGGCCGGGATTTCCGGATCGTTCTGCACCTGGGCTTTCGGCTCGGCCGGAACAGGTGCGGATGCCGGAGTTGCAGCCGGCTTTTCCTCCTGCGCGGCCTGCGGTGCAGCAGCAGGAGCCGGCGCTGCTGCCGGAGCGGACGCAGACATGTCGGATGCGGATTCACCGTCCTGCAGGAGAACGGCGATCTTGGCGTTCACCTTGACGCCTTCGGTTCCGGCAGGAACCAGAAGCTTGCCGATGACGCCTTCGTCGACGGCTTCGACTTCCATCGTCGCCTTGTCGGTTTCGATTTCGGCGATCACGTCGCCTGAGGTGACCTTGTCACCTTCCTGCTTCAGCCATTTGGACAGTGTGCCTTCTTCCATGGTCGGAGAGAGGGCGGGCATGAGGATATCGATAGGCATGGGTTCCCTCCCCGATTAGAGCAGAATGTCGGTATAGAGCTCGGATACATCCGGCTCCGGATCGGCCTGGGCGAAGTCGGCGCTGTCGGCGACGATGTCGCGGACATCCTTGTCGATCGCCTTCAGATCGTCTTCGGAAGCCCAGCCCTTTTCGACGAGGCGTGCCTTCACCTGTTCGATCGGGTCATGCTCGGAGCGCATCTTCTGCACCTCGTCCTTGGAGCGATACTTCGCCGGGTCGGACATGGAGTGACCGCGATAACGATAGGTCAGCATTTCGAGAATGATCGGGCCCTTGCCGGAACGGCAATGTTCGAGCGCTTCGTCGGCGGCCGCCTTGACGGCGCGGACGTCCATGCCGTCGACCTGAATGCCGGGGATGCCGAAGCCGGATCCGCGAAGCGAATAGTTCGACTGCGCTGTGGCGCGGGCGGTCGAGGTGCCCATGGCGTAACGGTTGTTCTCGACGATATAGACGATCGGCAGCTTCCAAAGAGCCGCCATGTTGAAGCTCTCGTAGACCTGGCCCTGGTTGGCAGCGCCGTCGCCGAAATAGGCAATGGAAACATTGTCGTTGCCGCGGTAGCGGTTTGCGAAGGCAAGACCCGTTCCGAGCGAGACCTGGGCGCCGACGATGCCGTGACCGCCGTAGAAATGCTTCTCTTTCGAGAACATGTGCATCGAGCCGCCCTTGCCGTGGGAATAGCCGCTGCGACGCCCGGTCAGTTCCGCCATGACGCCGCGCGCTTCCATGCCGGTTGCCAGCATATGGCCGTGGTCGCGATAGGCGGTGATGACCTGGTCGCCTTCCTTCTGCGCCATCTGCATGCCGACGACGACAGCTTCCTGACCGATGTAGAGGTGACAAAAGCCGCCGATGAAGCCCATGCCGTAAAGCTGACCGGCCTTCTCCTCGAAGCGGCGGATCAGCAGCATCTCGCGATAGGCCTTCAGCTCTTCATTGCGATCGAAGTCGGCTACCGGGCCGCCATTCGATGCTTTGGCTGCCGGTTTTGCTGCAGTTTTGCGGCTGGAAACGGTCGCGGTCTTTCGCGGCGCCATTCAACCCTCCCTATGGGTTTGTCGTTTCTTGGTGGCGCGTACCATAGGGAAGAAACATGACCACAGCAATGCCATAATTGCATGGCTCGTATTCGGTGCTAAGCTATGGAAATAACTATGAAAATTTCAATTAACCTGTTTTCGGTTAATTGGAATAATGGTTGAAGACGACGATCTCGTCCGCACGCGACATGTTGAGCTGATAACGCGCTTTTTCGTCCAACATATCCTTGTCGAGCGAACCGTCACTCAGCAGCGCGACCTGATTTTCCAGATGTTCGCGCTTCGCCTTCAAGACTGCAAGCTCTTTTTCACGCGCAACACGCTGATGCTCGAACGTCTCCGTCGCGCGCAGGCCGTAATCGCCATGGATGCAATGATAACCGAAATAGGAGAGGAAGGCGACCGTCATGGCCGGAATGACGAAGCGACCGATCTTTCTCTTCTTATGATGCTTTGTCCACATACACGCATGCTCTTGAACGCATTACCAATTCGTTCAATCTAACGCGCAGAGATTAACCGTTCGTTGACTCTAAAAACCGCGCAATAAAAAACCCGCGCCGGTGAACTGACCCCCCGAAAGTTGGACATCCAACCTTCGGGGGTCTGTTCACGGGAAGGCGCGGGTCAAGCCATTGGAAATCAGATCCGATCAGCCGCGAATGATCGAGCGACCGGCATACTGGGCCTGGGGGCCGAGGCCTTCCTCGATGCGGATCAGCTGGTTGTACTTGGCAAGGCGGTCGGAGCGCGACAGCGAGCCGGTCTTGATCTGACCGCAGTTGGTGGCGACCGCGAGATCGGCGATGGTCGAATCTTCGGTCTCGCCGGAGCGGTGGGACATGACGGCTGTATAGGCCGCCTTGTGCGCCGTGTTGACGGCATCGAGCGTCTCCGTCAGCGTGCCGATCTGGTTGACCTTGACGAGGATCGAGTTGGCGACGCCCATGCGGATGCCGTCGCGAAGACGGGCGGAGTTGGTGACGAAGAGATCGTCGCCGACGAGCTGGGTCTTTTTGCCAGCCAGGTCGGTCAGCGTCTTCCAGCCGTCCCAATCGTCTTCGGCCATGCCGTCCTCGATCGAGATGATCGGATACTTGCCGGCGAGCTCGGCCAGATATTCGGCCATGGCGCCCGATTCCAGCGTGCGGCCTTCACCTTCGAGAACGTATTTGCCGTCCTTGAAGAATTCGGTCGAGGCGCAGTCGAGGCCGAGGCACATGTCGTCGCCCGGCTTGTAGCCGGCTTTCTCGATCGACTTCATGATGAAGTCGAGGGCTTCCGGCGCGCTCTTCAGACCCGGTGCGAAACCGCCTTCGTCGCCGACATTGGTGTTGTGGCCCTGGCTAGCAAGCTCCTTGCGCAGCGTATGGAAGACTTCCGAACCCATGCGCACGGCTTCGGCGATCGAATCGGCGCCGACCGGCAGGATCATGAACTCCTGGAAATCGATCGGGTTGTCCGCGTGGGCGCCGCCGTTGATGATGTTCATCATCGGCACCGGCAGCAGGCTGGCGGAAGCACCGCCGACGTAGCGGTAGAGCGGCAGGCCGGACGCCTGGGCGGCAGCCTTGGCGACGGCGAGCGACACGCCGAGGATGGCGTTGGCGCCCAGGCGCGACTTGTTCGGCGTGCCGTCCAGCTCGATCATGATGTTGTCGATCTGGATCTGGTTTTCGGCGTCGATGCCGCCGATCGCGTCGAAGATCTCGGTGTTGGCGGCTTCGACCGCCTTTTCGACGCCCTTGCCCAGGTAGCGCTTGCCGCCGTCGCGCAGTTCGACCGCCTCATGCGCGCCCGTCGAGGCACCCGAGGGAACGGCCGCGCGGCCCATGCTGCCATCTTCGAGATAGACATCGACTTCGACGGTGGGGTTGCCACGGCTATCGAGAATCTCGCGGGCGATGATATCGGTGATTGCAGTCATGGGTTCTTCCTGCTCGGTGGGTGATAAATCGGTTCGAAACCTGTCTTAGTCGAAGGCGTGCAAATTACAATGCTGCAATTTCCAGCCCTTCGGACCGTGTTCGGATCTCGCCTATAGCACGATCATGTCAGGCTGTTGAACGTCAAGCCTTGGCGACCGCATCGAAGGCGAGTAGCTTTTCAAGCAGCCGCGGCATGTCCTTGAGATAGACCATGTTGGGGCCGTCGGAAGGTGCATTGTCGGGGTCCTGGTGGGTTTCGACGAACACGCCGGCGATACCGGTAGCCACCGCTGCGCGCGCCAGCGTTTCCACGAATTCCCGCTGACCGCCGGAGGATTCGCCCTGCCCGCCCGGCTGCGCCACGGAATGGGTCGCATCGAAGATAACGGGGGCGCCCATCGCCGCCATGATCGGCAGCGAACGCATGTCGGAAACCAGCGTGTTGTAACCGAAAGAGGCGCCGCGCTCGCACAGCAGCACGTTCGGGTTCCCGCTGGCATTGAGCTTCTTCAGGACGTTCTTCATATCCCAGGGAGCGAGGAACTGGCCCTTCTTGACGTTGACGACGCGGCCGGTCTTGGCCGCGGCAATAAGAAGGTCGGTCTGGCGGCAAAGGAAGGCCGGGATCTGCAGGACGTCCACGATCTTTGCCACCTCGGCGCATTGTTCGGCGGTATGAACGTCGGTCAGGACGGGAAAGCCGAATTCCTTCTTGAGGTCGGCAAAGACCTCCATGCCCTTTTCGATCCCGATACCGCGTTCGGCCGAGAGCGAGGTCCGGTTCGCCTTGTCGAAGGAACTCTTGTAGACGAGGCCGATGCCGAGCCTTCCGCAAAGCTCCTTCAGCGTGCCGGCAACCATGAAGGCGTGGTCGCGGCTCTCCATCTGGCAGGGACCGGCAATCAGCGACAGGCGGCCGGTATTGGAAAAGGTGACCTGGCCTTGGCCTTCGCCGACCCTGACGTCGGAATTCGTATCAATGCTCATCGTGTTTCCTCGAAGGCGAAGAGCGTGCCCTGCCCGGGCGCGGGCTTCACCAGAATGCGATTGTTCTTGCGCGTGTATGTCACCCCGTTAGCAGCCAAATGCGCTTCTGTCACGGCAAGATCGGCAACAGCAAAGAGGATTGCCCGGCCGCGCAGGCCGCGATCTGCGGATGAGCCGGCGATGTCGAAATAGGCCTCCAGCCCTTCCGGCGTCATCAGACCGATTTTCGCATTCGACGCCGCGACATTGACGCCGAAACCGGTTTTCTCGACTGCCGATTGCGCCGCTGCAAGGCCGACGAAGGCAGCGAATGCGGCCGGTTCCGGCGCGCAAAGCGCGATCTCCGTTATGCCGGTCACGCCATTGGCATGCGTCTCCAGCGCGGCGCGGTCGGCCGGCAGCGGATTGATACGCTCGACGGTGAAGAGCAAGAGATCAGGCGCGCGCAGGTCGCCGGCAAAAGCCAGCTTGAAGCCGGCAATCGTCTCGGAGCCGTCCGGCATCGTCATCGGCCGGGTGAACTGCAGCATCTCCCCGGCGCTCGACCCGTTGCCGACGAAATCCTGATGATCGATGCCGGCATCCTTGCTGCCGAAGGCCACCGCCGAAAGCCCCTCCGCGCCGCAACGGAAGCGGAAAGCCCGGTTGCGAGCGGTGAAGACATTGCCTCGTCGCGCCGATGCCTCGCTCTCCTCGACGCTCGCGATCCCGAGCGGCTCCAGATAGGTCTTGTCGGCAAAGAAGACGCAGGCATTCTCCGTCCCGAAGGGGTGGCGCGCATCGGCGGCAACGGTGAAGCCGAGCTTGCCGAGCCTTTCGCGCGCCAGATCGATGTCGACGACCGGCAGCACGACATGATCCAGCGGGTACGGTTTGGTGGAATGCGTGTTCATCATATCCCTCCTCAAATCGGCAAGAGATGTGCGACAGCGCCACCCTCAATGCAAGACATGTGTCCAATCCGGCGAATGAAAATAAGAATCTCGACGAGTTGGTGCCAAGTTTTACGGAAATTTAGCTACTTGCGGAACACATATGGAACATATAGTGTCTGTTCTGGATTTGTTTCAATCACGAGGTCACAACGTCGATGCTCACGCGCAAACAACAGGAGCTTCTCCTTTTCATTCATGAGCGCATGAAGGAATCCGGCGTTCCGCCATCTTTCGACGAAATGAAGGATGCCCTGGACCTCGCTTCGAAGTCCGGGATTCATCGCTTGATTACAGCGCTCGAGGAACGTGGCTTCATTCGCCGCCTACCGAACCGGGCCCGCGCGATCGAGGTCATCAAGCTTCCGGAGGCCTACAGCCCCAGCATCCAGCCGCGGCGCGGCTTTTCGCCGAGCGTCATCGAGGGCAGCCTCGGCAAGCCCCAGCCGGTCGCCGCCCCCGCTGCCGCAAAACCCGTCGCCGACAACGGCAACTCAGTCTCCGTGCCGGTCATGGGGCGCATCGCCGCCGGTGTTCCAATCTCGGCGATCCAGAACAACACCCACGACATCGTCGTTCCGGCCGACATGCTCGGCTCCGGTGAACATTATGCGCTGGAGGTGAAGGGCGATTCGATGATCGACGCCGGCATCTTTGACGGCGACACCGTGATCATCCGCAACGGCAGCACCGCAAGTCCTGGCGACATCGTCGTTGCTCTCGTCGACGACGAGGAAGCGACACTCAAACGCTTCCGCCGCAAGGGCGCCTCGATTGCGCTCGAAGCCGCCAACCCGGCTTACGAGACCCGGATTTTCGGGCCGGACCGTGTCAAGGTTCAGGGCAAGCTCGTCGGTCTTATTCGCCGCTATCACTGACCTTGGCTAAACCGGGCTCGGTAAAACTATTGCTGCGCCAGTCATAGGCGCGATGGCGCATCCATGGCCGCGACAATGCATCGAATGCGGTTGCCACCTCCAGGCCGGCGTTCGTGAAGCGCAACTCGACGGAACCGGTCCTGCGCAGCGTTTCACCGGTGAAGAGCGTCGCACCTGAGCGGCAGCTGTTGAAGCGCAGGCGGACCGACGTCACGACGATATCGGCGGCGTCGCATGCGGGGCCGAGATAGGCGGCATTGTCGATGACGGCCACGACCTGGCCATTGCCAAGCCTTGATGTGCACCAGGCCTTTTTGACGCAGGAAAAGCGGTTTGCTTCACCGGCCGCTGCGGCTGCACGCATCGCGGTCCTCGCTTCGGTCTGCTGATCGCGGGAAAGCCTGACGCGGCGGTCTTCTCCCTCCGGCGGGATAGCAGGACCATCCAGCATCTTCGGCGGATCATGCGTCGGCAGGACCAGCGCCCTCTGCCATTGGTCGAAGATGAAATCCGGCGGTCGTTCACGGTTGGACGCCATGGCTGCCGCCTCGACGACCGCGACGAGATTGCCATCCTCCGAAATTACCAGATCCGGCAGCCGGGGAACCGGTAGAAGCAACAGGAGGAGCGTCGAGACTGCGATGATCGATGTGCCGGAATGGCGCAGTCGCGTCCGGAGCAGCGTCAGCAGAAGAAAGCCTGCCACGGCGACGGCGAAATACCAGGCGGGCAAGCGGCCAACGTCGATATTGCCGCCCCAGCCGGACACCGTCTTTGCGACTGCGATCACCAGATCGAGGCCGAATCCGACGACCTTCCAGGCCCAAACATCCAGACCGAAAGGCATGAGCAGCATCGCCAGCAGCCCGGCCGGCATGACGATAAAGGAGATGATCGGCATCGTCGCGAGGTTTGCCGGCAGGCCATAGGCGGTCAGGCGATGAAAATGCTCGATCGAAAACAGCGCGGTTGAAAAGCCGCCGATCAGCGACGTCAGGAAGACGCCGCCGAAGAAACCCGCAACCGTAACGATCGGCCTGATGATCGGCAGCTTGAGGAAGGCGTTTTCGCGGACGCGCCGGTCCTTCCATAGCTGATAGCCCGAGACCAGCGCCAATGTCGCTGCAAAGGACATCTGGAAGCTCGGACCCAAGACCTCGGACGGCGAAATGGCGATGATGACGAGCGCGGAGAGCGCGACATTGCGCAGGCTGATCGACGGCCGGTCGAAGAAGACGGCAATCAACATGATGGCCATCATGATGAAGGCGCGTTCGGCAGAGACCCCAAAGCCCGAGATCAGGAAATAGGCGGTCACGGCGATGAGCGCGCCGGCGGCAGCGATCTTCTTCGTCGGATAGGCCTCAGCGACGCCGGGAAAGAGGCTGAGCAACATCCGGAACCCAACGAAGAAGATACCGGCCGACAGCGCCATGTTGAGGCCGGAGATGGCGACGATATGAGCCAGGCCGGACTGGCGCAGCGCTTCCGTCGTCTCATTCGAGATGGCGCGCCGCTCGTCCGTCACCAGAGCAGCGGCGAAAGCGCCGGTGTCGCCAGGCAAGATCGACCTTATGCGGTCGCCAATGCCGCTGCGCAGCCAGTAGAGCCCTTCGAGCAGAGCTTCCCACGTCGATCTTGCCGCCTGCGGACCTGCCTGCCAGTCGACCTTCGACGGCGCGCCGTAGAAGAAGCCGTTCGCGCCGATGCCATCGAAATAGGCACCGAAGGAGAAGTCGTTGAGCTCAGGAAGTGCTGGACCTGCCGGCGGCGTCAGCCGCGCCCTGCCGGTTATGATATCACCGATCTCGAAGGGCGCGTCTGCGCCGCGGGTGATCGCGGTTATGCGTTCGGGCGACCGCTTCACTTCCGGCGCCTCCGTACCGATGACGGCAAGAATGTAGCGCCACCGGCCGCGACCGTCGCCTTCGCGCCGTTCCACACGGCCGGTCACCGTCGTCGTGACGGCGGAATCGAGGATCACGGTCGAAGCCCGCCAGCTCTCGAGCTGCGCGGAGGCCATGCCGCAGGCCACAAGTGCAAGCGCCAGCAGCGTTGCCCGCAATGCCGCCCGGCTGCGGCTGGCGATGAGAACGGCGACGATCAGCAGCAACAGGCAGAGCAGCGATGCAACGAGCGGAAAGTCCGATGCCGCGAGAAACCAGAAGGCTGACCCGGCACCGAGGAAGACAGGCGAGACCAGCAGCAGACGGCCGTGGTCCGCCTCTTCGCTCAGCATGCCCATGCCGATACGCAGCGATTGCGAGGCTGCTGCCGGCAGCCGGTGCCGCAAGGGGCTCGTCGACTGCGTTCTTGTCGGGCGCTTCACCATGACAGGTGGAGAAAAACCGGCGGAGTCGGCGAGGCCTTCGCCTGCTTCCGGCCGCAATTCGACTGTGGTCAACTCCTGCATGTGCCGCCCAAGCCCAGCTGCGAAGGCGGCCAGAATGCAACCTCCGATCAAATCCGGCAAGCATAATCGATTGAAATACGAGGGAAAATCGCAAGCGCCAAAAGACGAGTTGAATCATCGGCTTCCGATATGCGTGCGGCTCATCGCTGCAGTGCCTAAAAGGTGATACCGCAATGCACAAAATGCCGTCACGGTAACTTGGCATTAGCTTCGCGATCATATAGCTATCGGTGAGGACGCTTAACCCCTATGGCGCTTTTATGGCGCCACCGCCATTTCGGAGGATCAGCATGACGGATCAAAGCGCTACAATAAAAATCGGTGACAAGTCTGTCGACCTTGCTGTCAAAAGCGGCACGATCGGCCCGAGCGTCATCGATATCGGTGCCCTCTACAAGAATACGGCTTCCTTCACCTACGATCCGGGTTTCACCTCGACGGCATCCTGCGAATCGAAAATCACTTACATCGACGGCGACGAAGGTGTCCTGTTGCACCGCGGCTATCCGATCGAGCAGCTCGCCGAGCATGGCGACTTCCTCGAGGTCTGCTACCTGCTGCTTTACGGCGAACTGCCGACCACCGTGCAGAAGAAGGATTTCGATTATCGCGTCACGCACCACACCATGGTGCACGAGCAGATGAGCCGCTTCTTCACCGGCTTCCGCCGCGATGCGCATCCGATGGCCGTCATGTGCGGCTGTGTCGGCGCCCTGTCGGCCTTCTATCACGACTCCACCGACATCACCGATCCGCACCAGCGCATGGTCGCCAGCCTGCGCATGATCGCCAAGATGCCGACGCTTGCCGCCATGGCCTACAAGTACCATATCGGCCAGCCCTTCGTTTATCCGAAGAACGACCTCGACTATGCCTCGAACTTCCTGCGCATGTGCTTTGCCGTGCCTTGCGAGGAATATGTGGTCAATCCGGTGCTTGCCCGCGCCATGGACCGCATCTTCATCCTGCATGCCGATCACGAGCAAAACGCCTCGACCTCGACCGTCCGTCTCGCCGGTTCGTCGGGCGCCAACCCGTTCGCCTGCATCGCCGCCGGCATCGCCTGCCTCTGGGGCCCCGCCCACGGCGGCGCCAACGAAGCAGCCCTCAACATGTTGACGGAAATCGGCACGGTCGACCACATTCCGGAATATGTCGCCCGCGCCAAGGACAAGAACGATCCGTTCCGCCTGATGGGCTTCGGTCACCGTGTCTACAAGAACTATGATCCGCGCGCCAAGATCATGCAGAAAACGACGCATGAAGTGCTCGGCGAACTCGGCATCAAGGACGATCCATTGCTCGAAGTGGCCATGGAGCTGGAGCGCATCGCGCTCACCGACGAATATTTCATCGAGAAGAAGCTCTATCCGAACATCGACTTCTATTCCGGAATCACGCTGAAGGCGCTGGGCTTCCCCACGACCATGTTCACCGTGCTCTTCGCGCTCGCCCGCACCGTCGGCTGGATTGCGCAGTGGAACGAGATGATCGAGGATCCGGAACAGCGCATCGGCCGTCCGCGCCAGCTCTATGTCGGCGAACCGAAGCGCGATTACATCCCGGTTTCAAAGCGCTGATCGCTTCAAAGGATCCCAAAAGAAAACCCGGTCAGTTCAGAAACGATCGGGTTTTTTCTTTTTCAAGACGTCGAGAAGGATCTCGGCAGCGTGCTCGCCGGGCGGCTTTTCGGTCTGCATGCGTTGCCAGACGAGATCATAACCCTCGTTCATCGCCTTCAGTTGGAACGTGTCGGCCGACAGCCGCTCCATCCAGCGCGCCAGGCTGGCGCCGCGAACGATCTCGTTCAGATATTCCGGCACGACGGCATAATCGGCGATGATATTCGGCAATGCGCCCGTCCAAACCTTGATGCGCGGGGCGAGCAGGCGGATGATCCAATCCGTCTTGTAGACGGACACCGTCGGCACGCCGGCAAGGGCGAGTTCGAGGATCACCGTGCCGGAGGCTGCCATCGCCGCATCCGCTTCGGCAAAGGCCTTCCATTTCTGCGCCGGCCCGACCGCCACCTCCGGCGGCGTGGCCCAGCCGGCAACCAGACCCTTCACCAGCGCTTCGTTGTGCGGCACGGTCGGCAGCAGGAATCGCATCGGGCCGTTGCGGGCGACGAGTTCATTGGCCGCATCCTCGAAGAACGGCAGGAGTTTGGCGATTTCGGAGGATCTTGACCCCGGAAGCATCAGGATGGTCTTGCCCGCTTCCCCGACAGATGCCCTCCCGGCGCGCAGCCGCCGCGCTTCGAGCAGCGCCGGATCAGCGATCAGGCGATGGCCGACATAGGTGGTCTCAGGCCCGCCGAGCGCACGCATCGTCGCCGGCTCGAAGGGCAGGACGGCGAGCACATGATCGACATAGGGCAGCATGCGCGTGGCGCGATATTCCTTCCAGGCCCAGACGCTCGGACAGACATAATTGACAACAGGCAGATCGGGCAGTGCGATCCGGACACGCTTAGCGACTCGGTGGGTGAAGTCTGGGCTATCGATAATGAGAAGTATGTCCGGCCTGGCGGCGACGATGGCAGCCGTTGTCTTCCGGATCAGGGTATAGAGCCTTGGCAGCCGGCTCAGCACCTGGGTGATGCCCATGATCGACAGCTCGGAAAAATCGAACAGCGATTTCAAACCTTGGGCCTGAAGCCCCTCGCCGCCGACACCGACGAGTTCGATCGGTCCGGCATGGATCCGCTTCAGGGCCGCAACCAGATCGGCGCCGAGCAGGTCGCCCGACACCTCGCCGGCGATGACGGCGATCTTCAGCGGCGCCCCGGTCATTCGAGCCCCCATGCCGGCAGCTCGCGATCGATGCCGCAGACGAAAAGCCCGGCCTCATCGGCGGCCTTGAGGACGGCGGCGCGATCGAGCACCAGCGAACGGCCTGCCTCGACCGCCACGCCGGCAAGCCCCGCCTTCTTTGCATTCAGGACCGTGGAAACGCCGATTGCCGGCAGGTCTGCGCGAATATCCTGCTGAGGCTTGCAGAGCTTGACGAGCGCGCCGCGACGGCGTGGAGAGATGCGTCCGGCGGCTCTCAGACCGGCGACACGCTCCAGCATCTCGTCCGTGCCTTCCAGCCCCTCCAGCGCGACGATGCGCCCGCCGATGGCGACGGCGCCTTGGCCGACATCGAGCCGGCCGAGCATCTCGGCGGCTTCCGCTGCACGGTTGATATCGCGCCGGTCTTCTTCGCCCGGTATCGCCGTGCCGAGCGGGCCGACGGCGGCAAGAAGGTCGGGGGCGATCTCATGGGCACCGACGACACGCCTGCCGTTTCCCTCGATCAGCCGGATCACCATCTGTAGCACCTTATCGTCGCCGCCAGAAAGCAAGGTGCGGATCACGGCCGGCATCTTCATCAGAGTGCGCAGCGTCGGGCGCACCTCGCGCCATTCCGGCCGGCGCCGCACGCTGCCGGACATGACGACACGGCCGATGCCGTAGCGGTTCAAGAGGCCCTCGAGAGCTGCAAAATCGCCGATGCCGATGACGGCATGGTCATACGCTTCCCAACGCCGGTCGCTTTCATCCTTCAGCGCGACGATGACGGGATTTTCGCCCGCCGCGCGCGCGGCTTCGGCGACATAGGAAGGCAGAAGGCCGCCGCCGGCGATGATCGCCAGCCGGCCCGCAGCGGTGTCGCCTGATAAAGCCACGGACTAACCCTTCTGTCCCCGGGTCGGCGAGGATAAGGCACGGTCGCTGTCGGCGGCAATGAAGTCGAGGATGTGGACCACCGGCTCGCAATCGGCATATTCTTCGCGGATGGCGGCGGCGTTTTCACGAACGGAGCCCGTTCCTTCGAAGATCGACTTGTAGGCGCGACGTACCCTGTGAATGACGGCGCGGTCGACGCCGGCGCGCGTCATGCCGACGACGTTGAGGCCGCTCAGCAGCCCGGGATTGCCGTTCAGCATGCCATAGGGAATGACGTCGTAACTCACTGCCGAGAGCCCGCCGACGAAGGCCTGACGGCCGACGCGGGTGAACTGGTGAACGGCCGAACCGCCGCCCAGGATGACGCGATCCTCGATGACGACATGGCCGGCGAGCATGACGTTGTTCGACATGATCACATGATTGCCGACCCGGCAGTCGTGCGCGACATGCGAATTGGCAAGGAAGAGGTTATTGTCGCCGACGATTGTCTGGCCACCAAAATCGGCCGTGCCGGTATTCATCGTCACGCCTTCGCGGATCGTGCAGTTGGCGCCCACCGTCAGCGTCGTCTCCTCGCCGCCATGATGCACGCTCTGCGGATCGCCGCCGACGACCGCCATCGGGAAGATGCGCGTGCCCTTGCCGATCACGGTTCGGCCGGTCACGACCGCATGCGACAAAAGCTCGACGTTCGCATGCAGGATGACGTGCGAGCCGACATGGCAGAAGGGACCGATCTTGACGCCCTCACCGATGGTCGCGCCGTCTTCAACGACAGCCATCGGATGAATGCGGGCGCTTTCGGCGATAGTGCTCATGCCTGATCCTTACGAACGATCATCGCGCCGATATCGGCCTCGGCAACAAGCGCGCCGTCGACCTTGGCATCACAATGGAATTTCCAGATATTGCCACGCTGCTTCTGCTTCCTGACATGGAATTCAACACGATCGCCGGGCACGACGGGCTTGCGGAAGCGCGCATTCTCGATGGTCATGAAATAGACGAGGTTGCCCGGCTGGCCATCCTTCTTGGCACAGATCGCACCCGCGGTCTGAGCCATGCCCTCGATCAAGAGCACGCCGGGCATGATTGGAGATTCCGGAAAATGGCCGGTGAAATGCGGTTCATTCACTGTGACGTTCTTGATGCCGATCGCCGTGTTATCGCCGTCGATCTCGATGATCTTGTCGACCATGAGAAACGGGTAACGATGCGGCAGCAGCTTCATGATCTCGATGATGTCAGCCGAAGAAAGCGTTGTCGTGGCTTCCTCAGTCATTTTTCTCGCCTCCAGGTTTCTTTCCGCGCACCCTGGTCTTGGACATCAGTTGTGCAACATCTCTCAGATAGTCATTCAGCGGACGCGCAGGTGTACCACCATATTGTCCGCCGGCGGCAAGATCGGTCATGATACCGCTTTGGGCGGCGATCTGCACGCCGTCGCCGATCGTCACATGCCCCTTGATGCCGACCTGGCCGCCGATCTGCACGCCATTGCCGATCTTCGCGCTGCCGGCAATGCCGACCTGCGCGACGATGGCGCAATGGCGGCCGATCTGAACGTTGTGGCCGATCTGTACCTGGTTGTCGATCTTGGTGCCTTCACCGATCACCGTATCGTCCATGGCGCCACGGTCGATCGTGGTGTTGGCGCCGATCTCGACATTATCCTGGATGATCACCCGGCCGATCTGGACGATCTTGATCATGCCGCGCGGACCCGGCGCATAACCGAAACCATCCTGGCCGATGCGGACGCCGTTGTGGATAATGACGCCGTTGCCGAGCAGAGCGCAGAGAATGCTCGCGCCTGCCGCAATCGAACAATCCCGGCCAATCTTGACATTCGGGCCGATCACACTGTGCGCGCCGATACGCGTCCCTTCGCCGATCTCGGCATGCGCCCCGATGACGGCCATCGGCTCGACGATCACGCCCTTTTCAAGCTTGGCGCTCGGATTGATCACCGCGCTTGGCGCGATCTCGCTTTCACCGGAAAAGGCGACCGGGCGCAATGCCGTGGGATAGAACAGGCCGCCTGCCATCGCGAAGGCCGCATGCGGATTGGACGACAGCATGACAGGGAGATGTTGGGGGACGAGATCGGCGAGCGCCTTGTCGCAGATCACCGCCGAGGCTTCGCATGTCGCCAGTTCATCGCGGCTGCGGCGCGACAGGATATAACAGATATCGCCTGCCCGTGCCCGGCTGATGGGGGCAACGGACCTGACGATAACATCGGCATGGTCGGAATTGACAAGCTCCGCCCCAAGAAACTCTGCCAGCTCAGCGAGCCTCAGACCTTCATGGGGCAGAAAAAAAACGTTTTGCTCCATCGGCAATGCTCCAGAACGGAATTGAGTCTTACAGTTCCGGACTGCCGATATCAGAATTGGTTGTTGATGCCAAACTTGAAGTTCTGCGTCTTGTCGAAGTCTTCCTTGAGGACCGGGATCGCGTAATCCAGACGCAATGCACCGAAGGGAGACTGCCAGACGACACCGACACCGACGGAAGCACGCAGCGAAGCGCTGGTGCCCTCGGCCTGGTCGGCCCCGAGAAGCTCGACATCATTGCCAAACAGCGTGCCGGCATCGGCAAAGACTGCGCCGCGCAGATTGAAGTCACGCGGGAAGCCCGGCATTGGGAAGGTCGCTTCAGCAGACGCCGTGAAATAGGTGGTGCCACCGAGCGGGTCATCGTGGTCCCCGGTGATGCGCGGGCCGATACCCTTGTTCTCGAAGCCGCGAATATCGCCGTTGGTCAGCGTGAACTGGTCGAAGACGTTCAGATGGTCGCCGAAGGGGACGACATAACCAGCCGAACCCGAGACCGAGCCGATGATATCGGCATCGTCGGCAAGCAGATGGTAGTAGCGGGCCTTGCCGTAGATCTTGTAGAACTGAGAGTCGCCGCCGAGGCCGGCAATTTCCTGCGTCGCCGTCGCATAGATGCCTTCACGCGGCAGGACGGTGTCGTCAAGCGTGTTGTAGGTCAGCGTCTGCGAGACGGAAGAGCGTGTCCACGGGCTCTCATCGACCAGATTGGCGTAGGTCGCCGACAGGTCGGAGGTATCGCCGTCGTACTTCATCTGCTTGTAGTTGTAGCGGAAGGTCGTCGCCAGATCTTCGGTAATCGGCGCAGTGACGCGCAGGACAACGCTGGTTTCCTCGTAATCGTAATTGCTGTTGCTCGACGTTTCGCTGCGATTGACGTCGAAGCCTGCCGCCAGACGGTAGCCGAGGAAATAGGGTTCGGTGAAGCTGACGCCGTAAGCGCGCGAGCCTTCCTGGCCGCCACCGGCCGAGATGCGGATGTACTGGCCGCGGCCGAGGAAGTTCTTTTCCTCGATCGATGCTTCGAGCAGCAAGCCGTCGCCGCCGGCGGCATAACCCGCGCCGACACCGAACGAACCGGTCGACTGATCCTGCACGTCGACGACCACCACGACACGGTCCGGGGAACTGCCCGGTTGGGTGGAGATGTTGACCGAGGAGAAATAACCGAGCGCTTCGAGACGACGCTTGGCCTTGGTGATCATCTGCTGGTTGAAGGCGTCGCCTTCGCTCATGTCGAATTCGCGGCGGATGACGTAGTCGCGCGTACGGCTGTTGCCGCGAATCTCGATGCGCTCGACATAGGCGCGCTCGCCCTGGTCGACCAGATATTCAACACCGATCGTGTTGTTGTTAAGGTCGCGGTTACCGCGCGGCGTGACACGTGCAAAGGGATAACCGGCAGACGCCACCTGATCGGAGATCGCCTCGATCGACTTCTGCACTTCCTTGGCGCTGTAGACCTGGCCTTCGCGAGTGCGCACGAGCGGCTGCAGCTGGTCGGAGCCGACGCCTTCGACAGTCGACTGAACGGTCACTGGTCCGAAGTCGTAACGCTGGCCTTCCTCGATGTTGAAGGTGAGCGTGTATTTGTTGGTCGCATCGTCGAACGTGGCATCGGAAGAGACGATGCGCATGTCGGCGTAGCCGCGATTGTAATAGAACTGGCGCAGCGCTTCTTCGTCGGCGTGGAGCTTGTCTTCGTTGTAGACGTCCTTGCGGGTCAGGAACGACAGGAAGTTCGAACGCTTGGTGGCGATGACGGCAGCCAGGCGGCCGGCGCTGTAGGCATTGTTGCCGACGAAGTTGATCGAATCGATCTTGGTGCGGTCCCCCTCGTTGATGACGAAGGCAAGGTTAACGCGGCCTTCGCCGAGCGGCACCACCTGCGTCGTAACTTCGACCTCGCTGCGGCCGGTGGCGGCGTAGGCGTCCTTGATCGACTGGATGTCAGCCTGAATCTGGGTGTCGCTATAAGGGCCGGCAGCATGGGTCTGGACGACGGTCGCGAGCTTGTCGTCCTTGATCTTGCGGTTGCCGTTGAAGACAACCTGATTGACGAGCTGGGCTTCCTGGACGTTGACGACGAGCGTGCTTCCGGAGACCGAGATCTTGACGTCGGAGAAGTAGCCCGTCCCGTAGAGCTGCTTGACCGAGGCATCGATATCGCTGTTGGAAAAACTCTTGCCGGGAGCGATGGTAAGGTTCGACCGGACGGCTTCCGCGCCGACACGGCTTGCGCCGCGCACATCGATACGCTGGATAACCGCGGCCTCAGCGGCCGTAGCGGAAACGAACGTCAAAGCACCTGCGCCCGAAGCAACAACACTAGCAGACAGCGCAACCGCCGATACTGCGTTCAAAAACTTTGAACCAGCCTTCATTTCACCTATTACCTTTGTTTCCCTCGTCCCCGGTTCCGGGAGAACCCGATTCCGGTCACGTGTGTCGTTTTACCCGCTTTTGACATACAAGCAAGGCAGGTCGTTAATTTCTGTTTACTTCATTTGCAAGCGTGACCCATTCGCCACTACAGCCTTGAAACATCGTAAATAAATAGTAATTGGCCCCGCTTGCGCGTTTACCCTCTCAACGAGCCAATGTCGTTCCAGGTCGTGAAAACCATCAATGTCAGGATCATCGCCAAGCCGATGCGAAATGCAATTTCCTGGGCCGAAGAGCCGAGCGGCTTTCCCCTCACCGCTTCCACCGCATAGAACATCAAGTGGCCGCCATCAAGTACCGGAACCGGCATCAGGTTAAGCAATCCTATCGAAACAGAAAGCACCGCCGCAAGCTGCAACACTGCGCCTATCCCAAGCGACGCCATCTGGCCCGAGGCTTGCGCGACGCGGATCGGCCCGCCCAATTGGTCGGCGCGCATCGTTCCGCTGAAGATGTTACCGATATATTTGAAGGTGCCGGTGACGATATCCCGGGTCTGGAGCACAGACTCACGCAGCGCCTGGAGCGGCGTATAGGTCTGCAGGCGAAAATTGCCGGCCTGCTGGTTGGTGACGATGCCGATCTGGCCGACCTCAGCCTTGTTACCGAACTGGTCAGTCGTGTCGGTGCGTTGCGGCACCATCGGCACGTCGAGCTTCTGGCCGGCGCGCTCGATCGTCACGACGATCTGCTGGCTCGGCCGGATGCTGACATAGCGGCGCACGTCGTCGAAGGTCTCGACCTTACCGCCATCGATGGCGACCAATAGATCGCCTGGAAGGATGCCGGCGGCGGCGGCAGCGCCATCGGGCTTGACTTCGGCAACGACAGGATCGGCGATCATGCGGCCATAGACTGAGAAAAGAATGGTGAAGATGGCGATCGCCAGCAGAAAATTGGCAATCGGGCCAGCCGCGACGGTTACAGCTCGTTTCCATAGCTTGGCGCCGGCAAAGGAGCGCGCCCTGTCCTCTTCGGACATGGCGGCGATCTTGTCGGTGTCGGGCTTGCTCGAGGCATCCTCGTCGCCGAAGAACCGGACGTAGCCGCCAAGTGGGATCACAGAGATCTTCCAGCGCGTTCCATGGCGGTCGGTGAAGCCGAATATCTCCGGACCGAAACCGACGGAAAAGGCAAGGATGCGAATGCCGCTCCAACGCCCGACAAGGTAATGGCCCATCTCATGCACGAAGACGAGCAGTGACAGCACGAGGATGAAGGTGACGATATTCCCCATCAAAAATGCGTATATTCCGCTCAGGGTTTCCATGGGTGCCTTCCGTCAGACGCGTTGTCAGAGTCCGAACAATGCCGCGCCGAGCGACGTCATTCCGGTCCCCTTTATCAGGGAAAAAAGCCCTGCAAGCAAGAACGCCGAAAAACAGGCAAAAATCAGTCCGTCGACACGGTCCATGACGCCGCCATGGCCCGGAATGAGACGGCTGGAATCCTTGACGCCGAATTTCCGCTTGATGAACGATTCGAAAAGATCGCCGGACTGGCTGCAAACCGACAGAACGAGCGCCACGAAGGCGGCGATGATTTCAGCGCCCGGAAGGAGAAAATGGACGAGAACGACGCCGGCGGCGACTGCCGAGGCGGCACCGCCGATTGCGCCAGACCAGGTCTTTCCAGGCGAGATCGAAGGGGCGAGCTTCGGTCCGCCGAGCGCCCTGCCGACGAAATAGGCAAGGATATCGGTTGCCCAGACGACGGCAAAGACGAAGAGCATGGCGTAAAGGCCGGGCCGGTCATCGCTTCTGATCGCGGCAAGCGCCAGGCTGGTAGCGCCGGAATAAAACAGGCCAGTCGGAAACCAGCGGCTCGTGCCCTGCAAGATGATCAGGGCGATGCCGACGGCGGTGACGCCGGCCAGCATGCCGGCGGCGAATTCGAAATTGCCGACAAGCACGAGGAAGGCTATCGCCGCCTCGCCGATCCAGCCGACGGCATTGGCAACCCAATCGCGGGCGATACCTGTGATCTTCGACCATTCATAGTAGATCAGCAGGCCAATGACGACCGCCAGGATGCGGAAGGCAAGCCCGCCATACCAGGTGGCGGCGAGAACGATGGCCGCAAGAATCAGCCCTGAAACAATGCGGAGCTTCAATTCCCTCTGCATCAGGTGCCGACCGCGGCTGCCTGCGACGAGAGGCCGCCGAAGCGCCGGTCGCGAGAGGCGAATGTCTCGAGCGCCGAACGGAAGATCTCGGCGGTGAAATCCGGCCAGTATTCCGGAAGGAAGATGAATTCCGAATAGGCCGCCTGCCAGAGGAGGAAGTTGGAAAGCCGCTCCTCGCCGCTGGTGCGGATGATGAGATCCGGATCGGGGATACCTGCTGTATCAAGACGGGCGTTGATCAGCGCCGGGGTGATGTCCTGCGCCCTCAAGCGGCCAGCCTCGACATCCCTGGCAAGGCTCACTGCGGCGCGGGCGATCTCGTCGCGAGAACCATAATTGAAGGCTATGACCAGCGTCAGCGCCGTGTTGTCCTTAGTCGTTTCCTCGGCTTCGAGCAGCAGGCCGAGAATGTCGCTGCGCAGGCTGTGGCGGTCGCCGATCACCTTGATCCGCACGTTCTGGCGATGGAGCTCGGCGAGGTCGCGGCGGATGAAAGCCTTGAGGAGACCGAGCAGATCGGAGACCTCGGCTTCGGGCCGACGCCAGTTCTCCGAGGAGAAGGCAAAGAGGGTCAGATATTTTATCCCGGCGGCGCCAGCGGCGCGTACTGTCTCGCGTACCGCCTCCACACCCTTGCGATGGCCCATCGTGCGCGGCAGACCACGCTGCTTGGCCCAACGGCCATTGCCGTCCATGATGATGGCAACATGCTCTGGCACAGTTACAAATACAGATTCCGACATTTCCCGTCCGGTCTTTCCAGGCAAAGGCACAGATCCACTAGACCTGCATGATTTCCTTTTCCTTCTCGCCAAGCAAGCGGTCGACTTCGGAAATCGTCTCGTCCGTCATCTTCTGTACACGTTCCGACTGCGCCCGGCTCTCGTCCTGGCCGATGACGCCGTCCTTTTCGGCCTTCTTGAGGCCGTCCATGCCGTCGCGGCGGACATGGCGAATCGCCACCTTGCTCTTTTCGGCATAGTCGTGCGCCACCTTGACGAGCGACTTGCGGCGCTCCTCGTTCAGTTCCGGCAGCGGAATGCGCAGGTTCTGGCCGTCGATGATCGGGTTGAGGCCGAGATTGGATTCGCGGATGCCGCGCTCGACGGCGCTGACCATCGACTTGTCCCAGACGGAGACCGACAGCATGCGCGGCTCAGGCACGGTGATGTTGGCGACCTGGTTCAGCGGCATGCGCGAACCATAGGCCTCGACCGTGACCGGGTCGAGGATGTTGGCCGAAGCACGGCCGGTGCGCAGCGATGCGATGTCGCCCTTGAATGCGGAAATCGCGCCATCCATGCGGCGCTTCAGTTCCTTGATATCTATACCTTCACTCATGTCGATGCTCCCGTCCAGAGCATGATGCCGAAAAGTGTCAGCGGTTTTCGGGCGACATCATGCTCTAACTATCTAATGTAGAACATGATTCAGATTTAGGCCCATCGGGCCCAAAATCATCATGTTCTAGCGAGGGCTGCGCCGAAACCGCGGCGCAGCTTATATCAGTTGTCGGAGACGATGGTCTTGAGGCCACCGCCCGTCAAGATTTCAGCAAAACCGCCTTTTTCGTGGATCGAAAAGACGATGATCGGAATGGAATTTTCTCTGGCGAGCGCCACGGCGGCAACGTCCATCACCGCCAGCCCTCTGTCCAGCACTTCCTGGTGCGTCAGCCGGTCGAGGCGGGTCGCATCGGGATATTTTTTGGGGTCGGCGGTGTAGATGCCGTCGACCTGCGTGCCCTTGAAGATCGCTTCCGCACCCATTTCGGCGGCGCGCAGTGCCGCAGCGGAATCGGTGGTGAAGAAGGGATTGCCGGTGCCGCCGGCAAAGATCACCACGCGTCCCATCGACAGATGGTAGAGGGTCGCGCGCTGCGAGAAACTTTCACAAATCTCCGGCATGGAGATGGCCGAGAGCACCACCGTATCGATGTTCAGCTTGCGCAACGAGGTCGCCAGCGCCAGCGCGTTGATGATGGTGCCGAGCATGCCCATATGGTCGCCGGTGACCCGGTCGCCGCCCTTGGACGCTACCGCGACACCGCGGAAGATATTGCCGCCACCGACGACAACGCCGACTTCCACGCCCATATGCCTTGCCTCGGCGATGTCGGATGCAATGCGGTCCGCCACCGTCACATCGATCCCGAAACCCTGGCCACCCATCAGCGCTTCGCCGGAAGCCTTGAGTAGAACACGTTTATAGACAGGCTCTAAAGACATCTTGGCTCCTCGTAAATTGCCGTGAATGCCCGATACACGAAGGGCACCGCGTTGTCACGCGATGCCCTTCGTGTTTTCCCAATTATGGCTGGAAGATCAACCCTTGACGGCAGCAGCGACTTCGGCTGCGAAGTCGGTTTCTTCCTTCTCGACGCCTTCGCCGAGGAGCAGACGGGCCATGCCGGCAACCTCGATCGGCGCGCCGACGGCCTTTTCAGCTTCCTTGATGGCAGCGGCGACGGTCAGATCCGGATTGATAACGAAAGCCTGCGAGAGAAGGGCGACTTCCTCGAAGAACTTGCGCATGCGGCCTTCGACCATCTTTTCGATGATGTTGTCAGGCTTGCCGGAAGCGCGCGACTGCTCGATGAAGACATTGCGCTCGCGCTCGGCGACGGCGGCATCGACTTCTTCCGGGCGGATCGCCAGCGGCGCGGTCGCGGCGATGTGCATGGCGACCTGACGGCCGATGGCGTTCAGGGCTTCCTTGTCGCCGGTCGACTTCAGCGCAACCAGAACGCCGAGCTTGCCGAGGCCGTCGGAAACAGCATTGTGGATATAGGTGGCGACGACGCCGTCCTCGACGGAGAGAGCGGTTGAACGACGCAGGTTCATGTTCTCGCCGATCGTTGCGATCGCGTCCTTGATCGTGTCGGAAACCGACTTGCCGGATGCCGGGTAGGCCGCAGCGGCAACAGCCTCGACAGTGCCGTCGGTCGAGACAGCGACCTTGGCGATGCCGCGGACGAGTTCCTGGAAGGCATCGTTACGGGCAACGAAGTCGGTTTCGGAATTGACTTCGACGACGACGGCCTTGGTGCCCTGGCTCGCAACGCCGATGAGGCCTTCGGCAGCGGTGCGGCCGGACTTCTTGTCGGCCTTGGCGATGCCCTTGGCGCGCAGCCAGTCGATCGCCGCTTCCATGTCGCCACCGGTTTCAGCAAGAGCCTTCTTGCAGTCCATCATGCCTGCGCCGGTCTTTTCGCGCAGTTCCTTCACCATTGCAGCCGTAATCTCGCTCATTAGCTTCCTCTTGTCGGTTCATACGGTGGACCGCAAAGCGCGGCTCGGCACCGGATTGAGGCACGAAATGTACCTGTGTGTATGACAGCGTGATGAAGACGCGTCATAACGAAACTTATCGGGCGGAGAGCCTGATGCCCTCCCCTCGAAACAGGCAAGGCCGCCGAACTTCGATGAGTCGCGAGCGGCCTTTCCCAGTCTCTGCAAGCCCAGTCTCTGCAAGCATCGGCGGACCTTTTCGATCCGCCTGCTTTCATCAGCCTTCGGCTGATTCCTCGAGAGCCGGCTCGACCGGAACTTCGAAGGATGCGCCGAGATCGCGGCCGGAAGAGCCCTGCTGACGCGCGATGCCGTCGATGGCGGCGCGGGAGATCAGCTCGCAGTAAAGGGCGATCGCGCGCGATGCGTCGTCGTTACCCGGGATCGGATAGTCGATCAGGTCCGGATCGCAGTTCGAATCGATGATGGCGACAACCGGAATGCCGAGGCGCTTGGCTTCGTCGATCGCGATCTTTTCCTTGTTGGTGTCGATGATGAACATCAGGTCGGGCGTGCCGCCCATATCGCGGATACCGCCGAGAGCCTTGTCGAGCTTTTCACGCTCGCGCTCGAGGTTCAGGCGTTCCTTCTTTGTGAAGCCCTGGGCTTCGCCGTTCAGGATCTCGTCGAGCTTGCGCAGGCGCTGGATCGAGTTGGAGATCGTCTTCCAGTTCGTCATCATGCCGCCGAGCCAGCGCGAGTTGACGTAGTACTGGGCCGAGCGCTTGGCGCTGTCGGCGATGATCTCAGACGCCTGGCGCTTGGTGCCGACGAAGAGAACACGGCCGCCGCGGGCAACGGTGTCGCTGACGACCTGAAGGGCGCGCGACAGCATCGGAACGGTCTGAGCCAGGTCGATGATGTGGATGTTATTGCGATCGCCGAAGATGTACGGCTTCATCTTCGGGTTCCAGCGATGCGTCTGGTGGCCGAAGTGGACGCCTGCCTCAAGAAGCTGGCGCATAGAAAAATCAGGCAATGCCATGCCTTGTTACTCCTTTTCCGGTTGAACCTCCGCAAGGCGAACAGCATCCTCTTCGAGAATGCCACCGGGCGGAACAGCCCGGATTTCTCCCGGACGATCCCATGCCTTACGTGTGGAATGCCGGTGCCCATACATTCGATTTGGCGCAAAAGCAAGGCTTATGCGGAAAAAACCTGGCCGCTTAGCTTAGCAGTGTCGGCAGCAGCGACAGCATGACGCCCGCATCCGGCATCGGCAGGATGGCATCGACCTCGGCCGGCAGCAGAGAGCCGATCGCGCTGTCGGCATTACCGGTGGCAGTTCCCAGCGGACCACGGAAGCCGTGTCTCGTCCAGGCAAGTTCCTGGAGCTTCGCGCTCACCAGCGCTTCGATCAGCCGGTTGGCGCTCTCGTCGACGACGATCAGCGGATGTGCCGAATAAACGGTCGGGCGCGGATAGAGCACCACGGGCTTTGCGCCGGCGCTCGCCTTGATGCGTTCCCATCGCGCGGGATCGGCGAGGATCCATTCGACCAGCTGGTTCTCATAGCCGACGATCATCGGCTCGCCGCCGAGGCCGCCTGCCAGATACTGGTCGAAAAGCTTGCCTGAGGATGGTGACTTGAAGCCCATATTGCGGAAGATCGCCTGCACTTTGCCGCCAAAGGCGGCAAGGTCACCTGATGTCGCGACATTGCCGCTGAAAAGGCTGAGCGCGAGGCCGGCGAACATGAAGCCGGAATTCGAGCGGTTCGGATCGGTCGAGACGATGCGGGCGCGGCCGTAGAGCGAATTGACGCCGAGCTTCGACCAGTCGGATCCGGCAAGAATCGCATCAAGCAACGCCTTGAGGTCGAGCTGATGATGACCTTCGTTCGTCACCGTCACCAATCCCGCTTTCATCAGTCCGTCGACGACGGGCTGCCAGGAATAGACGACGATCGGTGTGTTCAGCACGACGCGGTCGTCGCGGATATTGATGCCGTTTTGCCTGGCGATATCGACCATGATCGAGGAGGACGGCCAGAGGAATTGCGGACGCTGCGACAGCAGCGCCTGTTCGCGGACCATCTCCACGGAGCCCGCGACGCGGCTGTCCACCGTCAACCCGTATCCGCCGAGCGCCCTGATGACGTCAGGATCGGCCAGGAAGGCCTCCTTCTCGCCGCCGATGAAGCCGAACAACGTCGTGCGGCTGCCGAGCAGGCCCTGCAATTCCGGCCGATCCCGGACGGCGAAATAACCGCCGGTGCCCGCGACGCCGGCTCCGAGCAGTCCCACTCCAAAGGCGCGACGAGAAAGGGCCATCAGCGTCCGATATCCTCTTTGAGCGATGCCTGGATGAGGCGCAGATCGGTGTCGAGCGTGCCGAGTTCCTCATCAACCAGACTGTCGGCATAATGGACGAAGGCCTCCTCGAGCTTCACCAGCACGCCGCGCACTTCCTCCAGCTGCTTGAGGTCGGGAACGCGCTTGGCCTCGATGACGGCAAAACCTTCCGCCAGCTCGGCAGAACGCGGCAGATAATAGGAGAGGAACCGCCGCACGGCATTGGCACTTTCGGGCTTGGCTTCGACCTTGCGAAAGACATCGGCGGCGATTTCAGCGAGATGCCGGACTGCGGCCGCCATCTGTTTGTCGCCGATCACATCCGCGGCAGTCTCCAGGCGTTCGGCAAAGGGAACGGTGGCCTCCAGCAGGTCACGGGCAAAGGCGATGCGTCCGCTGCCGATGCGCTTGATATCGAGGCCTTCGAACAGCCGGCGCGGTGCAAGCAGAATGACGAGGCCGGCAAAGACCAGGAGGGCGATGATGGCGGCGATCCAGAAGGGCATGCCGGCGGCAAAGCTCAAGAACGGCACGGTGATTGCCGCCGCCAGTCCCGCTACGATCCAGTTGCCGTCATTGCCGAGCCAGTTGCGCATGCCTGTCCTAATTATAGCCCCGCGCCGTACGAAAGGCGGTGGCGAGATCCGAGCCGCCGTCGAACACGCGCGCTGAGCTCAGCTTGGCGAGGCTGTCGAGCTGCGTCTTGTCGGCATCGCCGAATGTGATGCCGAAGATCGGCACATGTGGCTCCATCGCGTTCCATGAACGCATGAAAGCTTGGCTTTGATCATCGGACTTGCCGTCGGTCATGATGACGATGGCAGGCAGATAAGTCGAGAGCCTGTCGGTTCGGGCAATCTGCTGCAGAGCTCGTTCGGCGCAGGCATACATGTTCGTGCCGCCATCGGCCTTCTGGCGGGAAATCTCGTTCAGCAGCCCTTCCTGCTCCAGCGGGTTTCCACTCGCCACGAACGTGCTGCGCACGTTGCCGTCGAAGGGAATGACGATAATCTGATCGGCGGGCGACCATTGCACCAGCACCTTGCTCGCTTCGTCGGGCGTCAACAGGAAACGCATCGCCTTCTGCAACTGGTCCTCGCCGTCACCTTGCATCGAGCCGGAAAAATCGAGGCACAGCGCGGTCAACGACGGTTTGCGCAGCGCCGCCTGATAAAGGTTGAGCGCCTGGCGGATGACGCTCGCCTCCGGCATGCGGATCGCCGTCACCAGCCGGGCGGGATCGAAATTCCAGCTCGGCTCCGGTTTTGCGGCAACGCCGGTCAGCGGAATGCGCCGGCCGCTATCGGCGATTCGCTGCTGCACGGGGGCAGAGCTCAGATAGGCGAGCAGATCGTTGAAGAAGGTCTGGACTTCTGGCCCGCGGCCATGATCGACGAAACCGATCGGCGAATCCGCCATGGCCACACCATCAGCCGGATAGATGGCGTAAAGCGGTTCCTGCGACAGGGCAGCGAGCTTGTCGTTGGTTTCCTTCAGCACCGCTTCGTAATTCCACATCGCGTCATAGACGGTGCCCTTGCCGGCGGATTCGACATAGAGATCGGCGAGCCAGCCCGAAGAACCGGAAGAGCGCACGACACCTGACAGCAGCGACCGGACGCTTTCCTGGACGTGTCTGTCGTCGAGATCGCCGGGTTCGATTACCGGTTTGTTGCCGAGTGCGCTCGACAGCATGGCAAGATAGGCGCTGGCGCCCGAATTGGATTGCGTCGCCGAGGTCATCAGGAACTTCAGTGATCCGCTCTCGACAGCAGCGAGAATGTCTTTCATGAAGACATCCTTGCCGATCCAGCCAAGCTGCTGCGCCTTCGATCTGCGCACACCCAAGACCACCGGCGTCTGAGCGATCGAGGTCAAGCTCTTGACGCGGCGCTTGGTGTCGAACATGTCGACCCAGACGCTGGAAGCCGGCCAGACCGCATCCTGCGCGACGCCCTCGTCGCTCTGCAACGCCAGGCCGATATCGAGCGTGCCTTCATATTTGAAGGTGCAGGTGGCGTTCTTCTGCTTGCAGAATTCCTCAACGATCGGCTGCAGAATGGTATTCTCCGATCCCGATACGATCGAGAAATCCGGCCCCTGGCCGAAGGGATTGCAGCCGGCAAGGGGCAGAGCTGCAAGAAGTGCCAAGCCTGAAAGCAGTGCTCGCATCGCCATCTTGCCGATCACGCCTGGGTCATCGCCTTCTTGAGTTCGATCGTCATCTGCTCCATCTGCTGCTCGGCGAGCGCCCGCTTTCGCCGACCCTCCTCCTGAACCTGCAGCACGCCGGATATCGTATCGATCAGATCCCTGTTCGCCTTGGCAAGCGTGTCGATATCGACGATGCCGCGCTGCGACTGCTGCTCGATTGATATCGCCTGATCCTTCATCATCTCGGATGCCTGGCGGATCATGTCGTTGGTGGCGTCGGTCACCGCCTTCTGCAGGTCGAGCGCCGATTTCTGCCGCGTTAGGCCGAGCAGGATCACCATCTTCTGCTTCCAGGCCGGCACCGTCAGCGCCGAAGTCGCCTGCAGGTTCTCGATCAGCGTTTCGTCGCCCGCCTGAACGATGCGGATCTGCGGTAATTGCTGGATACCGAGCTGGCGGGCCTGCTGCAGGTAGAAGACCCGCTTTTCCAGCCGGTCGAGCGCCTGCAGGCTGTCCTGATAGGTCTGCGCCTCCAGCATGCCGCCGCCGGGGCCTGTCGCTGCCGCCTCGGCTTGCGCCTTCAGCCTCGGCAGCTCGACGCTGCGAAAACGCTCGGCGAAAGTCTTGCCGGCCTGGACATAGGCCTCGAGCCGCATGATCGATTGCCGGGTTTCTTCATGCAGGTCGTCGAGCAGCGCAATGTCGCGCCTCAGCGTATCCTTGTGACGGTCGAGCTCCAGGCCGATCCGGTCGATCTGGCCGGCTACGTCCTCGAATTCCGCCTTGAAGCGTTCGAGTCGGGCCTTGGCTGAGAAAAACATGCGGCTAAGGAAACCCTTGTCCTTCAATGACGCCGGATCGAGGCTCTTCGATTTGAGGATGATGTCGGTCAGCAGGCGGCCGACATCGCCGAGGTCCTTGTTGCGAACTTCGCGCAGGATCCTGTCGGCATAATCGCTGACCGCCTGCTGGGCGCGGTCACCATAGACCGAGATGCCGGCGCGGTCGGTGATGTCGATGCTATCGGAAATGCGGGCAATTTCCGCCGGATCGCCGACGACAACCGGCAGGGCAGCATTTTGAACAGTCGCGAGATCGGTATCGGCCATGGTTCGGGCTTTCAAGCTTGCGATGCGTAATGGTCTACGCGGTCTGACAGATAGACGTCATCGCAATGGCTTGGCCGCTCGGATCGCACCGACCCGAAAAGCAGGACGACAGACGGCGACTCAGTCATCGCTGATCGCCGAACCATAGTGAATTTTATGATACAGTTTTATGACAGGCGAGATCTCGTCGCCTATTTGCAAACCTCGGCCTTGCGGTCGAGCAGCTCCAGCTTGGCGAGCTTGCCGGTCAGGACGAAATCGCCGTAGTCCATCGTCAGGTCGCGGGTGATGCCGTTCTCATAAAGCTTGAACGACATGCGGTAGACCGGCAAAGCATCGGATTTCGCACTCTCGTTGAAATAGGCGATCGTTACCGGCCAGAAGGCCGTCTTGGAGAAAGCGCCGGCGTTACCGGCATCGGTTTCCTCGGCGATCGGCGTCTCCTGCTTGCCGACGATCGTCGTCGTCACCAGCGACTTGTCGCCGTCGTCCGAACCGTCGAAGACTCGCGCCTCGAAGAAGCGCTTGCCGTCCTTGGCGTGCTGGATCACGTCGAGCATATGTTCTGTGGGAAAACGGCTTTCTAAAAGCTGCAGCTCGCGGCTCGCCGGCTGCGTCAGATCGACCTTGACACCATCCGGCTGATCCTGAGCCGCACCGTTGACCTCCTTGTCGAGCTGGTCGTCAGTGAAGGACTTGGTGTCGAAGGTGAACTTGCCGTCCTTCAGGTTCTCGAAGGTCTTCGTCTGCTGGTCGCTGACGCGAACGTTGTCGCCGGTGTCGATCTGCGTCACGAAGCGGAAATTGGTGGTGAAGCCCTGGCAATAGCTGCCATCGAACTCATAGACCATGCGACCATACATGGCGGCGATGCCAGAGCGGTCCGAGGCGTCCTTCAATTCCAGATCGTAGACCGCACGATGTGCGACGAGGCCGGTCGCGATCGCAGCGCTTACCGCGGGCGCAGCCGCCCATGCATTGGCGGAAACGCTGGCAAGAAGCAGAGCGACAAGACTCGATCGGAACATTCACTAACTCCTGTTGGACTCGCTCGCGATGTTATAAGAACGCTTTCGGCCAAATCGAGGCTCGAAACTGTCATATTAAAGATTCTAGTCTTGATGCATAATTTTAGAAGAATTGACAACAAAAGCGGAGGCGAAAATGTCCGATGAAATAGCAGCGCGCCTGATTGAGATGGGGATAACCCTGCCCGAAGCCGCAGCACCTGCTGCAAATTACGTTCCCTATGTCATCAGCGGCAATCTCCTCTACATCTCCGGCCAGCTACCGCTCGAAGGCGGCAAGGTCGCCGTATCGGGCCATCTCGGCAAGACCGTCGACGTCGCAACGGGCCAGCGCGGCGCCGAACTTTGCGCCATCAACATCCTTGCCCAGGCGAAGGCGGCACTTGGCGGTGAACTCAGCCGTATCCGGCGCGTCGTCAAGCTGAACGGCTTCGTCGCCTCGGCGCCCGACTTCATTGAGCAGCATCTCGTTATCAATGGCGCTTCGAACCTGATTGCCGGCGTGCTCGGCGAAGCCGGCAAACATGCGCGTGCTGCTGTCGGCATGGCCGCCCTGCCGTTGAACGCCGCCGTCGAGATAGACGCTATCATGGAAATCGCCGAATGACCAATGCTGCCTGGATCAGGGACCTGCCGGTCGCCCATCGCGGCTATCACGATCTCAACACCCATATCTGGGAAAATACGCTTTCGGCATTCTCGCGTGCCGTCGAAGCGGGCTTTGCGATCGAATGCGACCTGCATTACGCCTCCGACGGCGTGCCGGTCATCTTTCACGACGAGGACTTGCAGCGCCTGTGCAATCTCAGCGGCGACATCCGCGAGCGCACGTCCAGGGAACTCGGACTGATCGCCGTCGGCGGCACCAGCGACAAGGTGCCGACGCTGCGCCAGCTCCTCGACCTCGTCAAGGGCAAGGTGCCGCTGGTGCTGGAGCTCAAGGGCCGCGAGGCCGATGACGAAGGTTTCGCCGAAGACGTGCTCGAGGTGCTTGAAAACTATCAGGGCAAAGTGGCGCTGATGAGCTTCGATCACTGGCTGCTGCGCGATCTGAAGGCGCTTGGCTCGCCCTACCCGCTCGGGCTGACCGCCAACGGCAACACGCCGGAAGCGTTCAACACGCATGCGAAGGCGATGGCGATCGGTCTCGATTTCATCTCCTATTATTATGACGACCTGCCGAATGCCTTCATCACCGGCGAACGCAAGAAAGGCATTCCCGTCATCACCTGGACGGTGCGTGACGAAGAGGCGCGTCGACGCACATTCGCCAATGCAGACCAGATGACCTTCGAGGGCTTCGATCCGCGTGTGGCTGCTTGACACTCGCTTTTTGGCCAAGATCATGCGCAGACTGCTGCATAATTCCTTAAATTGGATCGATTTGAGGATAAAATTATGCAGCAACTCAAAGTGTTACAGCGTCCTTTGCGCGTCTGAAAGAGGCGGCGCTGTAAGGCAGAGCCGAGACTATCCTCCCACAGGCTTCACATTTGCCCCATGACTGACGAACTATCCATTCGCGTAGAACGCTCCTTCACCGCGATTTCCCCGGAGAGCTGGTCCAGGCTTTCCGGGGCATCGAAGTCCTGCAGTACGCTTGCTTACAACCCCTTCGTTTCGCACGCCTTTTTATCATCGCTGGAGGAATCCGGTTCGGCCGACGCCGAGACCGGCTGGCTCGGCCACCACCTGCTGCTCGAGACCGATCGCGGCGAACTGGTCGGCGCCCTGCCCGGCTATCTCAAGAACCACAGCCAGGGCGAATATGTCTTCGACCATGGCTGGGCCGACGCCTTCGAGCGGGCCGGCGGGCGTTATTATCCCAAACTTCAGTGCTCGATCCCGTTCACCCCGGCGACAGGCCCGCGTCTTCTTGTCGCCGAGGGGCTGCAGCGGCTTCCGATCCAGAGCGCTATCGCCGAAAGCCTGAAGGAGGTCGTGCGCCGGCTCGGCATCTCCTCGGCCCATATCACCTTCGTGCCAGATGATGAGATCGGCGTCTTCGAGATGGACGGCTATCTGCACCGCACCGACCAGCAGTTCCATTTCATCAATGACGGCTATGCCAATCACGAGGAATTCCTCGAAACGCTTGCCTCGCGCAAACGCAAGGCGTTGCGCAAGGAGCGTCGCGCCGCACTCGAAAACGGTATCAGCATCGACTGGCTGACCGGCAGCGACCTGACAGAACGCATCTGGGATCAATTCTTCAAGTTCTACATGGATACCGGCGGGCGCAAGTGGGGTCGGCCCTACCTCACCCGTAAGTTCTATTCGCTGATCGGCGAACGCATGGCCGACGACGTCCTGCTCGTCATGGCCAAGCGCGACGGGCGCTATGTCGCCGGCGCGATCAACTTCATCGGCGGCGATACGCTCTACGGCCGTCACTGGGGCTGCGTCGAGGATCACCCCTTCCTGCATTTCGAGGTCTGCTATCACCAGGCGATCGACTTCGCCCTTTCGAAAGGGTTGAAACGGGTCGAGGCCGGCGCGCAGGGCGAACACAAGCTCGCCCGCGGTTACCTGCCGGTGACAACGCATTCCGCCCATTATGTCGCCCATGCCGGCCTTCGCCGGGCGATCGGCGACTATCTCGCCCGCGAGCGCACCGACGTCGAACAGATGAGCGAGCTGCTGAGCGAGCACAGTCCGTTCCGCAAGGGCGAGCGTCAGCAGGAGGATTGACGCCGCCGCAACGGTCGCGCTACCCGAATAATCTGGAAACGAGGAGATTTTCGTGATGACCAGCCCAGCCGCCTATGACGACAGCAACATCTTCGCCAAGATCCTGCGCGGCGAAATCCCTTCGCACCGGGTTTATGAAGACGAGCATACCGTCGCGATCATGGATGTGATGCCGCAGGCGCCGGGCCACGTGCTCGTCGTTCCGAAGGCGGCGTCGCGCAATATCTTCGATGCCGATCCCGCCACCCTCACCCGTGCGATTACGGTCGTCCAGAAGGTCGCCAATGCGGTCAAGGATGTTTTCGACGCCGACGGCGTTTTCGTCGCCCAGTTCAACGAACCGGCCGCCGGGCAAACGGTGTTCCATCTGCATTTCCACGTCATCCCGCGGCTTGAGGGCACCGCCCTCAAGCCGCATTCCGGCAAGATGGAGGACGGTGCCGTGCTGGCCGCCAATGCCGAAAAGATCAGGGCAGCGCTGGCGTAAGGTCGATATCAGCCAAAGCGATGGAACGAGCCGAAAGTCATGACCTCCACCAAAGGTGGAGGTTTGAAACGCTGCGCTTGAACCGCTAGAAGCGGTTTTGCTATATGTTAGTAGCTGGCATTAAAGAGGTCGGCAAAGTCGGAAGCTTTGTCGACCTTTTCCTGATTACGGATATAACGTCTGACGACCTGCTCATCATAGCCAGCCGTAGACACGAAGTACCCACGCGCCCAAAAGTGATAACCCTTGTAGCGTCGTTTGCGGGCATACTTGTTGGCAACCCCAACAATGTGAGAAACTGAGTATTTTGGTGGGATCGATATCAGCATGTGCACATGGTCGGGCATCAAGTGCCCTTCCGTGATTTCGCACCCCTTTTGTCGAGCAAGAGTATGCAAAAGATCCCCCAATTCACGCCGTACGTCCCCGTAGAGCCGTTTCGTTCGGTACTTACTCGCGAAGACCACATGATATTTGCAGTCCCACGTCGCGTGTGATTGCGATCGTTCGTCCATAAAACCTCCGTTCTATGTCTCGGCCAATCTAACGGTCCAAGCTCGGAGGTCTCTCAACTATGATGTAGAACACTTCCAGTCCTCCACCGAAGGTGGAGGTTTATTTATTCCACAACCAAAAAAGGCCGCGGTGACGCGGCCTTTTTCCAATTCGGTGACACTATCTTACTTCTTGCGTGGAACCTTCGGAACCGCGCTTCCCTTCTTCGGAGCGTCGCGAACCTCAGGCTCGGCCCGCGGGGCTGTCTTGGCGCGCGCCTTGCGGGCCGCCTTCGTCTTCAGCTCACCGTCATCCTCGCCGTCGACTTCGGGGTGGGCGACCTCGGCTTCGGGCTTCGGCTTGATCGGCGCCGTTTCCGAAATGGCTTCGAGCACGATGCCGGGCTTGCCGTCTTCCTTGGGGCCGACGGTGACATTGACGACGCCGCCCTTCTTCAGCTTGCCGAAAAGGATTTCGTTGGCGAGCGGCTTCTTGATCGTATCCTGGATGACGCGCGCAAGCGGGCGGGCGCCCATCTTCTCGTCGTAACCCTTTTCCGCCAGCCAGGCGATCGCATCCTCGTGCAGGTCGAAGGTGACGTTCCTTTCGGAAAGCTGGGCCTCCAGCTGCATGATGAACTTCTGCACGACCTTGTGGATGACCGCCGTTGGCAACGCCGCAAAGGGAATGATCGCGTCGAGACGGTTGCGGAATTCCGGCGTGAAGAGACGGGTCAGCGCCTCCTCGTCCTCGCCGGTGCGCTTGGACGAGCCGAAGCCGATCGCCGCCTTGGCCATTTCGGATGCGCCCGCATTGGTCGTCATGATCAGGATGACGTTGCGGAAATCGATCTTCTTGCCGTTATGGTCGGTCAGCGTGCCGTGGTCCATGACCTGCAGCAGGATATTGTAGATGTCGGGATGCGCCTTCTCGATTTCGTCGAGCAGGACCACGCAATGCGGGTGCTGGTCGACGCCATCTGTGAGGAGGCCGCCCTGGTCGAAGCCGACATAGCCGGGAGGTGCACCGAGCAGACGCGAAACCGTGTGCCGCTCCATATATTCCGACATGTCGAAGCGCAGGAGTTCGACGCCGAGCGACGATGCCAGCTGTTTTGCCACCTCGGTCTTGCCGACGCCGGTCGGACCGGAGAAGACATAGGCGCCGATCGGTTTGTTCGGCTCGCGAAGACCGGCACGCGCCAGCTTGATCGAGGTCGAAAGAGCTTCGATCGCGATATCCTGGCCGTAGACCACCGAACGCAGTTCCTGCTCGAGATTGGCGAGCACGGCTTCATCGTCCTTGGAGACGGTCTTCGGCGGAATGCGCGCCATCGTGGCGACCGTCGCCTCGATCTCCTTTTCGGTGATCAGCTTGCGGCGCTTCGACGGCGGCAGCAGCATCTGGGCCGCACCGGTTTCGTCGATCACGTCGATCGCCTTGTCGGGCAGCTTGCGGTCGGAGATGTAGCGGGCCGACAATTCGACGGCCGACTTGATGGCGTCGTTCGAATAACGCAGGTGGTGATACTCTTCGAAATAGGGCTTCAGGCCCTTCATGATCTCGATCGCATCATCGATCGACGGCTCGCTGACGTCGATCTTCTGGAAACGACGGACCAGCGCCCTGTCCTTCTCGAAGAACTGGCGATATTCCTTGTACGTTGTCGAACCGATGCAGCGAATCGCGCCCGATGACAGGGCCGGCTTCAGGAGGTTCGATGCATCCATCGCGCCGCCCGAGGTGGCGCCGGCGCCGATCACCGTGTGGATCTCGTCGATGAAGAGCACGGCGCCCGGATATTCTTCCAGTTCCTTGACGACCTGCTTCAGGCGCTCCTCGAAATCGCCGCGGTAGCGCGTGCCGGCCAAGAGCGTGCCCATGTCGAGCGAGAAGATCGTCGCATCGGCGAGCGCTTCCGGTACCTTGCCTTCGACGATGCGCTTGGCAAGGCCTTCGGCGATCGCCGTCTTGCCGACGCCGGGATCACCGACGTAGAGCGGATTGTTCTTCGAACGGCGGCACAGGATCTGGATCGTGCGGCTCACCTCAGCGTGACGGCCGATCAGCGGATCGATCTTGCCGCCCTTGGCCTTCTCGTTGAGATTGACGCAGTAGGCCTTGAGCGCGTCCTGCTGCTTCTTGGGGCCGCCCTCTTCCTCGCTGCCGCGCGCCGTCGGCTTGCTGCTTTCGGCTTCGTCTTCGGCGCCGCGCGGGGGGCGCGCTTCCGAAATGCCGGGGCGCTTGCCGATGCCGTGGGAGATGTAGTTAACCGCATCGTAGCGGGTCATCTCCTGCTCCTGCAGGAAATAGGCGGCATGGCTTTCGCGCTCGGCGAAAATCGCGACGAGCACGTTGGCGCCGGTCACCTCTTCGCGGCCGGACGACTGCACGTGGATGACCGCCCGCTGGATGACGCGCTGGAAGCCGGAGGTCGGCTTCGAATCCTCGTCATAACCGGTGATCAGGTTGGAAAGTTCGTTATCGACATATTCGACGAGCGTCTTGCGCAGCGCGTCGAGATCGACATTGCAGGCACCCATGACCGCGGCCGCATCGGCATCGTCGATCAGGGCAAGCAGCAAATGCTCGAGCGTCGCATATTCGTGGTGCCGCTCGTTGGCAAAGGTCAGTGCCTGATGGAGCGCCTTCTCTAAACTAGGCGAAAATGTTGGCACGTTCAGATCCTCACTTCTTTTCCATGACGCATTGCAGCGGATGCTGGTGCTGCCGGGCGAAGTCCATCACCTGGCTGACCTTCGTTTCCGCTACCTCGTATGTGAATATTCCGCATTCGCCGACGCCGTGGTTATGGACATGGAGCATGATGCGGGTGGCACTTTCACGATCCTTCTGAAAAAAACGCTCCAGAATATGGATGACGAATTCCATGGGAGTGTAGTCGTCATTCAAAAGCAGCACACGATAAAGATTGGGCTTCTTGGTCTTCGGCTTGGTGCGCGTGATGACCGAGGTTCGATTTGCGTTGTCCCCGTTCCTTTCGCTGTCGTTCTGCATCCGGATCGGCTTTGCGATCATTGTCATTCATTCCTCAAGCAATCCGGCGGAGCATGGGAGGGTGCTTTTCCCACCGAATATCTGAAACACTAACTTAGTTCATAATAGGCTGATTTTAAGCCCCCTGTCAGACACTGCAATCAAGAAATGGCCGCATGCACGGGAAAGACTAAAAAAGTCCCCGGTCGATCCCATGCGGGCGCTGCAGCGAAAGTGGAAACAAAAAGACCGGCTACAGATGCGTAGCCGGTCCTCATTTTTCAATATGTAGCGCAGGTTGCGCGTCAAAATCAGTTCATGCAGCAGCAGGCGTCGCCGCCGACGGCGCCGACTTGGCGCTCTTGACGACGGCAGCGGCGATCGGTGCTTCATAGGGCTTGTAGGCTGATTTGGCGAGATCGGCATACATCTCACTGAGCTTCGTCGTCTCGGAGACAAAGCCTTCGAAATACGCCTTGACGTAGCTCGTCTGCAACTCGAAGGCCGCCTCGAAGCTCTTGACGCCGGCCAGCGTTTCGAAATGCGTCACTGCGTCCTGGAAGGATTTCTTCGAATATTCAGTGGCTTCGGCGGCGATCGCCTGAAAGCCTTTGGTCGTGTCGGAATAGGTTTTCAGGGCCGTGTCGACGGCTTCCTTGCTCTTCTTGTTAGCATCGTCAAAGTTGAACATGAGCCATCCTCCGTTGGGCTGTTGATGGCCGCAGGGTAGCTGCAATGCACAAATAGTCAAGTAGTCTTGTGCGATGCAACACCTCTTTGGGTTGCATGACAATAATAAAACAAAGCCGATGTCCCGGGGCACGTACGTCTTTAACGGATTTCGCTAATATATAGGCCGATGCTGCAACTATAAGCTTTAAAAAAAATTTTACTCGTGAGCACAAAAGACAAAAAAACCGGGCGGATCGTGCCGCCCGGCTCAGCTAAATTGGTCGAACGCGATCAGAGATCGACGTCGAGGATCGCCATCGAAAAGTTGTAGGAGCGGTCACCGTCCTCGTCATCGATATAGACGACGCCCAGAAATTCTTCGCCGAGATAGACTTCCGCAGAATCATCCTTGCGCGGACGCGCCTTGACGATCATCTGCGGATTGAACATGCGCTTGAAATAGGCGTCGAGCTTCTTGATTTCTTCTGGCTTCACTCTGTCATCTCCGTAAGCGGTCTTGATTGGCCGCTTCTTGCACAGGAAATGCAGCGGTGTAAAGGCAAGGTTGCCGTCTGCTCATGGCCCTCCTCGCTCGGATCCCGCCGATTTCTCCTATCCCTGGTTCCAACGGGCGCTCAGATATCGGCGCCGATCACCTGATCCATGTTGCGCGACGGCTCGGAACAACCGGCCTCGCCGACGACCTTAGCCGGAACGCCCGCCACCGTTTTCTTGGGAGGCACCGCCTTCAAGACAACGGAGCCGGCTGCGACACGTGAGCAGTAGCCGATCTCGATATTGCCAAGGATCTTGGCGCCGGCGCCGATCATGACGCCGGAGCCGATCTTCGGATGACGGTCGGCGCCCTCCTTGCCGGTGCCGCCGAGTGTGACGCCGTGCAGGATCGAGACGTTGTCGCCGATGACAGCCGTCTCGCCGACGACGAGGCCGGTGGCGTGATCGAGGAAGATGCCCTTGCCGATCCGGGCGGCCGGATTGATGTCGGTCTGGAAGACGCTGGAAGAGCGGCTCTGCAGATAGAGGGCGAAATCACGCCGGCCGCGGTTCAGCAGCCAATGGGCGAGACGGTGTGTCTGCAGCGCATGGAAGCCCTTGAAATAAAGCACCGCCTCCATGAAGCGCAGGCATGCGGGATCGCGGTCATAGATCGCCTGGATATCGACGCGCAGGATGGAACTCCAGTCAGGCCAGTCGAGAAGCATTTCCTCGAAGGTCTGGCGCAGGAGGTTCGCCTGCATGTCGGGATGATCGAGACGTTCGCAGATGCGGTGGATGACGCATTCCTCGAGCGAATGGTAGTTGATCACCGTAGAATAGAGGAAGGCGGCGAGAACCGGATCCCGTTCGGCGGCGAGCCGGGCTTCCTCGCGCAGGCTGTCCCAGATGGGGTCCATCACCTTCAGCGGATGGCCTGTCTCAAAAGCACGGATGTCAGTCTTTGCGACCATCGCCGCTCTCCTCGTTGCCGGAAGGAATGCCGTTTTCGGAATGCCAATATATAAAGGAAAACGCCAATAACATAAATGGGTGCCGTCGCCATTGTTTTTTAGCATGGTTTTTCGGCATCACGATGTTGTCAGCGATGGGCGACCCTTGCATAGAAGGCCAGCACCGCCTGCTTGAAAACCCTGTCGCCGACGGCGAGCATATGATCGCGGCCCGGAATATCCAGCGCCTCGGCATTTTGCATCAGCGCCGCCAATTCCTGCGGCGAGCCGGCAATATCATCCTTGGTGCCGACGCCGATCAGCGTCGGCACGTCGAGCTTGGCCATATCGGAGCGGGCAACGAGATCGCGCGAGCCGCGGATGCAGTCGGCAAGGGCGACGCGGTCACTCTTCGTCTGCTCGGCGAAAGCGCGGAACATGCGGCCGCGGGCATGCGTCACCGCGTCGAGCGAGGGCGCCAGCAGCGCATCGGCGATCGGGTCCCAATCGCCGACGCCATCGGTCATGCCGATGCCGAGGCCGCCGAGAACCAACGAGCGAACCCGATGGGGATTGGCAAGTGCGGCAAAGACGGAAATACGCGCGCCCATCGAATAGCCCATGACATTGGCTTTGGGGATGCCAAGATGGTCGAGCAGCGCGACCGCATCGCCGGCCATGATCCATGGACGATAGGCTTCGGCATCGTGCGGCTTGTCGCTTGTGCCGTGGCCGCGATTGTCCATGGCGATCACCCGGTAGCCGGCATCGCCCAGCGTCTTCAGCCAGCCCGGATGCACCCAATTGACGTTTGCGGTCGAGGCAAAGCCGTGGATCAACAACACGGGCACACCGGCCGGATCGCCCTCATCGAAGAAGGCGAGCTGCAATCCATCATGGGTGAAGCTTGAAAATGCGGGTGTATTCAGATTCATCGAGCCTTCCTTTTGGCGCGACCATAGTCGAGCGGCCTTTCATCGTGAAGCCAAAAACTGTGGCTAAAAACTGTGCCTGGCGCGGCGGTTTGGCTCTACACATTTGCGGCGAAGGCTTATAAGGTTCGCGCACATTTCAAAGCATTCGGAGAGCGACATGGCCGGCCACAACATTCCCCACTTCCAGAACGACGGCGGTCACAGCGTTATCGAAGTTGGCGTCAAGGAATTCATGTGCACCGGCGCTTCGGCTCCCTTCGATCATCCGCATATCTTCATCGACATGGGCGACGACAACGAGAAGGTCTGTTCCTACTGCTCGACGCTCTATCGTTTCAATTCCGCGCTCAAGCCCAGCCAGACCAATCCGGCCGGTTGCGTTTTCCACGTGAAGGCGGCGTAGTCAGTCCAGATCCGGATCGGACGGACAATGCCGATCGAACATGCCGCCATCATCGGCGCCGGCATATCAGGGCTGACCGCTGCCCTTGCGCTTTCGCGCCGGGATATCAGTTCGGAGATCTTCGAGCAGGCGGGCGAACTCACCGACATTGGCGCCGGATTGCAGGTTTCGCCGAACGCCTCCCGCATCCTTGCCGAATTCGGTATCCTTGAGGGACTGTCAAAGGTCTGGCTCGAGCCGGACGCGATCCGGCTGATATCAGGCAGTTCGCTTCGCCAGCTCGCGACGGTGCCGGCCGGCAAATTCGCGCGGGAACGCTGGGGCGCTCCCTATGGCGTCCTGCACCGCACCACATTGCAAAAAGCCCTTCTGGATGCGGTTACGGCCGATCCGCTCTGCCGGCTTCACCTCGGCGTGCGGATGGACTCGAGCCTACCGCCTTTCGAGCGGGCGGCCGATGTCATCATCGGCGCCGACGGCGTCTGGTCGAAGCTTCGGCAATTCGTTCCGGGCAGCCCCTCGCCGCGCTTTTCCGGCAATATCGCCTACCGCTTTACCATTCCCGAAAATGAGGCGCCTGGTTTCCTCGACCGGGCAAGCGTTTCGGCTTTTCTCGGCGGCTCGGCACATCTCGTCTGCTATCCGCTCAGGGAGACCGGCAGCTTCAACATGGTGGCGATCACCGCCGGCAATATCGCGCCGCAGGCCTGGCAAAGCGAGCCGACGGCCGAGCAGCGGGTGCAGCTGCGGGCGCGCCTTTCCGGCTGGAACGCCTCGATCGTCTCGCTACTCAGCCGAAATAGGAAGCTGACGTTCTGGCCACTGTTCGAAACCACATCAGGCGCATGGCAGGACGGCCGAAAGACGGTTCTGATCGGCGACGCCGCACATGCGATGATGCCGTTTGCCGCCCAGGGAGCGGCGATGGCGATCGAAGACGGCTATGAACTGGCCGCATTTCTTTCGAACCGTCCCGTGGCGGAAGCACTGGCGCTCTTCGAACGACATCGCGCGCCGCGCATCGCGAAGCTTCGCCAGCGCGGCGCCTTCAACCGGTTTGCCTATCATGCGAAAGGGCCGATCCGGATCGGCCGCGATCTCGTGCTCGGCCTCAAGCCGCCGCTAAGCCTGGCGGCAGATCTCGACTGGATCTACGGCTATCGGGCTGCAGATCTGCCGTGAGCCGCTGCCAGCGACGACAAAGCGTGTCCGATCAGATGGCGCTTGCGGCGGCAAAACCCCTCTCGATATCGGCCTTGAGGTCGGCCACGTCCTCGATGCCGATCTGCAGGCGGATGACCGGACCGTCCGTCGGAGCCTTGGCGACCGTGCGATCGTTGAGATAGGCGTGCAAGGCGAGGCTTTCATAGCCGCCCCAGGAATAACCGAGACCAAAAATCCTGAGCGCGTCGAGGAAGGCATGCGCCTTTGCTCTGGACTTCTCGGGACCATCGGCGGCAAGCACGAAGGAAAAGATGCCGCTGGCGCCTTTGAAATCGCGCTTCCAGAGATGGTGGGAGGGGAAACTCGGCAGGGCCGGATGCAGCACGCGGGCGACATCCTCCCTGCCCTCCAGCCATTCCGCGATATCGAGCGCGCTTTCATAATGCCGATCGAGGCGCAGGCCCATGGTGCGCAATCCGCGTAGGATCTGGTAGGCATCATCGGGTGCGCCGCAGATGCCGAGCACACCGTTTGCCTCCTTCAGCCGCTCCCAATGCTCGGCATTGGCCGAAACCGTTCCGAGCAGAATATCGGAATGGCCGGACGGATATTTCGTCGATGCGTGGATCGAGATGTCGACGCCGTGATCGAGCGGCCTGAAATAGAGCGGCGTTGCCCAGGTATTGTCCATCATGACGACGGCGCCATGGCGGTGCGCAACCCCCGAGATTGCCGGAATATCCTGCATTTCGAACGTATTCGAGCCGGGGGCCTCGGTATGGACGAGCTTCGTGTTCGACCGGAACAACGTCTCGATGCCGGCGCCGATCTCCGGATCGTAATATTCCACCTCGACGCCGAGGCGCTTCAGCATCGTGTCGCAGAAATGGCGCGTCGGACCATAGACCGAATCGACCACCAGCGCATGATCGCCGGCAGCGACGAAACCCAGGAACGGAATGGTGACGGCCGCAAGGCCCGAGGGGACGAGGATCGTGCCGGCCGAGCCTTCGAGCGCGTCGATCGCCTCGCAGAGCGCATCCGTCGTCGGTGTGCCGCGCGTTCCGTAGGTGTATTTCTGCGTGCGCGTCTCCATCGCCCGTGCATTCGGAAACAACACAGTCGAGGCATGCACGACCGGCGGATTGATGAAGCCGTGATAGTCGAACGGGTCGTTGCCGATATGGGTCAGGCGGGTGTTGATGCCGGCATTCTGCAGCAAGCTGTCTTTGTCTTTCATGTCGGGAATAGCCTTTGGCGAAGGGTCGCGAAACCAGACTTTTGGACGCCCCGCCGTTTCGGGTCAACCCCTTGAAGATCGGTTGCAGGCGACGATCCGAAATGATGGAAATTTCGATTTTCGCGTTATTTTTCCGCAACCGGACGCCTATTTCATAGCCAGCCGCCCACGAATGCAGCGCAATCTACCAAAATTCTGAATTTTGCGGCAATTATTGGGCGCGACACTTGACCATAGTGACATTTGCGACTGTGATAGGGTCACTCGCGCCGGGAGGGTGTCGAGACAATGGGGAGGCGGCACGGATTGTTCGCACGCACTCTCCACAAGAAAAGATAAGACAACGGAAAAGGTTGGGAAAATGAAAAATAAGCTCCTGTCGGCCGCCATCGGCGCAGCAGTTTTGGCAGCTGGCGCCTCGGCCGCCTCCGCCACCACTCTCTCAGACGTCAAGGCAAAGGGTTTCGTTCAGTGCGGCGTCAATACCGGCCTTACCGGCTTTGCCGCACCTGACGCTTCCGGCAATTGGGCCGGCTTCGACGTCGACTTCTGCAAGGCCGTCGCTTCGGCCGTGTTCGGCGACCCCACCAAGGTCAAATACACGCCGACAAATGCGAAGGAACGCTTCACCGCTCTGCAGTCCGGCGAAATCGACGTTCTCTCGCGCAATACGACCTGGACGATCAATCGCGACACCGCACTCGGCTTCAACTTCCGTCCTGTCACCTATTACGACGGCCAGGGCTTCATGGTGCGCAAGGGTCTGAACGTGAAGTCGGCTCTCGAACTCTCCGGCGCCGCAGTGTGCGTACAGTCAGGCACGACTACCGAACTGAACCTCGCCGATTACTTCAAGACGAACAATCTGCAGTACAATCCGGTCGTCTTCGAAAATCTTCCTGAGGTCAACGCCGCCTATGACGCCGGTCGTTGCGACGTTTACACGACCGACCAATCCGGTCTCTATTCGTTGCGTCTGACGCTGAAGAATCCCGACGAACACGTCATCCTTCCTGAGATCATCTCCAAGGAGCCGCTTGGCCCGGCCGTCCGTCAGGGTGACGACCAGTGGTTCGACATCGTTTCCTGGACGGCTTATGCGCTGATCAATGCCGAAGAGTTCGGCATTACCCAGGCAAATGTCGACGAGATGAAGAACTCGCCGAACCCGGATATCAAGCGCTTCCTCGGCAGCGAGGCCGATACCAAGATCGGCACCGACCTCGGCCTGACCAATGATTGGGCCGCCAATGTCATCAAGGGCGTCGGCAATTATGGCGAAATCTTCGAACGCAACATCGGTGAGGGTAGCCCCCTCAAGATCGCACGGGGCTTGAATGCCCTGTGGAACAAGGGCGGCATCCAGTACGCACCGCCGGTTCGTTAATCGAGCCCTGGCATGAAATACCGGGAAGGCGGCCAAGCCGCCTTCCCGCTTCCAAAAAGCTAAAAAGAAAGCCCGAAAACGGGCACAAGGGGATTGGCGCGGCATGACGCATGAGGCTGTGGATTCGACACCTTTGCATGGCACCGGCTGGAGTTTCCGGTCGGCAATGTACGACCCGAAATACCGGAGCATATTTTACCAGGTTCTAACAATTGTTGTTCTCGTGGGCTTTGTGTGGTGGGTGGCCCACAACACGGCCGTGAACCTTGCCCGCAGCAATACGGCATCGGGTTTCGGCTTTCTTCGCGGTCGCGCCGGTTTCGAAATCGGCCAGTCGCTGATCAGCTTTTCGAGTGACTCGACTTATGCGCGCGCACTTCTCGTCGGCATTCTGAATACCTTGCTGGTGGCGGTGACCGGGATATTCACGGCGACCATCATCGGTTTCCTGATCGGGATCGGCCGGCTGTCGCGCAATTGGTTGGTTGCCAAGCTCTGCACGGTCTATGTCGAGGTTTTCCGCAACATTCCGCCGCTGCTCGTCATCTTTTTCTGGTATCTCGGCGTTCTCTCCGTCTTGCCGCAGCCGCGCGAGTCGGTGGGTCTGCCGTTCAACATGTTCCTCAACAACAGAGGACTAGCCTTCCCGAAGCCGATCTTCGAGACAGGCATGATAGCGGTCGGCATCGCCCTGCTGATTGCGATTGTCGCCACCATCATCATCGTGCGCTGGGCCCACAAGCGCCAAGCCGCAACCGGCCAGCCGTTCCACACCGTATGGACGTCGATCGCGCTGATCGTCGGCATGCCATTGCTGGTCTTCGTTGTCTCCGGCTTTCCGCTCACCTTCGACGTTCCGATTGCCGGAAAATTCAACCTCACGGGCGGCTCCGTCGTCGGCCCCGAATTCATGTCGCTGTTTCTCGCTCTGTCCTTCTATACCGCCTCGTTCATCGCCGAGATCGTTCGCGGCGGCATTCGCGGCGTTGCAAAGGGACAATCCGAAGCAGCCGGCGCGCTGGGACTGCATCCATCGAGCGTGACGAGACTTGTCGTGGTGCCGCAGGCGCTGCGTATCATCATCCCGCCGCTGACGAGCCAGTACCTGAACCTGACCAAGAACTCCTCACTCGCCATCGCGATCGGTTTCTCGGATCTCGTTGCCGTCGGCGGCACGATCCTCAATCAGAGCGGTCAAGCGATCGAGATCGTCTGCATCTGGGGTATCGTCTATCTCAGCTTGAGCATTCTCACGTCGCTGTTCATGAATTGGTTCAATGCCAAGATGGCACTGGTGGAGAGATAAGATGTCGGTCGCCGATAAACCCTTTGTCAGAACGTCCATCCTTGCCGCCGAACCGCCGCCCCCCGGCGAGACCGGGGCCGTCGCCTGGATACGCCGCAATCTCCTGGCAACTCCGAAGGACGTGATCCTGACGATCCTGGCTCTTGCGCTCATCGCATGGGCCGTGCCGCATCTCGTCAATTGGCTGTTCATCCAGGCCGTATGGTCAGGCCCGGACCGCACATTCTGCGCGACGACGATCCAGGGCGGCATCCAGCCTGACGGCTGGAGCGGTGCATGCTGGGCCTTCATCAGCGCCAAGTACGATCAGTTTATTTTCGGCCGCTATCCGCTCGGTGAGCGTTGGAGGCCGGCGATCGTCGGGATCCTGTTCATTCTGCTGCTGGTCCCGATGTTGATCCCGTCGGCGCCGCGCAAGGGCATGAACGCCATTCTTCTGTTCGCCGTCCTGCCGGTCCTCGCCTTCTGGCTTCTTCACGGCGGCTTCGGCCTCGAAGTGGTGGATACTCCGCTCTGGGGCGGGTTGATGGTGACGCTCGTTCTATCCTTTGTCGGTATTGCCGTCTCTTTACCCTGCGGCATTCTGCTCGCGCTGGGACGCCGCTCGAAGATGCCCGTCATCCGGATGCTTTGCGTTACCTTCATCGAGGTCATTCGAGGCGTTCCGCTGATCACCGTTCTGTTCATGGCAAGTGTCATGCTGCCGCTCTTCCTTCCCACAGGCTGGAACGTGGACAAACTGCTTCGGGCGCTGATCGGTGTGTCGATTTTCACGTCGGCCTATATGGCGGAAGTGATCCGCGGCGGCCTTCAGGCGATCCCGAAGGGACAGTTCGAAGGCGCCGATTCACTTGGCCTCGGCTATTGGCAGAAGACCCGGCTGATCATCATGCCGCAGGCCATCAAGCTGGTGATCCCGAGCATCGTGAACACCTTCATCGGAACGTTCAAGGACACGTCGCTGGTCACCATTATCGGCATGTTCGATCTGCTTGGCATCGTCAAGCTGAACTTCTCAGATGCCAACTGGGCAAGCGCTGTCACGCCGATCACGGGTCTGATCTTCGCGGGCTTCATCTTCTGGCTGTTCTGCTTCGGCATGTCGCGCTATTCAGGTTTCATGGAACGCCATCTCGATACCGGCCACAAACGATAAGAACGCTAAAACGATAAAAATGAGGGAAAATAGTCATGGCTGAAGCTCCAGCGAAAAAGCTCACCGTTTCCGCGACGGAAGTGGCGGTCGAGATCGTCAACATGAACAAATGGTACGGCGATTTCCACGTGCTGCGCGACATCAACCTGAAGGTCATGCGTGGCGAGCGTATCGTCATCGCCGGTCCGTCGGGCTCGGGCAAGTCGACGATGATCCGCTGCATCAATCGCCTGGAAGAGCATCAGAAGGGCAAAATCATCGTCGATGGCACCGAGCTCACCAACGACCTGAAGAAGATCGACGAAGTGCGGCGCGAAGTCGGCATGGTGTTCCAGCACTTCAACCTCTTCCCGCACCTGACGATCCTCGAAAACTGCACGCTGGCGCCGATCTGGGTCCGCAAGATGCCGAAGAAGCAAGCCGAAGAAGTGGCCATGCACTTCCTCAAGCGGGTCAAGATTCCGGAGCAGGCCAACAAATATCCGGGCCAGCTCTCCGGCGGCCAGCAGCAGCGCGTGGCGATCGCCCGGTCGCTGTGTATGAACCCGAAGATCATGCTGTTCGACGAGCCGACCTCGGCGCTCGATCCCGAAATGATCAAGGAAGTGCTCGACACCATGGTGGGTCTTGCCGAGGAAGGCATGACCATGCTCTGCGTCACGCATGAAATGGGCTTTGCCCGCCAGGTCGCCAACCGCGTCATCTTCATGGACCAGGGCCAGATCGTCGAGCAGAATTCACCGGCCGAGTTCTTCGACAATCCGCAGCACGAACGCACCAAGCTGTTCCTCAGCCAGATCCTGCACTAAAGCGGGTCACGATCTTTCGGTTTCTCTCCCCGCGCTTTAGGCCCTTGTTTTTACGCATGTTGTCGCAAACCGCTGCTCACTTTTGCATGCTTTAGATCGAAGCATCCTTTGAAAAGACCCGCCGAGCCGCTGGCTCGGCGGGTTTTGCATGTTCAGCGGGAGGCGGCGAATAATCCGATCGGAGCTCTTCCTCGAGATCGATCACACGCGGCATTGGCTTTTCTACCAAGGATTGAACGTGTTAAAAATAACTCCCTTCCCGCCTAGATATATCAGGCGGGAAGTCCATGTTTCAGCATGTTCTCATCTGATGGAACTGGAGGTTTAGAATGGGCATTTTCGACAAAATCAAACATGCAATCTTCGGAGAGGCGAAAGCAGCCGAACCCGTTGCTGCCGGCGCGCCGAAGATGGAGCCGGCGCAAGCGCCTGCCTCACCGTCGGCGGCGCCCAGTCCAACGCCTGCTGCCCCTGCCCCGCAGAGCAAGCCGGCCACCGCCACAGTCGATATCGTCCCGATCCTTGACGCGGCTGTGAAGAAGAGCGGCCAGAAACTCGATTGGCGCCACTCGATCGTGGACTTGATGAAAGCCGTTGGGATGGATGCAAGCCTAACCGAGCGCAAGGAACTTGCCGCTGAACTCGGCTATACCGGCGACGCCAACGATTCCGCAAAAATGAATGTGTGGCTGCACAAGGCGCTGATGAAGCGGCTTTCGGAAAATGGCGGCAAGGTTCCCGCCGATCTCTTGGATTGATCGGTACAAAATTGCTGCCGCCATCCGTGGCGGCAGCTCTCAAGCCGCCGGTGCGCTTCGCGAGATGATCTCGCTCATTTCTCACGGTCGGCCATCCGGAAGATCACGCCGCCGATGTAGATGCCGCAACAAGCGGGCCTTGCCCGCAGGCACTGGAACTAATAACGTTCTGCTCGATACTTCGATAATCGATCAGGGGGAATAAATCCAATGAGATTGATGGCAGTCGTTGGTCTTGCACTTAGCCTGGGCTGTATATCGGCCGCAGAATCTCCTTCAAACTATCAGTCCTACAGCGGCATTCGGGTCGATACCGACCCGGCGCTCCTGGCTCGATACGATAAAGTGCTTCAACGGTGCGTGCCGGAGGCTGGCTCATGGCGACGCGGCTCAACGGACCCGCACAGCCTCTATTACAACGCGGCTCTCAGAAGTTGCCTCTATAGGTACAGTTTCGTCGACAGGGGCGTCTACGCCTACCCCATCCCCCAGGTCTACTTCGATCATTTCCTGGATCGCTGAGAAGAGCCGAGAAGATCCAATCCGCCGTAGGCCTTCAGAGGCGCATCAAACAAAACCCCGCCATTATGGCGGGGTTGTCTTCGATCGCGATGCAGCCCTTCAAAATGCTACAGCGTCCTTTGCGCGGCTTAAAAGACGCACGGCGCTGTCGTCAGCGTTTGCCGCCACTTGGCGGCCTGCCCTTGCCTGCCGGTCGATTACCGCTTCCGGACGAGGTCTTGGCGTCATTGCCCTGACCGAAGTTGGTGCCGCCGAGGTGGCCACCGCCACTGGTATTGGCGACCTGGCGCTGCATTTTGCGCAACAGTGCTTCTGCATTGGTCTTGCTCATAAAATTCTCCTCAATGGCTGGAAAACCCAGCCTGAATGGCGCCGCTGACATCCGCGGTCAAAGACCGAAGGCATATCGGGCAGCGACGATGGGTGTTTGGTGGAGGCTTGCGTCGATCAAAGAATTGCCTGCGTTCATGACGATCCCCCTCAACCGGCATGACAATCACCCTCCGGCGGCTGCCAGACGGCGCAGAAATCGATTTTGAAAGGAAAGATCAGCTGGGACGCCAAGGGCGCAAACCAAGCTCGACAAGCAATTTCGATAGAAGAATCAATAGGACGGCAATGTGTTTAAAACAAGTTCCCGGCCACTTGGTTGTCTAGGCATTGCCTCGAATTTCTGCCCAATCGGACAAGGGCAATAGCCCTAAGCATTTTAACAATCCAGATAGTCCGATCGAAAGCTGCGCCTGACAAAACAACAACTTACGATTTCAACAGTAAAACGACATGTCACGGTTTTTGATGGGATCGGTGGCCTTCATCGCGGAGTGATGAACCTCGTGTTCTCGGTGTACTCCGGTGCGGTCATGCTAACAGCAGCCCTCATTGGAGCCTGTCATCCGCCCGAGAAGCATCCCAAGACCAGTTCGGATCTGCTCGACCGCGCTTTGACCCAGATCGGTTTGATCGGTTTGACCGCTCTGCGACTGCATCGAATCTCCCCGTTCCGTTGCCGGCCGTTGTTGCGGAACCATCCGCGGATGATCATGCAGCAGCTCCCGTTGGAACGCTTTTTGCAGGGTTACTAATATGTTGATGATGCAAGGACCAAACGTCATGAATCGGTACACATCGCATCAGTTTCCCGCCCTGAGGATGCTCATGAGCGGCCAAGATAAATACAGCGTCGTCAGAACCCTCGGCGACGCAGCCATCATGCTCATTTCCGAATGGCCTGGAGATGATGGCGAGGAGTATATCGTAGCGGTGAAGACATGCCTCGACGCGATCCGCGGCACCACGCCCGCAAACGCCGCGCGGGAAGCGCTGATGAGAGCGGCTGATGAAGCCGGCATCCGCTACCTCTCGGTCGTTCACTGAGATCACCGCTGGATCGGGCAGAAACGGCGCGCAGCCACGCTGATCGCCGAGGCCGAATTCTGGGGCTAGGTAGGATGGATGGCGGAGAGCTGCAGCCTGCCTGCTATGCTGAGGAAATGCGGGATGGCACTGGTCCTGCGAGCCCTCCCAGATCAAGCTGCGCGCGTGAGTGGATCATATCGGGCGAAACGACATCCCAGCTGTAGTGACTAGCTGCAATACGCTACCTGTTGGACCTCGTCAAAGGCATGAAATAGGTGAAAGCCGGACATACCATGCCCTGACTGACCTCCGCAATTTCCGCCGCATGGTCTTTCGCGTCACGCGAATCGAAATAGAAATCAGACGCCGATCATTGATAGCAACAACACCGTTGTGGCCGCGACAAACCGACAAACGGCGTCCGACAGACCTTCAGTTCTGCGCAGCGGGCAGTTCCGGCACCACTGGCGCGCGTCTTTGATATTGCATCGGCATCGGAAACTGCGGGGCTCTACACTGACAGCGCGTGGATCGGAGCTGGCGTGCATGCGACGCAGCCGGCAATCTGCCGATAGTGAGCAACGGCGTCATTGATCCTGCGCTGATCGTGCGCTTGCCCCTGATCCCGGACCAATACTTACCAGTTGATTCACCCTTGTTTAAATGCAAGAGGAGTAAGGATTTCGCGAGTATCACAACAATGATCGCGCCGTCCGAAATTCGATAAGTTAATAGGGCCTTCGCATGGATATTGACGGTATGCTTAAGGAGATTGCCGACAAGGGCGGGGCGATGGAAGTCGTAGAAGACCACTATTATCCCTTGGACGTGGAAGCCGAGTTGCTGGGCCTCATTTCCAAAGAGTATCATGGCGGGGACCTAGGCTTTACAGAAACGCTGGCGTTGACGAATAAGGGACGCCAGCATCTGGGAATAGATGTAGTCACTCCACACACATGGACTTCCGCTGCCAGCACATTCGCTCGTATTATTGCCAAGTTTACACGACCAATTCTCTATCGGTGACTTAGTATTACTTAGGTTTATGAAATTTCATAGTCGCGTGGCTATTTTTGGCCTCGCTCCATTGTTCGAGGCGCGGCTGGCGGTTTGGAAGCGGAGGCACAAAGACCGCGTGCTTGCTGGATGTGGATCGCATTTGACGCAATTTTTCGGCGGCTGCCGAAGCGGGTGGGTGTCCAACTTATCGACCACGGATGTTATCTGGCTCTTATTGATTGCGCCGGGCGGCAGTCGCAGTCTCGATGCTGCATATTCAGTCGGATAGTCCTCATAGATTACGTCGCGCGCGCATTCCATGATATCTCCACCAAAATAGTTCAGTGCACTACAAGGATGTTGGTAGGCATAGCGCAGCCTAACGAATGCGTTGGCTGACAAATGCAATGTTTCGTCAAAAATCCGGATGAGGTTTATTCGTCCCGGCGGCAATGGCATCGCGTATCAAAACGCCTGCAATAGGGTTTTCCTATTTCGACTTGAAGAGCTTTTCCAGGTCGTACCGCATGCCCAATGATCTCGGCGGGGAATCGGCGGCGCTTGAAATGCTGCGCAATGGGTTTGGCCGAATCTGCTGCGGTCATGCCCTCCCATTACCCTCTCGATTTGTCCCAATCGGTAAAGCGGCGCTGCCTAAAATCGCTAAATACAGAAAAAATGTCGATTCCGCCCTTTGCGGGAGGAATCCGCTCACGCCCGTCAGGTTTTTCTAATGTTTTCAAGGGGCGTATATCGCGGCAGTTGCAGAAAGAATAATTCGCGGAAAGCGAGACCTTTATACTGCCTCAATTTGGGCGACTCAAATTTCACTAAATATTTCAAAACGTAACTTCGGATCGATTTTGATAATGTGGCAGCAATATGGCTATGTTTGTCAAGCACTTACTATCGCTCTACTGTTGCGCCCTCCAGGATGTCACCCTATAACCCCTCGCCGTAACGCCTGATTAACCAAAAATAGTACCGGCAAAGACAACGCTAAGGTTGAGGAACAAGAACATGACGACATACTATGTAGCGACGACCGGCAGCGGCGGTGGTAACGGAAGTGCCTCCACTCCCTTTCGCACGATTGGCGAGGCAATGTCGGCGAACCTTAAGCCCGGCGACGAGGTGGTGGTGAAGCCAGGAACCTACAACGAGAGCATCAACATCGACAAGGACGGCTCGGCGGCAGGCGACATCACGCTACGCTCGGAAGTGCCTGGCGCAGCGCTGATCCGCCCGCCCGCGGGCTCGTACACCGGGATCAGTGTCAACGCCAACTACGTGACAATCGACGGCTTCGACATCAAGGGCGGCAACGGTGACGGCATCGAAGCGAACAACGTCCATCACGTCTCAATTCTCAACAACAAGGTCCACGACAGCGGCGAGTCGGGCATTCAGTTCAACTATTCTGACTTCGTCAAGATCGTTGGGAACGAGACCTACCATAACGCGTCCACGGGCTGGTTCTCGGGCATCTCGATCTACGAGAACCGGAACATCACCGGCGATACCTCGACGACCGGTTACCGGAATATCGTACAAAACAACATCTCGCATGACAACGTCACGAAGACGGGTGCGCACACCGATGGCAACGGCATCATCATCGACGATTTTCAGAGCACACAGGCGGATGGTCATCCGAACTATACGTTTAAGACCCTCGTCGACAACAACCTGGTCTACGAGAACGGCGGCAAAGGCGTCCAGGTTGCCTGGAGCGACTCCGTCACGGTGCAGAACAACACAGCATACCACAACAACCAGGACCCGCTGAACGACGGCACCTGGCGCGGCGAGCTCAGCAACGCGCAGTCGAGCAACAACACCTGGGTCAACAACGTCGCCGTAGCCGACCCATCGGTGAACAAGAACAACACCGCTGTCGATAACACGTCGTACGGTGGCTACACCAACGCCAACACCGTCTGGGCCAACAACATCACTTACAACGGCACGGCCGGCCAGGACTCGGTCAGGACCGACGGCGGCAACGCGATGCCGAGTGCGACGAACGGCAACAAGCTCGGTGTCGACCCGCATTTCGCGGGGGCAGCGACCGACAACTTCCACCTCGGCTCCGGCTCGTCGGCGATCGACGGTGGAACCACCAAGTACGGCGTCGGCTCGACCGATCTGGACGGCCACGCTCGCGTCGTTGGGACTGTCGATATGGGTGCCTACGAATCGGGCTCCAGCGCGGCACCGGGAACGCCAACCACGCCGACGCAACCGACAACGCCGACCACGCCGACAGAGCCAACCACGCCGACGCAGCCGAGCTCCGGCTCGGGAACGCCGACCACGCCGACGCAACCGACAGAGCCGACAACGCCGACCACATCGACGAAGGTATATACCGGCACCGAGGGTAACGACTACCTGCCACACACCGGTCAGTCCAACGGCGGCAACGAAACCTACAAGGGTCTCGGCGGCAATGACGTGTTGAAGGGCGGCGCCGGCTCGGACGTCATCATTGGTGGTGCCGGAAAGGACATCATGAGCGGTGGTATCGGCTCGGATACGTTTACCTTCAAGACAGCGACGGAGACCGGGTCCGGCTGGAACCGCGACGTCATCACCGACTTCCAGCATGGCGTCGACAAGATCAACCTCTCGGCGATCGATGCGAATGGCTCTGCGCAGGGCGATGCAGCCTTCCATTTCCAGGCGCAAGAGAATGCCTTGTTCGATAAGAAGGCTGGCGCGCTCGCTTGGCACTATCAAGACAATGCTGGATCCGATCACGATATTACCGTTGTCCAGGCCGACCTGAACGGCGACGGCGTTCATGACTTCGAGATTCAGCTGCAGGGCCTCGTCCACCTGGGGGCAGGCGATTTGATCCTGTAACTATACCTGTTGCGGCGGTCGTCCGATCGCCGCAACAATCGTGCTAACAAAATGTGTCGACGGCGGAGTAAAACCCGCCACGCGGCGCGCAAAATTCGACTACTTCAGCGCGTGGATGAGCAAGCTGGGAGGGCATAGCCCGAACGGCGATCCCATCCGCGCGCTGCGATTTTTTGACGGCTGTCAGCCGGCCTTTCGAGTGCGGACTTGCGCGAGGCGATAACTGTCGCCGTTCATCTCGCGGATGTGGACGTGGCGGGTGACGCGGTCCAGCAGAGCGCCGGTCAGGCACTCGGATCCCAGGATTCCTCGAACGCAAGGTTGCTGGTGATCAGATGGCACTCGTCGACGTCTTGCGAGATCAGTTCAAACAATAATTCCGCACCGGTCTGGGACGCCCGTCCGGCCGCCGTACGCGGGATTCGCCGGGCGCGGTCCAAATGTGAGCGCCCAGGCTCCTTCGGGCTGGTCACGGGCGGCTTCAAGTCATTGAATTTGTGGCGACCCCTGCAGGAATCGAACCTGCGACAACCTGCTTAGAAGGCAGGTGCTCTATCCAGCTGAGCTAAGGGGCCGTCCGGCGGCCGCGTCTCACGAGCGCGACCGGATGCGGCATATCTGGACCAGAAATCTCAGTGCGTCCAGGGCTGCGTGCGGGTATAGCGGAAATTGTCCGGATAGGCGACAACCTGGCGTGTCGGGTCCTTCGGCGCGATGACGCGGTAGTCGATACCGTTGCGCTGGGCATAGGCTTCGGCGAATTCCTGCGTTTCGAAGGTGAGCTTCACCTGCTGGCGCATGTCACCCGAAGAGGTGTAGCCCATGATCGGATCGATCTTGCGCGGCGACTCCTGATCGAACTCAAGCACCCAGAGATTGGTCTTGGCCTTGCCGGACTGCATGGCGGTCTTGGCTGGACGATAGATCTTGGCAGACATGACTGCAGCGTCTCCGACTATGCGGGACAATGCCCGCCTTCATGGTCCTAATCCCGTTGCCGGCCCGTGCCGGGCCTTTTGCATCATCGCTGAGGATAACGCAAAGAGATGAATTTTCCTTAGCTGCGAATCCCCGCTTTTTCAAGGAAAAAGGCGGTGCACGACGACGCTGCCGACTCCATCCCATGACAAGCCGATGCGTTAGGAAGCAAAGAATATCCGCGGACAGGCGGCGGTGGGCGTTCTTCCCCTCGTGACGGACCAGCCATCTCTTGATGGCCAAGCGACACCGGCCGGATTGCGCAATGTTACCGATTGTCGCATGTTGTGATTGCAACCTGATTGCCGCAGCCAGCCCTCGGCACTATTTTTACGGCTCGGTTGGTTTCAGTGGATTCGCACTCATGATGAGACGTTCGGCGGAGTTCAATGCCATTGTGATAGGGGCTGGTATCACGGCGTTCTTCTACCTTGCGATCAGCTACGCTCAATATATCGGCCTGATCGCTCACGGCTAAGGCAGAATTGCCCTGACGCCAATAGTGCCAGGCAAACGGACTCGTGGCCTGGTAAGCAGACTGACCGCCCATCAAGATTTTTCTATCTTGCATCCACAGGTCCGGCGAGGAATCTTCGGCCAGAGCTGGATTTATGGGTTGCGACGGCGAAGTGAACCGTGTATCTCCCCTGCCATTCACGGCACGGAGTGTAGCGCAGCCTGGTAGCGCATCTGGTTTGGGACCAGAGGGTCGGGAGTTCGAATCTCTCCACTCCGACCATTCAAATATCCCGATATTGTTGAATTCCTTGACAGGCGCAGCGCAGCTTGCGGTTATACGCGCCGTCACTTCATCCTTTTCGTCGTCGTGGCGCTGACGATCCTGTCGCCCGGCTTGATTCCGAGTTTGGCAACAATGCCGGCGTTGAGTTCGACGACGTATTTCACAGCAACCATCGAATCGATGATGTCGCGCGAATAGGGCACTGCCTTTTCCTTGATGTGGCGAATCGTGCCGGTGTCGTCGGCAAAGAGCATGTCGAGTGGCAGGATGGTGTTTTCCATCCACATGGTGACGCGCCTTGGCTCGTCGAAATCGAAGATCATGCCGGCATCGTCGGCCATCACCTTGCGAAACATCAGTCCGCGGGCGCGCTGATCCGGGGTCGAGGCAATCTCGACAGTGAAATGCAGCACCTTGCCCGCCGCAGTCTGGATGAGCAGCGGCTCCTTGTCGAACCGCATCTGCTCCTCGGCCAAAGCCGGCAGCGCAACCATGAAAAAAAGCGCCAGGATGGCGCTTCTGATAGCATCAAATAGGATTAGGCCGCGCATGTTCAGTGCGACCGGCTTGCCGGGCTCGGAACGTCAGGATGGATCTCTGCGGCCATCAGGCCCTTTTCTCCGTCGCCGAAGCGGACGAGAACCACCTGGCCAGGGCGGAGCTCCGTCAGGCCGAAGCGGCGGAGCGTTTCCATGTGCACGAAGATGTCTTCCGTGCCCTCGCCGCGCGTCAGGAAGCCGAATCCCTTGGTGCGGTTGAACCACTTGACCAGCGCGCGCTCGAGTCCGCTCGTCGCGGTGACCTGCACATGGGTGCGCACCGGCGGCAGCTGCGAGGGATGAACCGCGGTCGACTGGTCCATCGAGAGGATCTTGAAAGCCTGATAGCCGCGCTCGCGGCGCTGGATGAGGGCGACGATGCGCGTTCCCTCGAGGATCGTCTGGTAACCGTCGCGGCGCAGGCAGGTCACGTGCAGGAGTACATCCTGCATGCCGTTGTCTGGCACGATGAAGCCGAAACCCTTGGCGACGTCGAACCACTTGACGACGCCGGTGATTTCAACAAGATCGACCGCCTCTCCCGATAGCTCGTCGAGGTCGGAGTATTCGTTCGATGAAATCCTGTCAGCCATTGTCGCCAGCCCCTCGAATACGCGTCACACTGTTACGGTTAACTGATTCTTGAAATCAAGATTAACATCTTGGTAACGGATAAGCGCAAGTCCTAGTTTTCGGTTATTCCCAGGTGCACATTTTATAAAGATGACTTGCCCGAAGCTGACCTCGGCTCGCCGAAAAAAGCTAGCCCCAATAAAGGAGTAAATAGAATGCGTTATCTTCATACAATGGTGCGCGTCAAAGACCTGGACGCCTCGCTTGCCTTTTACACCACGCTTTTCGGGCTGGAGGAGATTCGCCGCCACGAAAACGAGAAGGGCCGCTTCACCCTGGTTTTCCTGGCTGCTCGCGACGATCTCGACCGTGCGCGCAGCGAAAAGGCCCCCTGCCTCGAGCTTACCTACAACTGGGACACGGAAGATTATAGCGGAGGTCGCAATTTCGGCCACCTCGCTTATGAGGTCGACGATATCTACGCGACCTGCCAGAAGCTGATGGACAACGGCGTCACCATCAACCGGCCGCCGCGCGACGGGAATATGGCGTTCGTGCGCTCGCCCGACGGCATCTCGATCGAAATCCTTCAAAAGGGCAGCCCGCTTCCGGCCACTGAGCCCTGGCTCTCGATGGGCAATACCGGCGCCTGGTAAGGCTTTTCGGCGCGAGGCTTTTGCGAGGCTTGCGGCTTTTCCGATTTCGGGTCCGGCCGGCGCTTCGGCGCTTGCCGCGATCCGGCCCCGCAGGCAATCTCCTAACGACTCGAAGCGGAAGAGAAGCGGTTTTCGCTTATTTTCCGGATCAACTGGAGACTGTCGCTTGCGTAAGATGCAGATGCGGATGCCCCTGACCGGCGCTTTGCTGATCGCCACCTCGGTGCTGGCGCTGTCCGGCTGCGCGTCGGACAAGAAGGCGCTCGATTCCGCCGCAGTTGTTCCAGCACAAGCCGCAGCACCGCAGCTTGCCACCGCAGGGCCTGGAAGCCCTGCCCCACATTCGGTCTATACGGACCCTCGACTCGTCAACGTCTCCGGCGTCCAAGGCGCGCCTCAGGTCGTGGCACAAGATCCAAATGCCGCCGCTCCGCCCGCCGGCTCGGCAACGGCGGCGCCTGCCAATATCGGCGGGTTGATCCTGCAGTCGACCAGGATCAACGCGCAGTCGATGAGCATCTTTTCAGATCGCCAGCCGGCGCCGCAGAACAATAGCACCTCCACCGTCATTCAGCCGCAGGCCTATGCGCCGGTGGAAGGTGCAGCATCGGCGCGAAGCAGCGTCTATAGCCAGCCGCCCACGCTCCAACAGCCGGCAGAGCCGGTGCTGCCGCAGCAATCCTCGCAGAATAACAGTACGCAGCTTGCGCCTGCGCAGACTGCGTCGCTGGCGACGGGCAGCATTCCGACCTCGACGATGAATGCGCTCTACAGCGCGCCGAAGCAGAACCTGCTCGGCAGCCTCTCGGGCCTGCTGCACAAAGCCGCCCTGCCCGGCATGACGCGCATCGCGCCGAACGGGCTGCATCTCCAGAACGACAAGGTCGAGGTCGGTTGCTTCAAGCCCGACCTGCTGAAAGTGATCAAGACGGTCGAAAACCATTTCGGGCGACCGGTCATCGTCACCTCCGGCTATCGAGACGAAGAGCACAACCGCCTGGCCGGCGGGGCTGACGAATCGATGCACAAGAGCTGCGAGGCGGCCGACATCCAGATCGACGGTGTTACGAAATGGGATATCGCCGCCTATATCCGCTCGTTGCCGGACCGCGGCGGCGTCGGCACCTATTGCCATACGGATTCGGTCCACCTCGATACCGGCAAAAGTCGTGACTGGAACTGGGGCTGCGGCGGCAAACGCGCGCCGATGACGACCGCACGAGCGATCTGACGGCCGCGCGATTTTCGCATTACGTTACGGCAGCACCACCTGGTCTCATTAAAGAAACAACCGGCAGCCTGTTGATTCGGCTTCAATAATCGGCTTCTCGAACGCGCTCGGATTTCCTGTCATTTTTTTGAAAGAAACCGCAATTGCCGCTTGCGGGATTCAATACGCCTGACTATAAGGGCGCCACCACGAAGGACGCGCCCTTCGTCTATCGGTTAGGACACCAGATTTTCATTCTGGGAAGAGGGGTTCGACTCCCCTAGGGCGTACCACTTTCTCCCTATATAGAAGCCATCACTTCCGCTTGCAGAAGCCGGCGCACGCTCCTATTTTAACGAGGCTGCCTGCGCCCTTCGTCTATCGGTTAGGACGACAGATTCTCATTCTGTAAAGAGGGGTTCGACTCCCCTAGGGCGTACCAATTCCTGATGATAGGCCACCGGCCCTATGAGTCCCCTCGTGTAGAACCCTCTGGGTTCGCGCGCCGCTGCTCATCCCAGCCCGCCGGCTTGACCTCCATTCCGCGTAGACTGTGCCGCGATTTTCCACAGCCGAAATAAATCGGCGAAAACGATGATTTTTTCGCGCCTTGGCGCTTGCGGCCTTCGAAGGCGCTGACTATAAGGGCGCCACCACGAAGGAAGCGCCCTTCGTCTATCGGTTAGGACACCAGATTTTCATTCTGGGAAGAGGGGTTCGACTCCCCTAGGGCGTACCACTTTCTCTCCCTTGATTTCACATCGTCAGCGCTCTTGCGCGACCGTTCTATTTCGCCGGTGCTGCATCGCAGACGCGCAACTGGATGCGGCGTGCGCCCTGGTAGTGGTCGGCACCGAGCGAACCGGCGACATGCAGGCTGGCGCCGCGTGAATTGATGAGAAGATTGCCGAGCGGCGTATCGGCGGCGCGGAAGGCGATGCCGTCGAGCCGCGATCCGTCCATGGCCTCCAGCGTCACCTTCACATGTTTCTCGCCGACCAGGCGAGCGTCGCGCAGACGATGCGCCGGTATGGCAAAGAGCGGCTGTGCGTGGCCGGAGCCATAGGGGCCGGCGGCCTCCAGGCGGTCGATGAGTTCGATGGTGGCGCCACTTGCGCCGATCGCACCGTCGATCTTCAGCGTTTCGTTGGCGACGAGGCTAGCCACCGTCCTCTCGGCCTTCTCCGTGAAAAAGGTCCTCAGCTTGCCGAGATCGGTGCGCTCGACCGTCAGGCCCGCGGCCATTGCGTGGCCGCCGCCTTTGACGAGCAGCCCCTCGTCGACTGCGGCCCGGACCATCCTGCCCATGTCGAAGCCGTTGATGGAGCGGCCCGAGCCGGTGCCGCGGCCGGAGGGATCGAAGGCGATCGCAAAGGCCGGCCGTTTGAATTTCTCCTTCAGCCGCGCCGCGATCAGCCCGACGATACCGGGATGCCATTTCTCATGGGCGGTGACGATGACGGAGGCGCCCTCGCCGTCGCCATATTCGGCAAGCGCCTCGGCTTCCGCTTCCTGCAGCATGATCGCCTCCATCGCCTGGCGTTCGCGATTGAGCTCGTCCAGGCGCTGCGCGATCACATCCGCCTCTCCGGCGTCATCGAGCGTCAGCAGCCGGCTTCCGAGTGCGGCGTCGCCGATCCGCCCGCCGGCATTGATGCGCGGGCCGATCAGGAAGCCGAAATGATAGGGCGTCACCGGGCCGGCGAGCCCCGCCTTGCGGAAGAGTGCCGCCAATCCGGCATTGCTCTGGTGGCGGGCGGCAACCAGCCCCTTTACCACATAGGCGCGGTTGAGACCCTTCAGCGGCACGACATCGCAGACCGTCGCAAGTGCCACGATATCCAGCCATTGCAGCAGGTCGAGCGCCAGGATGCGCTTGTTGCCGGCCGCGCGCAGCAGCCTGAGTGTCGCGACCAGCACCATGAAGACGACGCCGGCGGCGCAAAGATGCCCCTGCCCCGAGAGATCGTCCTCGCGGTTCGGGTTGACCAGCGCATGGCAGGGCGGCAGCTCATGTGTCACCTGGTGGTGATCGATGACGACGACATCGATGTTGCGCGCCGCGGCAGCGGCCAGTGCCTCGTGGCTGGTGGAGCCGCAATCGACGGTGATGATCAGCTCAGCGCCGTTGTCGATCAACTGGTTGATCGCCGCCGGATTGGGGCCGTAACCTTCGAAGACGCGGTCTGGAATATAGATGGTCGCCCTGACACCGAAATGGCTGAGAAAGCGGAACATCAGTGCCGAGGAGGCTGCGCCGTCGACGTCGTAGTCGCCAAAAATCGCGACGCTCTCGCCGCGCTCGATTGCGCGCAGGAGGCGGGTCGCGGCCTTTTCGCAATCAGTGAGTCTATGGGGATCGGGCATCAGGCTGCGGATCGTCGGATCGAGGAATTCGATCGCCTCGTCTACCGTCACGCCGCGCCCGGCGAGCACCCGGGCGATCAGATCCGGTAATCCATGGATCTGCGACATGGCCAGCGCGCGGTTCTGCCCGGCCTGGTCGAGCCGCGCCACCCAGCGATTGTCGAGCGCGGATTTCTCCACGCCGAGAAACGCGCGCTGTACGGGGTCGACGAGATCTGCCATGCCACACTCCGCTGACTTCATCTGCTCTTTCTACAGGAGCAGCGGAGATAACATAGCGATGGATTTGCAGACACGGATTTTTACCAAAGCATGTCGCGCAAAAGCGTGCAGCGATTTTGCGACAACGACATGCGTAAAAATAGAGACCTAAAGCGCGAGAGCGAATCTGAAAGATCGCGACACGCTTTAGAATACCGCCCAGACGATCAGGGCGATGCCGGCCAGTTGCACCAGGATGACGGAGAAGAGAGTGAGAAGAATGGCCCAGTTGCGGCCTTCCGGGCTTTCGTCGTCATAGGCCTCATTGGAGGCCCCATCGGAGGGGTGGTAACGAACCTCATCACGGTTCGTCTCGGGAACTTCCTCAAACAGACCAGGATGATCGGGAGGTTCCTCTTCCGGGCGACCATACCCCTTCCCGGCATGGCTGTCCTTGTTCACGATGTTCTCCAAAGCCGGCGACTCCCTCTCCCGGCTTATTTATATCAATGTTTCGGTATCTGTTAATATAAGTTTTCGTGAGAGCGGTTAAACAGGCAATAAAAAAACCCGCTCTGCGTGCACAGAGCGGGTCAGCCATCCCGGATTGTGGCAAAAAAGAGTTCAACCTTCCTCTTTTGGCCGCTCGATGCGAATCACCTGCGGTTCGCCGAAGAGGTAACCTTCCGACTTGATCGAGGCGACCGCCTTGCGCACCGACTCTTCCATCGTCGCATGGGTGACGAGAATGATCGTCTGGTGGTGCGATGGCGCCAGGTGCTGCTTGGAGCGCTGGACGATCGATTCCAGCGAGATGTTGTTTTCCGCCATGCGGGTTGCGACGCTGGCAAAGACGCCGGTGCGGTCGAGCACGGTCAGGCGGATGAAATAGCCGCCCTCGTGGCTCTGCATCTGCGCCTTGCGGTAGGGTTCCAGCGTCGCTGCGGGATGGCCGAGCACCGGCACGCGCTGGGCGCCTGGCTGGCTCTTGGCAATATCGGCGATATCGCCGAGCACCGACGAGGCCGTCGCGTTGCCGCCGGCGCCCGGGCCTACCATCAGCAGTTCGCCGAGCACGTCGGATTCGATCGCCACCGCATTGGTGACGCCGTCGACCTGGGCGATGACCGAATCGACCGGCACCATTGTGGGATGGACGCGCTGCTCGATGCCGGTATCGGTGCGCTGGGCAACGCCTAAGAGCTTGATGCGATAGCCGAGCTCGGCGGCAGCGTGGATATCCTCGATCGAGATGTTGGTGATGCCTTCGAGATAGATGTCGTCGGCGGCGATCTGATTGCCGAAGGCGAGCGTCGTCAGGATGGAAAGCTTATGGGCCGTGTCGTTGCCCTCGATATCGAAGGCTGGATCGGCCTCGGCATAACCCAGCCGCTGCGCTTCCTTGAGGCATTCGGCGAAGGAAAGCCCCTCCTTCTCCATCTTGGTCAGGATGTAATTGCAGGTGCCGTTCATGATGCCATAGATGCGCGAGACGGAATTGCCCGTCAGCGATTCACGCAGCGCCTTGATGACCGGAATGCCGCCGGCGACTGCCGCCTCGAAGTTCAGCAGCGAACCCTTCTCCTCGGCGATCGTCGCAAGCTCGACGCCGTGATAGGCAAGCAGCGCCTTGTTGGCTGTCACCACATGGAGACCACGTTGGAGTGCCGTACGCACCGAGACGTTGGCGGCCCCTTCGGCGCCACCCATCAGTTCGACGAAGACGTCGATATCGCCTTTTTCGGCAAGCTCTTCCGGCCGGTCGAACCAGGTAACGGTGGAAAGATCGATGCCGCGATCCCTCGCCTTGTCACGCGCGGAGACCGCCGTGATGGTGATCGGACGCCCGCAGGTGACGGCAAGCTCGTTGCTTTTCTGCTGAATGATACGGACAAGCGAGGCGCCAACGGTGCCCAAGCCCGCAATGCCGATTTTGAGGGCATCTGCCATGGATCGATCCTGAAATGTCTGTGTGGCGGCAGCCGCCGAACGCGGCTGCCCAACGGTTGGATTAGCGGTGGGCGTTCAGCGAGATGACGTTGTGCATCGTCTCGTCTGCCGTCGACATGAACTTCTTGATGTTGCGCGCAGCCTGGCGGATACGGTGTTCGTTCTCGACAAGTGCCAAACGGACGTAGTCGTCGCCCATTTCGCCGAAGCCGATGCCCGGGGCAACGGCGACGTCGGCCTTCTCGACCAGCAGCTTGGAGAATTCCAGCGAACCGAGATGACGGAACTTTTCCGGAATCTTCGCCCAGGCGAACATCGTCGCAGCCGGCGGCGGCACCTCGAACCCGGCCTTTCCGAAACTTTCGACCATGACGTCGCGGCGGCGTTTATAGACGTTGCGGACTTCCGCAATGTCGGAACCATCGCCGTTCAGCGCATGCGTCGCCGCCACCTGGATCGGCGTGAAGGCGCCGTAGTCGAGATAGGACTTGACGCGGGTGAGCGCCGCGATCAGCCGCTCGTTGCCGACGGCAAAGCCCATGCGCCAGCCGGGCATGGAGAAGGTCTTCGACATCGAGGTGAACTCGACCGTCACGTCCATTGCGCCCGGCACTTCGAGAACCGACGGCGGCGGGGAGCCGTCGAAGTAGATTTCCGAATAGGCAAGGTCGGAAAGCACGATGATGTCGTGCTTTTTCGCGAAGGCGATGACGTCCTTGTAGAAATCGAGCGTCGCGACAAAAGCCGTCGGATTCGAGGGGTAGTTGAGGATCAGCGCCAAGGGCTTCGGGATCGAATGCCGGACGGCACGTTCCAGCGGTTCGAAGAAGCTCGCATCCGGCTCCACCGACATGGAACGGATCACGCCGCCCGCCATCAGGAAGCCGAAGGCGTGGATCGGATAGGTGGGGTTCGGGCAGAGGATCACGTCGCCCGGCGCCGTAATCGCCTGCGCCATGTTGGCGAAGCCTTCCTTGGAGCCCAAGGTGGCGACCACCTGCGTATCCGGGTTGAGCTTGACGCCGAAACGGCGGGCATAATAGGCGGCCTGGGCACGGCGCAGCCCCGGAATGCCCTTGGAAGAGGAATAGCGGTGCGTGCGCGGATCCTGCACGACCTCGCACAGCTTGTCGACGATCGACTGAGGAGTGGGGAGGTCTGGGTTTCCCATGCCGAGATCGATGATATCGGCGCCGCCCGCTCGCGCGCTTGCTTTCAAACGGTTGACCTGTTCGAAAACGTAAGGCGGCAAACGCCGGACTTTGTGAAACTCTTCCATCTCATTCCCCATGGAAAGGCGGCATTTCGGGCCGCAGTCGAAGTTCGTTCCGTCTTCCGGCGGCTGCGACACGAACTTCAGAATCGCAACGCCGTGTTCATCAGACCCAAGTGACGCGGCGAATCTTTGACGGAAAGGCCGCGTAACGCGCTTTATCGGAAAAATTGTATCTTCCGATCCATTCGGAATGGCTTTGCGTCCAAATTGCCTGAAAGGCAAGGTCTATTTGGAGATTTCGGAGAGTGTATCGGTGCCGTGCTCGGCGGCGAGACGCCGCATTTCGGCGACCTTGGCCTGATATTCGGCTTCCGAGATCGTGCCGGCCTTACGCCGAGCGGCAAGTGCCGTCAGCTGATGCTGCAGTTCAGCCGCCTGCTCGTCACTCATCTGGACATTGGCGGCGGTCAGCGGCGCACCGAAACTCGGATAGCCGTCCGGGTATTTTGCCAGGCCGCCCTCAGCCGCCTCGCCCTTGGTGGCCGGCATGACGACGGCGGTCGGCGCCGCCCGCTTAGCGGCAGCTGCGGCCTTTTGTTCCGCCGTCAGATTGCATCCGGCAAGCGCCATCGCCGCCGCGGCGCAGATCAGTGCGGTGCGGTTGAGGATTGCGATGCGCCGAATGCCGTTCTTTGTCATGCCTCAAAAATCCAGTTCTGACTGCGTCGACTGTTAAATTTGTCGCAGCCACAAAGCAATAGCATGAGCCGATGCGGGTGGAACTTGTTTTCTCGTTCGATCACGATGTACAACGAATGGATAAAAAGAGTGGTGCTGCCGCCGGAGGAAATGGTGACCGACAGCAAGCAGGAGAATGGCGGCCAAAAGAATGGCGAAAAGGCCGGCTTCGACGCGACCGATCTCGATCCCTATCTGTTGAAGGATCCCGAGGCCATGGCGATGAATTTCGCCCGGGCGCTCGAAAATCTCGGACAGGCGGCGTCTGCCTGGCTTGCGCCGCGCGAACGCGGCGAGATCGCCGAAACCGCCGTCGATCCGATGACCGACATGGTCAAGACGCTTTCCAAGGTCACCGAATACTGGATTTCCGATCCGCGCCGCACCTTCGAGGCACAGACGCAGCTGATGTCCTCGTTCTTCGGCATCTGGATGCGCTCGATGCAGCGCATGCAAGGCACGCGCGGCATGCAAGGAGAACCCACGCCGCCGGAACCGGACACCCGCAAGGACAAGCGCTTCTCGGACGAGGACTGGCAGAAGAATCCGTTCTTCGATTTTCTCCGCCAGGTCTATTTCGTCACCACCGACTGGGTGGAAAAGCTGGTGTCGGAGACCGATGGCCTCGACGAGCATACCAAGCACAAGGCCGGCTTCTACGTGAAGCAGATCACGGCAGCGCTTTCGCCGACCAACTTCATCGCCACCAATCCGCAACTCTACCGCGAGACGATCGCAACCAGCGGCGCCAATCTGGTGCGCGGAATGAAGATGCTGGCCGAGGATATCGCTGCCGGACATGGCGACCTTCGCCTTCGCCAGACCGACATGACGAAATTCGCCGTCGGCCGCGACATGGCGCTGACGCCAGGCAAGGTGATCGCCCAGAACGACATCTGCCAGATCATCCAGTACGAGGCTTCGACCGAAACGGTGCTGAAGCGGCCGCTTTTGATCTGCCCGCCCTGGATCAACAAATTCTATATTCTCGACCTCAACCCGCAAAAATCCTTCATCAAATGGTGCGTCGACCAGGGTCAGACGGTCTTCGTCATTTCCTGGGTCAACCCGGATGCGCGCCACGCCGACAAGGACTGGGCAGCCTATGCCCGCGAGGGAATCGATTTCGCGCTTGATACAATCGAGAAGGCGACCGGCGAAAAGGACGTCAACGCCGTCGGCTACTGCGTCGGCGGCACGCTGCTGGCGGCGACACTGGCGCTGCATGCCAAGGAGAAGAACAAGCGCATCAAGACCGCGACACTCTTCACCACCCAGGTCGACTTCACTCATGCCGGCGACCTCAAGGTCTTCGTCGACGAGGAGCAGCTTGAAGCGCTCGAAGAGCATATGCAGGCGACCGGCTATCTCGACGGCACGAAGATGTCGATGGCCTTCAACATGCTGCGCGCCTCCGAGCTGATCTGGCCTTATTTCGTCAACAACTACCTCAAGGGCCAGGATCCCCTGCCCTTCGACCTACTGTTCTGGAACGCCGACTCGACCCGCATGGCGGCGGCAAACCATGCCTTCTACCTGCGCAATTGCTATCTCAAGAACGCGCTGACGCGGAACGAGATGATCCTCGACGGCAAGTCCGTGTCGCTGAAGGATGTGAAGATCCCGATCTATAATCTCGCCACCCGCGAGGATCACATCGCACCTGCCAAGTCCGTCTTCCTCGGCAGCCGGTTCTTCGGCGGCGAGGTGGAATTCGTCGTGACCGGCTCGGGACATATCGCCGGCGTCGTCAACCCGCCCGACAGGAAGAAGTATCAATTCTGGACGGGCGGCCCGGCCAAGGGGGACTACGAGACCTGGCTCGAGCAGGCGACCGAGACCCCGGGATCATGGTGGCCACATTGGCAGGCCTGGATCGAGACGCATGACGGCAGGCGTGTGCCGGCCCGCAAACCCGGCGGCGACGCCTTGAACGCCATCGAGGAAGCGCCGGGAAGTTATGTGATGGAGCGCGCCTGAGACGCCCAACGCATCTCTTTTTGAGACGTCGTGAGAAACTGCAACGCCGCGTAAACAAATTAGAAACCATAATTCGTCATCCTTGCGAGACAGTCGGACGTCGTGGGTGGTCTAAATTCGGCCCATTTGCGCCTGTACCGGCCCCCGGCGAAGTGTAGTCAGTCAGTGCCGCCGGCCTGCGTAGCGAGTTTGAAAGACGAGTGTAGTATGGCGTGTGCGGTCGGGACGTTCGATGACGTCACCCCTCTTGGCGGATCTGCTTTCCGTTGGCGCAGATCTCGCGGTTTCCTTTACAGTGTTGTCGGCGCCGGATTTCTGACCTCGACATGGCTGATCGCGACCTTCGCGACGATGCATTCGATCGCCGCTCCCTATTCTCCGCCGGATCGCCTGGCACAGGTGGCGGCTGCGCCGAAGGTGGCGCCTACACCGCGCCATGAGAGGCTGATTCATGTCGGCAAGGCCGACCGGCTAACCGCCTTCGATGCGAAGCCGAAGGTCCCGCTGACGGCGAGCCTCATTCAATCCCATGCCGAAAAGACCGCCGCCGCAGCAACGGCGCTGGCGGCTCTTACAAAAAACAATCGGCTCACCATGGCCGCGGAGCAACCGGTCGTGGCCGCGATTTCCGACAGCGCCAAATTCCGCAAGGACGATGTCATCGCGCCGCCGCCGGTCGAGCTCGCCTCGGCAGAGACTGATGAAGACGACGGCGATCGGATCATCGTTCCGTCGAAGGAGGCGGTCGCTGCAGCCGAACTGACAGCCCTGCTTGCGCTTGCCGATGCAGGATCCCGGCAAATCGCGCCGGCTCCGGTCGAGCCGACCGCATCTCCCGTCAAAACGGCCTCAATTCCCGCCTCGGAACCTGCACCGGTGGTCGTTGCCGCCGCGGACGACGCGCCACCCTTCGATCTCGTGCTGGCGCCGGACGAAGGTTCCGTGCCGCTGCCGATGGCACGTCCTGATGGCCTCATCGGCAAACCGGCACTGGCTTCCAAGGGTTCGCAGCGCGCTGGCGAGCCTGCACTTGCCTATGCCCAGCCGAACTCGCCGATCGAGGATGACGAGGACGACGCAGTGCCGCGCTATGACAAGCCGGTGTTCTCGCCGAAGCTGCGCGCTGGCGTGGCGATCTACGACATCGAAAACAGCACCGTCTATCTGCCGAACGGCGAACGGCTCGAGGCCCATTCCGGGCTCGGCAAGATGCGCGACAATCCGCGTTATGTGAACAAGAAGATGCGCGGACCAACACCGCCGCACACCTATGTCCTCACGATACGCGAGAGCCTTTTCCATGGGGTCGAGGCGCTGCGGCTGACGCCGGTCCAGGGTTCGGACGCAATCTATGACCGTGTCGGCCTTCTCGCCCATACCTATATGCTCGGCAAGAACGGCGATTCCAACGGCTGCGTCTCCTTCAAGGACTACCGCCGCTTCCTCGCCGCCTACAAGCGCGGCGACATCAGGCAACTCGTGGTGGTGCCAAGGCTGAACAACAAACCGTCTTCGACGTTCGCTTCGCTGTTTTCGTCGCGCAGCTGACGACAGGAGAGTGCACTGCCGCTTGCCCGGCGGCGACGCTACTTCAACCAGGCTGCGATTCTCTCCACCGCCTCGCCGATCTCGGCTTGCGAGCCCGCATAGGACAGACGCAGCGTTCGATTTCCCTCCAGCGGATCGAAATCGAGACCGGGCGTTGCGGCGACGTCGATTTCCACGAGCATGCGTTTGGCAAAGCCCATGCTGTCATTGCTGAAGCGGGTGACGTCGAGATAGGCGTAGAAGGCGCCGTCCATCGGCGAGGCGATCGAAAGGCCGATCTGCGGCAGTCGCCGCATCAGCAAATCGCGGTTGGCGGCGTAACTGGCCTTGTAACGATCGAGCTCGCCGCCGGCGCTCAGAGCGGCCGTGGCGGCGATCTGGGAAAGCTCAGGTGGGGAAATATAAAGGCTCTGCGCCACCCGCTCGATCGGCCGAACCAGGCGCTCGGGAAGCACCATCCAGCCGATTCGCCAGCCGGTCATGCAATAATATTTGGAGAAGGAGTTGATGACGATCGCCTCGTCGGTCAGCTCCAGCGCGCTCGCCTCCTCGCCTGCGAAGGTCAGCCCGTGGTAGATTTCATCGGAGATGAAGGCGATGGAATGGGCCGCGCAATAATCCGAAAGCGCCTTCAGCCCCTCGCGGCCTGTCACCGTGCCGGTCGGATTGGCGGGGCTGGCGAGCAGCACGCCTTTCAGCGTCATGCCGCTTTCCTTCTGCGCTGTTTCCAGGCTTTGCGGCGTCAGGGTGAAGTGGGTCTCGGCGGTTACAGGCACTTCGAGAACCTTCAGGCCGAGCGCGCCGAGGATATTGCGATAGGCGGGATAACCAGGTCTTGCGATCGCCACCGCATCGCCGGCATCGAAGAGCGACAGGAAGGCGAGATTGAAGCCGGCCGAGGAACCGGTGGTGATGGCGATGCGCTTGGGATCGATCTCCAGGCCGTGGCGATCCTTGTAGTGCCAGGCGAGCGCCGATTTCAGCCGCGCCGTACCGAGCGCATCGGTATAGCCGATCCGGCCTTCGACAAGGGCTGCGCGCGCCGCTTCGAGGGCCGCCTGAGGCGCCGGATGCGAGGGCTGACCGACCGCCATCGAGATCACCGGATGGCCGCTCGCACGCCGCTTCGTCGCCTCCGCCAAGACGTCCATGGCGTGAAAGGGCTCGACTTCGCTGCGTTTCGATATGGAAAACAAGATCGTTTCTCGCTCAGCTTCTGCAATGACGGCCCGACAATTGCCGCATTAATCGGCTGATCACAATCCCGCGAGGGCCATGCGGGGATGAAAAATTCCTGTTTGAGCAGAACCGAACCCACCGTACCTTGACGCGAGGCTTTCAAGTCCATTAACCCGGCGACGTCATCTCGACGACGAGACGACCATACCGCCGATGACGAGGATATCATGGCATTCTTCCCGAAGACCTTCACCGCTCTGGCGCTTGCCGCATCGATCGCCCTTCCGCTTCCGGCGGCAGCACTCGACGACCAGCAGAAGAAGGAGTTCGGCGAATTCATCAAGCAATACCTGATCGAGAACCCCGAGATCATGCTGGAAGTCCAGGACGCGCTGCAGAAGAAGCAGGAAGCCCAGCGGTTGGTGAAGGCCAATATGGCGATCGAAGAGAACACCACCGACATCTTCGAATCGAAGAACGACGTTACGCTCGGCAATCCCAAGGGCGATGTGACGGTCGTCGAGTTCTTCGATTATAATTGCAGCTACTGCCGGCATGCGCTGCCCGACATGCAGGCGATGCTTAAGAAAGACAAGAATGTCCGTTTCGTCCTCAAGGAGTTTCCGATCCTCGGGCCGGATTCGGTTGCCGCCCACAAGGTGGCTGACGCTTTCCGCAAGCTGGCACCGGAGAAATATGCCGATTTCCACGTCGCCCTTCTCGGCAGCGAAGGCCGCGCCTCTGACGAAACAGCGATCGCGGTCGCCGCTTCGCTCGGCGTCAGCGAGGACAATATCCGCGCCGAGATGGCAAAGAGCCCGAATGACGGTATCGTCCAGGCGACCTACCAGCTCGCCTCCAGTCTCGGCATCAGCGGCACGCCCTCCTATGTGATCGGCAATGAACTGGTGCCGGGCGCCGTCGGGCTCGACGATCTCGAAGCCAAGGTCAAGAACATGCGCAGCTGCGGCAAGACCGCCTGCTGAGCAATCAACCGCCGAACGATAGCCCATCAAATCGACAAAATCGAAGCGTTTCAACCATGTGGACAAATGTGGCGCGATTGCAGCTGGCCAATCCGTAAGGGCTTTCATTCAGCTCTCGCGGAGTCTATAGGTTGCCGTCGTACATTTTACGGAACATTCTATGACGCAAACGATTTTTGTCCTGAACGGCCCCAACCTGAACATGCTGGGTAAACGAGAGCCCGGCATTTATGGCGGCAAGACGCTCAAGGACATCGAGGCGGACTGCAAGGCCGCAGGCCGCGAACTCGGCATCGATATCGATTTCCGTCAGAGCAACCACGAAGGCACGCTCGTCGACTGGTTCCATGAGGCCGACGAAAATGCAGTCGGCGTTGCGATCAATGCAGGCGCCTATACGCATACATCGGTCGCGCTGCATGATGCGATCCGCGCCATTTCCATTCCCGTCGTCGAGCTCCACATATCCAACGTGCATGCACGGGAAGAATTCCGCCACAAGTCGATGATCGCGCCGGCATGCAAAGGCGTGATCTATGGCTTCGGGCCTCACAGCTACATCCTGGCGCTCCACGCGCTGAAGAACATCACGGCATAAGAAGAAGACAGGGCAACACCATGGCTGAAAAGAAATCGGGTATCGACCAGGCACTGATCCGCGATCTCGCCAATATTCTCAACGAAACGGATCTGACGGAGATCGAGGTCGAGCAGGACGATCTGCGTATCCGCGTTTCGCGCGCCGGCACGCCGCAATATGTCCAGGCGCCGATCGCAGCACCGGCCTTTGCCGCGCCCGCCGCAGCGGCAGCCGCTGCCGCGCCCGTCGCAGCTCCCAGCCGCAACCCGGCCAATGTCGTCAGTGCACCGATGGTTGGCACCGTCTACATGGCGGCGGCTCCAGGCGCGCGTCCGTTCATCGAAGTCGGCGCAATCGTCAAGGAAGGCCAGACGCTCATCATCATCGAAGCGATGAAGACGATGAACCAGATCCCTTCGCCGAAGTCAGGCAAGGTGACCGAGATCCTCGTCGATGACGGACATCCCGTTGAGTACGGCCAAGCCCTCGTCGTCATCGAATAGGCCGATGCCCATGATTTCGAAAATCCTCATCGCCAATCGCGGGGAAATCGCCCTTCGCGTGCTCCGGGCCTGCAAAGAGCTCGGCATCGCCTGCGTCGTGGTTCATTCCACCGCCGACGCCGATGCCATGCATGTGCGCCTTGCCGACGAAAGTGTGTGCATCGGCCCGCCCTCGTCGCGCGAGAGCTATCTCAACATCCACCAGATCGTCGCCGCCTGCGAGATCACCGGCGCCGACGCCGTGCATCCGGGCTACGGATTTCTGTCGGAGAATGCCAAGTTCGCCGATATCCTCGACGCCCACGGCATCACCTTTATCGGACCGACGGCGGACCACATCCGCATCATGGGCGACAAGATCACCGCCAAGACGACGGCGCTGGAACTCGGCATTCCCGTCGTTCCGGGCTCGGACGGCGAAGTGAAGACCGAAGAGGATGCGCTGAAGACGGCCGCCGAAATCGGCTATCCCGTACTGATCAAGGCCACGGCCGGCGGCGGCGGACGCGGCATGAAGGTCGCCAAGAGCGAGGCCGACCTGATCGAGGCCTGGTCGACGGCGCGCAGCGAAGCGGCAGCTGCCTTCGGCAATGATGCCGTCTACATGGAAAAATATCTCGGCAAGCCGCGGCACATCGAAATCCAGGTGTTCGGCGACGGCGAAGGCAACGCCATCCATCTCGGCGAGCGCGACTGCTCGCTGCAGCGCCGCCATCAGAAGGTCTGGGAAGAGGCGAATTCGCCAGCGCTCAACGTCGAGCAGCGCATGAAGATCGGCCAAATCTGTGCCGATGCCATGAAGAAGCTGAAATATCGCGGCGCCGGCACGATCGAATTTCTCTACGAGAACGGCGAGTTCTATTTCATCGAAATGAACACCCGTCTGCAGGTGGAGCATCCGATCACCGAAGCGATCACCGGCATCGACCTCGTGCACGAACAGATCCGCGTCGCTTCCGGCGGCGGTCTCTCGGTGACGCAGGATGAAGTGCATTTTTCCGGTCACGCCATCGAATGCCGTATCAATGCCGAGCACCCGCGCACCTTCGTGCCTTCGCCCGGTACGATCACGCATTTCCACGCGCCGGGTGGCCTCGGCGTGCGCATCGATTCCGGCGCCTATCAGGGCTACAAGATCCCGCCCTATTACGACAGCCTCATCGGCAAGCTGATCGTGCATGGCCGCACCCGCGTCGAATGCATGATGCGCCTGCGCCGGGCGCTCGACGAATTCGTCGTCGACGGCATCAATACGACGCTGCCGCTGTTCCAGGATCTCGTGTCCAACCAGGATATCGCCAACGGCGACTACGACATCCACTGGCTGGAAGACTACCTCGCCAACACACCGGCGGCATAGGACAGGAATGGCAGGATCGCGCAGGAAGTCACCAGGCATAACCCCTGACATTCTCCTGCGCGCCTATTCCATCGGGCTCTTCCCGATGGCCGAATCCGCCGACGATCCGGAGATTTTCTGGGTCGAACCGGAACTCCGCGGCGTGCTGCCGTTCGACCGTTTCCATGTGTCGAAAAGCCTTGCCAAGGCAGTGCGCAAGAAACGCTTCAATATCCGTTTCGATCACGCTTTCGATCAGGTCATTGCTGCCTGTGCGGAAGAGACATCCGGGCGCCCGAGCACCTGGATCAACAAGACGATCAGATCGCTTTACGCGACGCTCTTCGACATGGGCCATGCCCATACCGTCGAAGCCTGGGAGGGCAATGAATTGGTCGGCGGCCTCTATGGCGTCTCGCTCGGCTCGGCCTTCTTCGGCGAAAGCATGTTTTCGCGCCGGACGGATGCCTCGAAGATCTGCCTCGTGCATCTGGTCGACCGGCTGCGGGAAAAGGGCTTCACCCTGCTCGACACGCAGTTCACTACCGAGCACTTGAAGACGTTCGGAGCGATCGACGTTCCGAAGGCCGATTATGCCATGATGCTTGCGGCGGCGATGGAATCGCCGCATCTGGAATTCTGAGGATCGTTTTCAGAGTAAAATTCGGCAGACAATATCGTCCTTACCCGTCGTGGATCACCTCGTTCCACGCGTCGGGTTGTGGAGGGTGCCGAAGACCAGCGAAGACGCAGTTATTTCGCCTTGGCGCCGTCAGGCGCCGGGACATCCGAGTTTGCCTTGCAGTCTTTCAGCCAGACGTCGTAGATCGGGTGCTCGACGGCATTGAGGCCGGGGCTGGCGGCAAACATCCAGCCGGTGAAAATCCGGCGGATCTTGCGGTCTAGGGTGATCTCGTCGACCTCGACGAAACCGTCGATCTTCTGGGCTTCTGCCTGGTCGCGCGAATAACAGGCCTTCGGTGTCACTTGCAGCGCGCCGAACTGTACCGTCTCATTGACATAGACGTCGAAGGTCGTGATGCGGCCGGTGATCTTGTCGAGGCCGGAGAAGACGGCAACCGGATTTTCGATGCGTGCAGCATTTGCCGCAACTGGCGGAAGCAGGGCCAAAAGCGCCAGCAGCGATCCGGCGGCACGCAGCACCATGTTCCGCGTGAAGAGCTTCATGTGTACCCGTCTCCAGACATTTTCAGTTCACCGCCGCGGTCAAGCGCGGCCAACCTGCGGGTAAAGGTCAATTGTGGCCAAAAGCCGGGTCTTGGGATCGCCCCGGTCGGGCCGTCTCAGTTGCCTGGCGTCCAGGCGTCGTAATCGCCGGTGACTCGTGGACGCTCGCCCGGAACGGAGATGGAACCCGGCGGACGATAGGCCTGCGATGAACCGGTATGGTTGGGACGGTGCGGCTTCTGCCATTCCTTGGCGACGTAGCTCTCCTTGGACGGAGGAACATCGGTGCGATGATGCATCCAGCCATGCCAACCCGGCGGAATGGCGGAGGCTTCGGCATAACCCTTGTAGATCACCCAACGCTTCGGCAGACCGTAGGAAGACATGCCGCCTTCGTAGTAGACGTTGCCGAATTCATCCTCGCCGACGCGCTTGCCAAAACGCCAGGTCGCAAAACGCGTGCCCATCGTCTGACCGTTCCACCAGGTAAAGGTCTGAACCAGAAGATTCCACATGTCTTTTCCTTGTGCCCGCCAGATGCGAGCCAAACCAGAATTCGTTTCCTCGCTTATGCCGTCGCCAAGCCGAATTGTCCAGCGATTCCACGACGGACACAGGTCATTTCAAAGCCATCTTGAAGCCCAGGTGCGAGGGCTTGAAGCCCAGCCTTTTGTAGAAACGATGGGCGTCCTTGCGTATCGCGTTCGAGGTCAACGCTACCCGCCCGATACCGCGGCCTTTTGCCTCGGCAATGGCGAATTCGATCATCAGGGCGCCGACCCCCTGCCCTCGCATATCGGCGCGCGTCTGCACCGCCTCGATGATCATCGCCGAGGAGCCGCGGCTGGTGAGCGACGTCGTCACCATCGTCTGGAACGTGCCGACGACCTCGCCGCCGCGCTCTGCGACGTAAAGCGTCTGGTCGGGCGAAGACTCGATGGCGGCGAAGGCCCTGACATAGTCGGGAAAGGCTTCGGGATCGGTCGTATCGCCATGACCGCCGAGCGCATCGGCGGCAAACATAGCCACGAGCGCCGACAGGTCGTCCTTGCGCGCCTGACGAATGAGAATGTCGGATAACTCAACGGCCACGGCTTCAATGTCCTTCGAGCGGTTTTTCGAGGATCAGTGCCGGAATGCCGGATTGCCCGGCCCCGCTATTTTCGTTGCGTCCGACCTCGATGAAGTCGTGCGAGAGATAGAAGGCGATCGCCGCAGCGTTTTGCGGTTCAACTTCGAGACGCATGATCTCCGCATCCGGAAAGCAGGTTTCGAGTTCGGCGAAGATATCGCGGCCGATACCCTGGCGCTGTAGCGCCGGCCTGACATAGAGGAGATGCAGCATGACCGTTTTCGTCAATTGCTGCGACATTGCCGCATACCCCATGCCGCCGATATTACGGCCGTCATCGGCAACGAGGAATTCGGCATCCTTTTGCACCAGGCGCGTTTTCAGCGCCGCCGGCGAAAAGAGATGGGTGATCAGTTCATCTACCCTGGCCCTGCCATGCAGGCCGTCATAGCTGGCATGAAAGCTCTCCACGAGCAGGGCGCGCACCTTCTCCAGGTCGCGCTCGCCGGCCGTGCGGACGAAATACACCGCTTATTCCTCGATGCCGAGCTTCGCCTTGACGAGAGCCTGGACAGCCTGCGGATTGGCCTTGCCGCCGGTCGCCTTCATCACCTGGCCGACGAACCATGCCGCCATGGTCGGCTTCGCCTTGACCTTGGCGACCTGGTCAGGATTGGCGGCGATGATCTCGTCGACGGCCTTTTCGATGGCGCCGGTATCCGTCACCTGCTTCATGCCGCGCACTTCGACGATCTCGGCGGGATCGCCGCCCTCGTTGAGCACGATCTCGAAGAGATCCTTGGCGATCTTGCCGGAGATGGTTTCGGCCTTGATGAGATCGATGATGGCGCCGAGCTGGGCCGACGAAACCGGCGTCTGCTCGATGTCCTTGCCCGTGCGGTTCAGCGCGCCGAGCAGATCGTTGATCACCCAGTTGGCAGCCGTCTTGCCGTCACGGCCTGCGGCGACGGCTTCGAAATAGTCGGCGATCGCTTTTTCGGAAACGAGCACCGAGGCGTCGTAGATCGACAGGCCGAGCTCGCGCACGAAGCGCTCCTTCTTGTCGTCAGGCAGTTCCGGCAGATCGGCTTCGAGCGCCTTGATGAAGGCGTCGTCGAATTCGAGCGGCAGCAGATCCGGATCGGGGAAGTAACGATAGTCGTGCGCGTCCTCCTTGGAGCGCATCGAGCGCGTCTCGCCCTTGTTCGGATCGAAAAGGCGGGTCTCCTGATCGATCTTGCCGCCTTCCTCCAGAATGCCGATCTGCCGACGGGCTTCATATTCGATCGCCTGGCCGATGAAACGGATGGAGTTGACGTTCTTGATTTCGCAACGCGTGCCGAAATCCTCGCCCGGACGGCGGACGGAGACGTTGACGTCGGCGCGCATCGAGCCCTCGTCCATGTTGCCGTCGCAAGTGCCGAGATAACGCACGATCGAGCGCAGCTTGGTCATATAGGCCTTGGCCTCGTCGGACGAGCGCATGTCGGGCTTGGAGACGATCTCCATCAGGGCGACGCCGGAGCGGTTCAGATCGACATAGGACATGGTCGCGTGCTGGTCATGCATCGACTTGCCGGCATCCTGCTCCAGATGCAGGCGCTCGATGCCGATCTCGATGTCCTCGAACTGACCCTGGCGGTCGGGCCCGAGTGAAATGACGATCTTGCCTTCGCCGACGATCGGATCCTTGAACTGCGAGATCTGATAGCCCTGCGGCAGGTCGGGATAGAAATAGTTCTTGCGATCAAAGAGGGAGCGCTTGTTGATTTGGGCTTTCAGGCCGAGGCCGGTGCGCACCGCCTGCTTGACGCATTCCTCGTTGATGACGGGCAGCATGCCGGGCATGGCGGCGTCGACCATCGAGACATTCGAATTCTGCGGCTTGCCGAACTCCGTCGAGGCACCGGAGAAGAGCTTCGAATTGGACAGCACCTGGGCATGGACTTCCATGCCGACGATGACTTCCCAGTCGCCGGTGGCGCCGGGGATGAAGCGTTTCGGATCAGGCGTACGGACGTCGACAAGGGTCATCTGATGCTCTTTGCAGGCTGTTCTTTTCCACTGGTGAGGTAAAGGAAATGGCGTGCCGGTGCAAGGCTTTCGCCATGGCGCGCATCGCGGTTTGACGGCGGGCGGCGACATTTGTCGTGTGTTAACCAAGGCACGGTAGAGTTGTCGCATGACGATAATCGATATCACCAAGTGGGCCGCACCGTTTCTGGCGCTGAACCTCCTCGTCTTCTCGATCTATTTCCTCGACAAGCAGGCGGCGCGCGATGGCAGGTGGCGGATCAGCGAGCGTACGCTTCTGACGCTTGCGCTGATCGGCGGCAGCCTCGGCGCGGTGGCTGCACAGCAATTCCTGCGGCACAAAACGAGAAAGGAGCCGTTCAGGTCGATCCTGGCGGCGATCCTGATGTTGCACAGCGCATTGGCCGCGGTGCTGATCTTTGCGCCAAAATGGCGCGTTTTCCTTCTTCAGGATTTTTGAAGCATCAGAATTCCTGCCCATATCCACCTTGGTCATCCGAAACGAGCTGTTTCTTCAGTCCAACGGAGGGTACGTCGCGATCAAGCTTCGGATTGTAGGCGACCGAGAGCCAATGGATGCGGTAGCCGTGCTTCCGGAAGAAGCCGATCGCCTCGCTATTGCCGGAGTGGGTCTGCATCGCCGCCTTCTCGAGGCCCTGATCGGCGATCTCCTTTTCGATGCGGGCGAGAAGGGCCGAACCAAGGCCCCGGCGGGTGAAGACGGGATCGATCCAGAAATCCGAGATGGTTTCGTCCAATCCCTCGCGCGCTGCCCAGCCTGCGACCTGGCCGTTCTGCTCGATGACGGTGATGGTCAGCCAGTCGTTTTCCACGAAGTTCCGAAAGGCGTTGCGCGCTGCGTCGATCATCGCGTCCGATTCGCCGATCGACGCCATCGCCTTTTGCCAGGCCCTCAGCCCGATCTCGCTCAATAGCTCTGCTTCACCGTCGCGGGCATTGCGAATGTGGATCAACGACACCTCCGCGTTACCCGTGAACTAGACCATTGAGTCGCGGATTTTACCAGTAGCTCCAAGGGGATGATCCACCGAAACCGCGGTTTTCGACTGGTTTTGACCTGAGAACAGGCTCTTGACCGAATTTTCCGGGCTGAATAATAGACCCTATCGAGGTGTTTTATGTTGAGCCTTCCTGAGACCCGGTAAAGGCCCTGCCCGCAAGTTTGCTTGCGCGCATGGGCCCGAAAAAAACGAAGCCCTGACGTTCGAATGAGCGCCAGATCGTTTTTGTGCGCCCTGCCGGGCGCGATACCGGATCTCAACACATGGATATTTCTCGCACGGAGCAGCGCATCCTGCATCTCATGGCCCAAGGCGGCCGCATTGAAATTACCCGCGACGACGACAGGAAAATCGGGACGGTCAGTTGCTTCACCCGCGACGGCTGGCTCTATCCCGGCGTCGACATCGATCTCTTCCGCCGGCTGAAGCGGCTGAGGGCAATCAAGTCCTCAGGTGGCCAGCCCTACCGGATCACCGAAAGAGGGCTGAGGTTGGTCAGGTCGCAGCTGAACAACAGGTAATCGTGGCACCCCTGATCGCGTCTCGAACGGGCGCGGTCAGGGGGATCGTCTCAGGCCTTTGCAGAAAGTTCCGTCCGCATCACCGACCACTCGTCGGCCATCGTGCCCGTGCCCCGCGCCTTACCGGCGCGGCGATACCAGTAATCGGCGTTCCAGGCATCGCCCTCGATGCGATGGCAAAGGGCGTGCCCCCAGTCGAACGGCTGTTCGCCTTCGTGGCGCTGGCAGATGTCGTGGACGGCCTGCCAATCCGCGCCCATGGTGAAACCACCGGCAGAGAGGCGATCGAATGCCTCGATCAATTGCGCAATATCATTGCTGGCCATAAGACCTCCTTGCTGGTTCCCGCTATCGGTCAGCCAACCGTTTCTCCAGATGGACCTTTTCAAGTTCCACGCCCATGCTCTCGGAAAATTCGCGGCCACGCCAGATGATGGTGAAGCCGCAGCGCTCGTAGAGGCGGATCGCGCCCTTATTCCCGGCATGCGTGTCGAGCCTGGCAGTCGCCAGCCCCTCTGCCGCCATCAGTTCGCACAAATGAAGCAAAAGAGCCCGGCCGACGCCGTTGCCCTGATGGTCGGGATGCACCCAGAGGTCGGACACATAATTCGGTTGGTTTTCACGCGCGCCCCAGCCGACGATCGTCCCGCCCCGTTCGGCAAGGAAGATCTCGCCTTTCGTTTCCTCGGGAAAGATGGCGAACTCGTGCCGCACCCTGGTGATCACATCGGGATCGAGATAGCTGTCCTCGAAGGCATCGCTTGCGGCCCATGCGGCAAAGCCGACGGCGCCGACCGCTTCGTGGTCGGCAGCCGCTATCATTCGGATCGTTAGATCCGTTACCACCACTTGGCCGGCGTAAACCGGCCGGCTGCCTGCTCGATGACGTGGGCGGTCTTGAAGAGGGTTTCCTCATCGAAGGGTTTGCCGATCAGCTGCAGGCCGAGCGGCAGGCCCTTGTGATCGAGGCCGGCAGGCACGGCGATGCCCGGCAGGCCCGCCATGTTGACGGTCACCGTGAAGATGTCGTTCAGATACATCTTCACCGGATCGGCGGCGAGGTTCTCATCGGCAACGCCAAAGGCGGACGACGGCGTTGCCGGTGTCAGTATGGCATCGACGCCGGCGTCGAAGGCGAGTTCGAAATCGCGCTTGATCAGCGTGCGCACCTTCTGGGCGCGGATGTAATAGGCATCGTAATAGCCGGCCGACAGCACATAGGTGCCGATCATGATGCGGCGCTTGACTTCCTTGCCGAAGCCCGCGGCACGTGTCTTCTCATACATGTCGACGATGTCCTTGCCGTCGACGCGCAGGCCGTAGCGCACGCCGTCGTAACGGGCGAGGTTCGAGGATGCCTCGGCGGGAGCGACGATGTAATAGGCCGGAAGGGCGTATTTGGTGTGCGGCAGCGAGATGTCGACGATCTCGGCGCCGGCATCCTTCAGCCAGGCGATGCCCTGGCGCCAGAGGGTTTCGATCTCATCCGGCATGCCGTCGACACGATATTCGTTCGGAATACCGATCTTCATGCCCTTCAGCGACTGGCCGAGGGCCGCTTCGTAATCCGGCACCGGCAAATCGACCGATGTCGTGTCCTTGGCGTCGACGCTTGCCATCGACTTCAAAAGGATGGCGGCATCGCGGACGTCGCGGGCGATCGGGCCTGCCTGGTCGAGCGAGGAGGCAAAGGCGACGGTGCCCCAGCGCGAGCAGCGGCCGTAGGTCGGCTTGATGCCGACGGTGCCGGTGAAAGCGGCCGGCTGGCGGATCGAGCCGCCGGTATCGGTTGCGGTCGCGCCGGCGCAAAGATGCGCGGCGACAGCGGCGGCCGAGCCGCCGGAGGAGCCGCCGGGCACGAGCTGCTGATTGGAGCCTGCGGCGCGCCAGGGATTGATCACTGGGCCGTAATAGGATGTTTCATTCGACGAGCCCATGGCGAATTCGTCCATGTTGAGCTTGCCGAGCATGACGGCGCCGTCATCCCAGAGGTTCTGCGTGACCGTCGATTCATAACGCGGCTCGAAACCGTCGAGTATATGGCTGCAGGCCTGGGTGTGGACACCGACGGTGGCGAAGAGATCCTTGATGCCAAGCGGAATGCCTTCGAGGTCACCGGCCTTGCCGGCGGCGATGCGCTCGTCGGAGTTCTTCGCCATGACGCGGGCGAGATCCGGCGTGACCTTGATATAGGCATTCAACCGATCATTGGCCGCGTCGATCGCCGAGATATAGGCTTCGGTCAGTTCGATCGCGGTGATTTCCTTGCCGCGCAGCTTCTGGCGGGCTTCGGCAATGGTCAGGCTGGTGAGTTCGCTCATCGTGTTTTCGCTTTAAATCTGGAAATATGGCAACAGGGTCGGAAAGAGGCTGCGAAGCCTTATTCGACGACTTTCGGCACCAGGAAAAAATTGTGGTCGGTGACGGGCGCATTGGCGACGATATCGGCTGCCTTGCTGCCGTCGGTCACCGCGTCGGTGCGCTTCTTCATCGCCATCGGGGTTACCGAGGTCATCGCCTCGACGCCGTCGACATTCACTTCGGAGAGTTGCTCGACGAAGCCGAGGATGCCGTTCAGCTCGCCGACCATGCGATTTGCTTCGTCCTCGGAGACGGCAATACGGGCAAGGCGGGCGACGCGCTTCACGGTGGCAAGATCGACGGACATGGCATTCTCCGGGTAGGATTTTTCCTACCCGCTATAAAGGCCCTGTCCGCCTGACGCAACGGGGTTTCGTCAGATCGACAGGCTCTCGGAAGGCCTGATCGCCTTCACTTCGGTCTTCGATCCTTCCATGCCGGCAACGAATTTTTCCGCCGTCTGGTCGATGATCGGGAAGGTGCCGTAGTGGCAGGGGATCGCGGTCTTGAAGTTGAAATAGCGCCGGCAGGCAAGGGCTGCCACAGCGCCGCCCATGGTAAAGCGGTCGCCGACCGGCACGAAGCCGATATCGGGCTGGTGCAATTCGTTGATCAGCGCCATGTCTGAGAAGATGTCGGTATCGCCCATGGCAAGGATCGAGGCTTCGTCGTCGAAATGCAGCATCAGGCCGTTGGCGTTGCCGAGCGCATGCGAGACGCCGTCCTCGGTGATCTGGGCGGAAGAGTGCAGCGCGTTGGTGAAGGTTGCCGAGAAGCTGCCGAGCGCGATCGTGCCGCCGGTATTGCCCATCTCGATCTTGTCGACGCCCTTGGAGCCGAGCCAAGCGGCGAGATCGGCATTGGCGAGAACGACGGCGCCGGTTTCCTTGGCGAGTGCCACGGTATCGCCGACATGATCGCCATGGCCATGCGTCAGCAGGATGTGGGTGATGCCGGCAGACACATCCTTGATATCCTGGCCGGAAAAGGAGGCGTTATAGCTGAGGAATGGATCGAGCAGGATCTTCGCCCTTGATGTCTCGATGCGGAAGGCGGAATGGCCGAGCCAGGTGATCTTCATGAAATGTCTCCTTTATTACGTGATGCAAAGCCGGTTTAGATGCTAAGGACATATCTTATGCGGCCGCAAAGAAAAGCGGCGGCGACTTCAATTTGTTTTGACGGGATGAGACGGCGATGACGGTGCTGACGATCGAGGAAATGGCCGAAACGCTCGCTCCGCGACAGGCGATTGCCGGCCTGGATCTCGGCACCAAGACGATCGGACTTTCGATGTCCGATCTCGGACGGCGCTTCGCCACGCCGCGCACGGTGATCCGCCGCGTCAAGTTCACCATCGATGCCCAGGCGCTGCTGGATTTCGCCACAGCGGAAAGGGTCGCAGGCTTCGTCATCGGCCTGCCGATGAACATGGACGGATCGGCGGGTCCGCGCGTGCAGGCGACACGCGCCTTCGTGCGTAATATGGAGCAGAAGACGGCGCTGCCCTTCGTCTATTGGGACGAGCGGCTTTCGACGGTTGCGGCCGAACGGACGTTGCTCGAAATGGACGTCTCGCGCGCCAAGCGGGCCGAACGGATCGATTCGGCCGCTGCAAGCTTCATCCTTCAGGGCGCGCTCGACAGGCTTTCCTTACTGGCAAGGTCTGATGGAGACGAATTCAGCGCCTGACGCGCCTTCCACCAGGCGATGATCGACTTGCGCTTGCGGAAGGCCGTGATCGCGAAGACGACGAGGCTGTCGACCGCGATCGCGCGGGCAACGAGCGGGGGGATAGACTCCGGCGGAATGCCGAGCGCCTTGCCGTAAAGCTGGAATGTCAGGTCGTGGACCTGCCGCGTGAACATGAAGATGCCGAAACTCATGTCGTAATAGGAGAGCCAGTACCATCCGCCCAGAAAGATGATGGGGCCGGCCCAGAAGACCAGAAACCACTTCATGCGGCCTCTCCTCCATGCTTGCGCGTCACGGGCAGATCGAGGGAAACCAACCAGGTCGACGATGCCATGATGCAAAGCACCAGCGCCGGAATTGCGATATCCAGCGCCAGGACTGCGAAAAACATCATCGCCGTCACCAGGAACGCGGCTTTAGCGATCTTGATTCTCATGGGCGTCAACTCGGGGCTTCTACTCGTACATCTCTGCTCACCGCCACACTGTCGGGTTAACCAGGCCCCCGCAACGTAAACCATTTGTTAAGGTTAACGTGGCCCCGCCCCCTGTGGATGAGGCAGGCATCAACCGTAAACACCACGCACGATGCGCTTCAGCGCTAGTGCCGCCTTCTCCCAATCCTTGGATGTCTTCAGCGACAGGCCGGCGCACTGCCCGCCGACTGCGGCTGCCAGCACAAGGTGCTGGATCGCGGCGATGACGACGGCGTTGACGGCAGCCGCATCCACGCCCTTCGGCGGCGCCAGCGAGCCGCGCATGCGCTCCAGCCAGAGAGCGAGCGCCTTCGAACGCGCTTCGGACAACCGCGTCACCTGTTCGGTGTTTTCAGAAATCTCCCAGGCGAGGATGCGGCGCATCAGCGGATCGGTTCTCAAGGCGTCGAGGAGGAGAAGCGACAGCCGCTCCATCAGGTCGCCATAGGTGAGCAGGAACATGCCGCCGGCGTCTTCCGGGATGCGATCCTTTACCCATGTGCCGAGATCGGTGCCGATCGCCTCGACCAAGCCGTCGAGGCCGCCATAGTAGCGATAGATCAACTGCTTATCGCAACCGGCGCGGCGGGCAACCGCATTGATGCCGAAATTCTGGAAGCCTTCCTCGGCGAGCAGCCCCTTGGCGGCGGCAAGGATTGCGCGCTCGGTAGCGGCGCGGTCACGCACCCGCCGTTCCGGCTCTCCGCCGGTCCCGGGTGAATTTTCAAGATTTACGGCTTCATTCAGCATGATCGACCCTTCCCCGCTGTCACCAATCGGTGAGTAGCGGGGAGGCTTCATGCAATCAATCCTATCCCTTTGGGAAGATTGTGGATATTCCAGCCGGATCGTTGATTGTCCGCCGAACGGATGTGGAAAGCTGCACGTTGGACTGATCGGATCCGTCCAGAAATCTCGTCCTAGCAGTTGATCGTGATGGACGAACCCGGCATAGCTGCATTATGAACAAATCTAACAATCTCTGCTAAGGCCCTGCAATGGTGAACTATATCGAAGCCTCCACCGCGCCCCCGAAGAATACGGGCGCCATCCGGCTTTATGATGCTGAAGCATTCGAGGGTATGCGCAGGGCATGTCAGCTGACCGCGCGCTGCCTCGATGCGCTTGCCGACATCGTCAAACCCGGCCTGCTGACCGATGAGATCGACAGGTTCGTCTTCGATTTCGGCATGGATCACGGCGCCTATCCGGCGACGCTGAACTATCGCGGCTACACCAAATCGACCTGCACCTCGATCAACCACGTCGTCTGCCACGGCATTCCCAACGACAAGCCGCTGCGTGACGGCGATATCGTGAATATCGACGTCACCTTCGTGCTCGACGGCTGGCACGGCGATTCCAGCCGGATGTACCCCGTCGGCGTCGTCAAGCGTGCTGCCGAGCGGCTGCTCGAAGTCACCTATGAATCGCTGATGCGCGGCATTGCCGCCGTCAGGCCCGGCGCCCGCACCGGCGCGATCGGCGAGGCGATCCAGACCTATGCGGAGGCCGAACGCTGTTCGGTGGTGCGCGATTTCTGCGGCCATGGCGTTGGCCGGCTGTTCCACGATTCGCCGAATATCCTGCATTACGGCCGTGCCAACGAGGGGCCGGAGCTGCGCGAAGGCATGATCTTCACCATCGAGCCGATGATCAACCTCGGCCGGCCGCATGTGAAGGTGCTGGCCGACGGCTGGACGGCAGTCACCCGCGACCGCTCACTTTCGGCGCAGTACGAACACACCGTCGGCGTCACCTCCGACGGCTGCGAGATCTTCACGCTGTCGCCTGGCGGGCTCGACCGCCCCGGCCTGCCGTCACACAACGGGTGACGCTTCGATGGCGAAGGGCCCCGTTTCGACATCTTCCGACGACGAGCTGCCTTTCCCAACGCAAGAGTCTCTTGCCGCCGACGAACGCTCGTTCTTTGGCGGACAGCCGCAAAAACCGTCCGCACCGAATGCCAGGACCGCCCTGCCCGCTTCGCTTGCCGGCCATGAGCATTATCACGGCCATCGAGAGCGATTGCGTGACCGCTTCCGCGAGCTCGGCGACATAGCACTTGCCGACTACGAAATCCTCGAACTGCTGCTTTTCCGGCTGATCCCGCGGCGTGACACCAAACCGATCTCCAAGGCGCTGATCGAACGGTTCGGCTCACTCTCCGGCGTCTTCGGTGCGCCCCAGGCGCTGCTGATGGAAGTCAAGGGCGTCGGCGAGGCCGTGGCGCTCGACCTGAAGCTGATCTCGACTGTCGCCCACCGGACACTGAAGAGCGAGCTCAGGAGCAAACAGGTTCTGTCTTCGTGGTCTTCGGTCATCCAGTATTGCCATGCAGCCATGGCGCACGAGACACGCGAACAGTTCCGCATCCTCTTCCTCGACAAGCGCAATGTGCTGATCGCCGATGAGGTGCAGGGCCGCGGCACGGTCGACCATACGCCGGTCTATCCGCGCGAGGTGGTCAAACGCGCGCTCGAGCTTTCGGCAACGGCGTTGATCCTCGTCCACAACCATCCCTCCGGCGATCCTACGCCATCGCGCGCCGACATCGACATGACGAAGGTGATCATCGATGCCGCCAAGGCACTCGATATCACCGTCCACGACCACGTCATCATCGGCAAGGATGGCCATGTCAGCCTGAAGGGGCTGAAGTTGATCTGAAAGGGCACAGGCCCGGCGGAACCGGCGGTCGTAAAACAATCTGTAACATTGACCGGCTAACGATGGACGGGTGACATTTTGCGTCGCAATATGATTCCTTTCCAATCCGGGGCTTGATGATGCTTCAGTACGATCTCGTTGTGGTGGGCAGCGGTCCAGCAGGGCGCCGCGGCGCGATCCAGGCGGCAAAACTCGGCAAGAAAGTGCTTGTCATCGAGCAGGGCAAACGCGTCGGCGGCGTGTCCGTGCATACCGGTACCATCCCTTCCAAAACGCTGCGCGAGACCGCGCTTAATCTTTCCGGCTGGCGCGAACGCGGCTTCTACGGCCGGTCTTACCGCGTCAAGGAAGAGATCAGTGCAGATGACCTGCGCCGCCGCCTGCTGATTACGCTCAACCACGAGGTCGAGGTGCTGGAACACCAGTTCGCCCGCAACCGCGTGCAGCATATTCGCGGCAAGGCGAGCTTCATCGATGCGTCGACGCTGCAGGTGATCAAGGATGACGGCGAGACCACGCAGGTCACCGCCGCCAGTGTGCTGCTTGCCGTCGGCACTAAGCCGTTCCGCCCCGATTACATGCCCTTCGACGGCAAGACCGTTCTCGACAGCGACGAACTGCTCGACATCCAGGACCTGCCGCGATCAATGGTCGTCATCGGCGCCGGCGTCATCGGCATCGAATATGCGACGATCTTCAGCGCGCTCGACACGGCCGTCACCGTCATCGACCCGAAGGCGACAATGCTCGACTTCATCGACAAGGAAATCATCGAGGATTTCACCTACCAGCTGCGCGACCGGAACATGAAGCTGCTGCTCGGCCAAAAGGCCGACAAGGTGGAGACGCTGGACGACGGCAAGGTCGGGCTGACGCTCGATAGTGGCCGGCGCCTGACGACCGACATGGTGCTTTTCGCCGCCGGCCGCATGGGGGCGACTGACGCGCTGAACCTTCCGGCCATCGGCCTCGAAGCCGACAGCCGCGGCCGTCTCAAGGTCAATCCGGAAACCTTCCAGACATCCGTTGCCAACATTTACGCCGCTGGCGACGTCGTCGGCTTTCCGAGCCTTGCCTCGACCTCGATGGAACAGGGCCGCATCGCCGCCCGCGTCGCGGTCGGCGCGGTCGCCAAGGAACCGCCGAAATATTTCCCCTACGGCATCTATGCCGTGCCGGAGATCTCGACCTGCGGCCTGACCGAAGAAGAGATGAAGGAGCGCGGCATTCCCTATGAATGCGGCATCGCCCGCTTCCGCGAAACCTCGCGGGGTCACATTATGGGCCTCGACACCGGGCTTTTGAAGCTGATCTTCTCGCTGAAGACCCGCCGCCTGCTCGGTGTTCATATCGTCGGCGAAGGCGCCACCGAGCTGGTCCATATCGGCCAGGCGGTGCTCAATCTCAAAGGCACGGTCGAATATTTCGTCGAGAACACCTTCAACTACCCGACGCTTGCCGAAGCCTACAAGATCGCTGGGCTCGATGCCTGGAACCGGATGGGCGACATCAAGTCAGAACTTTAAAACGCATCATGTAGACGGCGGAGCTGTCGTCTAAATCCGGCCGCCAAACGGAGCCCAATGACATTGCGCATCATTTCGCTGAATGCATGGGGCGGCAGGCTGCATGAGGCCTTGATCGGCTATATCAGGCAAGCCGATCCGGATGTGCTGTGCCTGCAGGAAGTGCTGCGGGCGCCAGGTACTGGCGGCGGATGGTCGATCTATCGGGACGCAGGGCTGGAACTGCCGCAGCGCGCCAATCTGTTTACTGAGATCAGCACCGCCCTGCCCTGCCACGACGGCTTCTTCTGCCCGACCTCGAGAGGCGAACTCTTCGACGGCGATACCGCCATTGTCGCCGAATTCGGGCTGGCGACCTTCGTGCGCAAAACGCATTCAGTCATCGCCCAAGGGCTGGACTTCGTGCTTGGCGGTTTTTCCGCCAATGGCTGGGGCGAGCATCCGCGGCCGCGAAACGCCCATTGCATCCGTCTCTTCAGCCCTGAGCACGCATCTACCGTGACGGTCGCCCACATGCATGGCCTGCGCGATCCCGCGGGCAAGGGCGATACCGCAGCGCGCGAGGAGCAGGCCGAGGCGCTGGTCAGGCTCATCGAGCGCGTCTGGCCCGGCGACGAAGGGCTCGTCCTCTGCGGCGATTTCAACGTGCTGCCTGACAGCGCGACCTTTGCGATTCTCGCCACACTCGGGCTTTCCGATCTCGTCACCGGAAACGGCCTTGTAGACACGCGAACCTCCTACTATCTGAAGGAGGGCCGCTTTGCCGACTACATGCTGGTGACGCCAGGGGTGAAGGTTGCCAAATTCGAGGTGGTCGAGGCGCCCGAAGTCTCCGACCATCGCGCATTGCTGCTCGATATCGGGTAGTATATTGAGGAATGATACACGTCGCGAAGCGTTCGCGCGCCGTGCCGTTTTTTACGCCTTAGTTTGAACCCTCACAAATGGCATTGATACGCGGTGCCTGATATATGCCTTCAACGCCATTTTGCCTTCGGGCAAAAGCTTCTAAAGAAAGATAGATACTCTTGTCCCATGTCTTGGAAGCTGCGCGCCGACGTTTTCAGCTGATCCTGATCAAGCCGTCGCATTATGACGATGACGGCTACGTCATCCGCTGGTGGCGGGCGATGATCCCCTCCAATTCGCTGGCGGCGCTCTACGGCATTGCCGCCGAATGTGCCGAGCGCAAGGTGCTCGGAGACGATACGGCGATTGACATCACCGTGATCGACGAGACCAATACGCGGATCGATATCGCCGGACTGCTGGCGCAGTTCAAGCGCCACGACAATTTCGGCATGATCGCTCTCGTCGGCGTCCAGACCAACCAGTATCCCCGCGCCCTCGATATCGCCCGTCCCTTCCGCGATGCCGGCCTGCCGGTTTCGATCGGCGGCTTTCATGTTTCCGGCTGCCTGTCGATGCTGGATGGCAAGGCCGTCGGGCTCGACGCCTGCCGCGACATGGGCATCTCGATGTTTGCCGGCGAAGCCGAGGGCCGGCTCGACATGGTGCTGCGCGATGCCGCCGCCGGCGAGCTGAAGCCGCTCTACAATTTCATGAACGACCTTCCCGGCATCGGCGGCACGCCGGTTCCCTTCCTGCCGAAGGACAATATCCAGCGCACGCTCGGGCTCAGCACCAGCTTCGATGCCGGACGTGGTTGTCCCTATCAGTGCTCGTTCTGCACCATCATCAACGTCCAGGGACGCAAGTCACGCTTCCGTTCGGCCGACGACGTCGAAAAGCTCGTGCGGATGAACTGGGCACAGGGCATCCACAAATTCTTCATCACCGACGACAATTTCGCCCGTAACAAGGATTGGGAAGCGATCTTCGACCGGTTGATCGAACTTAAGGAACGGGACGGCATTCCACTCGGCCTGATGATCCAGGTCGACACGCTCTGCCACAAGATCCCCAATTTCATCGAGAAATCCAGGCGCGCCGGGGTCACGCGCGTCTTCATCGGCCTTGAGAACGTCAATCCGGACAATCTGACCGCTGCCAAGAAGAACCAGAACAAGATCACCGAATACCGCAAGATGCTGCTCGCCTGGAAGGCCCAGGGCATCATGACGCTCGCCGGTTATATCTTGGGCTTCCCCGCCGACACGCCGGAGTCGATCCGCCGCGACATCGCGATCATCCAGGAAGAGCTGCCGCTCGACGTCATCGAATTCTTCATCCTGACGCCGCTGCCTGGCTCCGAGGACCATCAGGTCCTGTGGAAGAAGGGCATCGAGATGGATGCCGATCTCAACATCTACGATGTCGAGCACGTCTGCACCGCGCATCCCAAAATGAGCAAGCAGGAATGGGAAGACATCTACCACGAGGCCTGGTCGCTCTATTATTCGCCTGATCATATGAAGACGCTGCTGCGCCGCGCCGTGGCGACCGGCGTGCCGCTGGCAAGGCTCGTCAAGGTTCTCGTCTCCTTCGCGACCACCGTGCCGCTGGAAAACGTGCATCCGCTGCAAAGCGGTCTGCTGCGCCTGAAGACGCCATCGGAGCGGCGTCCTGACCTGCCGCGCGAGAATCCACTGGTCTTCTGGCCGCGCTTTGCCTGGGAAACCTTCCGCAAACACGCTTCGCTCGCAGGCACGATCATTGGCCTGACGATTTCGGCGTTCCTGATTTCAAGGGATGCAAAGTCGAAGACCTACATGGATCAGGCGCTGACGCCTGTCGCCGACGACGAAGAGGAAACGCTCCACCTCTTCACACAGACCGCAGGCGGTGCGGCAGCCGTAAGCCATGTCAGGAAAGTAGCGCAACTGACAGCGCATTGAGCGGTAATTCTTGAACGGCGGCTGACGCCCGAAGACATGGGCGGCATTAAACTCTAAAGCGCGTCGCATGAATCGACTTTGACAACGCTTCGAAGGCTCCGACCTTGGTGGCCGTTTAAGCGACTTGGATCATCTTGGCCGTCTCGGCCACTTGCAGCGTGTCGACGAATTCGACGATCTTGACCAGTTTCCCATCCCGGAAATGGATCTTGTCGATGAATTCCGTATGGAAGCTCACGCCCGATGGGATGTGCCTAACCTCGCCTTCACGGTGGGCAAAGACCATATGCTCATCCTCGTCCACATAGATAGCTGTCCTGATATTCGATAGATCCCATACCGTGATAAGCTGCGTTATCGCTTGGCGAAAAGCATGCCCGCTTGATTCAGTCGAAAAAGGCGCCAGCCGTGTATTGCCGACCATGCGAAAGGTGCAACCCTCGCCGATCAGCGCCAGCGTAGCTTCGACATCGCCGCAGTCGCGCACAGCATACATTTCTTCCACCAGCTTCTTCATACCATGCTTTGCAGTCATTTTCAGGTCCTCCCCACCAGTAGAATCTGCATCGAATTATACTTTATTGCAACTCTTTGTTGTTCCTGGTGAATAAACACAAAGGAGTAGGCGGCGAGAAATGAACTGCCCTGTACAATAGAAAAGGCCCCGCACGATGGCGAGGCCTCCCAAACTTTACTGCATGATTCCTTAAATCGGAATCGATTTAAGGACAAAATCACGCAGCAACTCAAAGTGTTACAGCGTCCTTTGCGCGTCTGAAAAGACGCGCGGCGCTGTAGAACTGAAAAGCGACTATTCGGCGCTTTCGTCAGCCGCCTTCTTCTTCGGAGCAGCCTTCTTCTTCGGTGCGGCTTCTTCGCCTTCACCGGTGTCCGCTGCTTCGGCCTTGGCGGCAGCCTTCTTCTTCGGCGCGGCCTTCTTGGTCTCGGCCTTCGCTTCGCCTTCTTCCTCGGCGAGCAGCTCTTCCTTCGTCACCTTCTTGTCGGTGACATCGATTTCGGTCAGCAGGTGATCGATGACCTTCTCTTCGAAGATCGGTGCGCGGATCGAAGCGGCGGCACCCGGCTGGCTGCGGAAGAATTCGAGGATCTGCTTTTCCTGGCCCGGATACTGGCGCAGCTGATCGTAGATGGCGCGCTGCATTTCGTCTTCGCTGACTTCGACGCCGGCCTTTTCGCCGATTTCGGAGAGAACGAGGCCGAGGCGAACACGGCGCTCGGCGAGCGTCTTGTATTCCTCGCGAGCCTTCTCTTCGGTCGTGTCTTCGTCCTCGAAGGTCTTGCCGGACTGGGCGAGGTCGTTGTTCACCTGACTCCAGATGCCGTTATATTCGGCGTCGACGAGCGAGTTCGGGGTTTCGAACTTGTACATCTCGTCCAGCTGGTCGAGGATCTGGCGCTTCAGCTTCTGGCGGGTCAGCGAGCCGTACTGCGATTCGATCTGGCCACGGACGATTTCCTTCAGGCGATCGGCGGATTCGATGCCGAGCTTGGAAGCGAGTTCGTCGTTGATCTCGACATCGGCAGGTGCGGCGACTTCCTTGACTGTCACGTCGAAGGTCGCTTCCTTGCCGGCGAGGTTCTTGGCCGGATAGTCGGCCGGGAAGGTCACGGTGATGGTCTTCTCGTCGCCGGCCTTGGCGCCGACGAGCTGGTCTTCGAAGCCCGGAATGAAGCGGCCGGAGCCGAGCACCAGTTCGGCGCCCTGATCGGTGCCGCCTTCGAAGGCTTCGCCGTCGACCTTGCCGACATAATCCATGGTGATGCGGTCGCCATTCGCGGCCTTGCCGGTCTTGGTCTCGTAGGCGCGAGCGCTTTCGGCGACCTTCAGGACCTGCTCGTTGACTTCGTCGTCCGAGATGTCGATCACTTCGCGCGTGACCTTGATGCCCTTGACCGACTTCAGTTCGATCGGCGGCAGCACTTCATAGGAAAGCGTGAATTCGAAATCCTGCTCGGCAGCGAGGATCTTGTCGGCTTCGTCCTTGTCTTCCGTCATGGCGATTTCCGGCTGCGTGGCCGACTTCTCACCGCGGCTGGACAGGATGGCGGCCGGCTGCTCGCGGACGATCTCGTTGACGAGATCGGCCATGATCGACTTGCCGTAGACCTTCTTCAGGTGAGCGGCAGGGACCTTGCCCGGACGGAAGCCGTTGATGCGAACCTTGTCCTTCACATCGGCAAGACGCTCATTCATCTTGTCTTGCATGTCCTTGGCCGGGATAACGACCTTGATTTCGCGCTTCAGCCCTTCAGCGAGCGTTTCGATAACCTGCATGTCTTCCTACCTTCATTTCGTGGCGGCCGTGCCCAGACGCCGTTCGTTTCGATGAGCACGACGCCGGCGATCCTGCCGCGCGTGGCTTTTCCCAATTCCTGTATCATTCCGCCCAAAGGGGAACGGCACTCGCGGGCTATTCGGGACAACTCTCGGCTGCCCTAAGCCAACCGATTTCAGTCTCCCGCCTGCAAACAGCTTGGTGCGGGTAGAGAGACTTGAACTCCCACGCCTTGCGGCACCAGAACCTAAATCTGGCGTGTCTACCAATTTCACCATACCCGCGTTCACAAAACCGCATGCCTATGCCTGCGCATGAGGCCTTCCGGAGCGCGGCGTCTCTATATCACCCGATTTGGTCGAGGCAAAGGAAAAATGAACGGTAAATGACAGGGGATTTGCGGCCCTGGAGCCGCCCTGCCCCGAAGTGCGACGAGATCAGTAAAGCGGCTCGTCGTAAACCGGCTTGCCGTCAACGAGAAGGCTGCGAATCTGTGCGCTTCCATCAGGCGAGACACGCACTGCGATGGCGACGTTGCCGTCATTGCGGGCCTCCTCGATCGGCTTGCCCTCGCCTTCTGGAACGTAGTAGCGCTCGATGCCGTATTCGACACGCATGCTGTCGCCGGCGGCAAGTCCGCCACTATAAAATGGCTGGCTGCGCAGGATCACGGTCTCCGGCTGCGGAGGCAGTTCGTGAAAGGACGATTCGATCACCGTCCAGAAACCGTCTTCCTGCTTCTTCAACCGGACCCATAGCACGCGTTCGCCTGGCTCTGCCGGAATGCCGCCGGAGACCGTCTGCACCGGCACAGAGGAAATGTCGTAGTTCAAGACGACATAATCGCCGCGCAGGAAATCACGCGGATCGACGGGCGCCGTCTTCAGCAGCACTTCAGCGCCATCGCTGAGGATCGACGCCCGGCTCTGGATGATCGTGCCGAGGATCAGGGTCTGCAGACCGGCGACGATGATCGCCGAAAGCAGATAGCCCTTGCCGGATTGCAGCCTTGCCATGAACGAGTTCATGCGCCCTCCCCCTGTGCATTCGCCGAAAAACGCCGCTCGAGACGGATGACGATCCAGGCGACAAGTGCCACCACGAGACCGGAGAAAAGGAAGAGGCTCGACGTGCCGAGGATCGAGCCGACGGTGACGGAGGCAAGATAGAGCATCTCCGCGGCAAAAATCGTATAAGCGAGATAACGCACCGCGCCATTATCCCTGCCATGCAGGGCAATCGCCAGCACCGAAGCGGCAAGTGTCGCCACTCCGAGCACCACCAGCCGCCAGCCGTCCTCGATCTCGATATGCAGCAGCAGCAAGCCGATCCCGGCGACAAGGAAGCTGTAGAAGGCCGGGGCCGCGCCGGCGCTCCTGACCAGGGAGGCAATAGGCCGGAGCGGCAACGCCGTCAGCACGAAGGCCGCCATGCCGCCGATCGCGAAGGCAAGCGCCACGGCGATCTCCTCATAAAGAGTGTAGAGCCAGGCGAGCCAGCCGATCAGCAGCAGATAGGCGAGATGGCGGGCCCGCTCGGCGCCGGTATAACGCACCAACCCGATGACGATTGCCGCCATGAGAGGCGCCATCCAGGGATCGAACCCTATCCAATGCGTGTCGTGGTTCTCAAGATAGACGGCAAACGACGCCCAGGAGAGGAAGCCCGCGACGACGGCCACTGCGCCCGAACGGAACAGGATCGCCGAGATCGTCGCGATGGCGAACCAGAGATACATCACCGTCTGTTCATCGCCGGAGAGATGATACATCTGCCCGACCAGCGAGATGGCGCCGCCGAAGCTCATCGCGCCGATGACCAGCAACCCTCCTGCCGTCGCCGTCGCACCGCGGGCGAGCAGCCGGGCAGCGGCGATGTGCACGACCCAGATCAGGGCAAGGATGGCGCCGACGCGGACGAGGCGCGGGATGGCCTCCCAATTGGAGGCGACGACCAACAGAATGGCAGCGGCAAGCAGCACCGCCGCCAGCGCCATCAGCACCCGGCCGAGGCTGAAGCTTGCCGGGCGGCTGTCATATTCGGCGAGAAGCGCGCCCGCCGTTTCCTGCCTGAGCAGGCCTTTGCCTACCCAGAGCGAGAGATCCCGCTCCAATCTGCCGCGATACATGCCCTACCCCTTATTTCTGCAACGCCGACTGCGCCTGCGGCTCACGCCGTTATAGACGCAGGACCGGTGTCCGCAAACGCTCTGCAACAAACATACAAGTTCCTCACTGGTCTAAATAGTACCGAGTGTTAACCAGCCGCTAACGCCAGACGCGCTAATATAAGCTTATGGACGGAGAGATATGCGTATTTCGCATATCCGGCATGAATGTATTGCACTGCACAATATTCATTAGTCATACTATTGATCAACACATCAAAGCACGGGGATGGCGCCCCGGCCCGGCATCAGCCCGGACGCCCGCGGATGCATTGTCCGTGACGAGATTCGCAGCCGCGCACTCCTCCTCCCAGCGCGCTGCGATAGACTGGCAACACTCCTCCTCCCAGTTGTCAGTCACCATAACACGCCCGCCGGATCCTCCCCCGGCGGGCGTTTTTGTATAGCCAAAGCTTCATTAAGGCCTTGGCGGTGAGAGGATTTTCGTCGCAGGGCGCCGTCATGCCACATTGTCGTCACGCCGCACCACCAACCCCGCGAAGGGGTGGGCGACTTCCAATCCGAAGCGGAACGCCTCTTTGCAGCGGATGGACGAGCGGAATCACCGGAGGAAGCAGCGTTTTCTGCTATGGCACTTCATTCGCCTCTCCAAATCGAACTGCTTTCTCAAAAGTCATTCTGCCTATTCGTTGGCCAAAAAATGGTAAGTCTGCGTCAAATACCCTTTGAGCATTGCATATCTCGCATAGGTGATCTGAAAACTTGGCTGTTTTAGTCTTTCGCATCGCAACATATATTCCAGTCATCAAATAGAGGTCAGCGCCGATCGGTGGCTGCTGGCGAATGAAACCCTCGGAAAGGGGCTTAACATGAACTTCTCTCGCTCTTTCAATAACTGGCGCAAGTATCGTCAGACCGTCACGGAACTCGGCCGCATGACCAACCGCGAATTGCACGATCTCGGCATCGACCGTTCGGACATCCATCGCGTTGCCCGTGAGGCTTCTCACCGCTAATTCCAGGCGATCCGCTGCTCCTCCCAAGCAGGATTGTTCTCGATTGAAACGCCCGCTGTATCCGCAGCGGGCGTTTCTTTTGTCTGCACGTGGTGGCCGCGGTGGTTGCATGTTTTTCCGCTTGTTTAGCCCGCTCAAAAAATATCCTCTGCTTAATTGAAGAGCATCATAGTGCACAATTGCATGGCAGACGCCTTTTATTTGCACTGCACAATCGGACGGTTCTCGCCTATATAAACATCAACCGCAGAGAGACAGGCGATCCCGCCGTCCCGCGGACATAGGAAGAAGACAATGAACCCGATCCGCATTGCAAGAAGCTGGCTCAGCTACCGTCGCACGCTCAATGAACTCGGCGGCCTTTCGAACCAGACCCTGTCCGATATCGGCGTTAGCCGCTACGACATCCGGAATATCGCATCCCGCTCGTTCCGCTAATAGCGAGTACGATGCTTCCAAGACGGCGCCCAGGGCGCCGTTTTTGATTTCGGGGTGTTGGATCGCACCGGCCGACATGATATCAGCCCGGAATGAACACGATCTCCTATTCCCCTATCCACGTCGTCGGCGGTGGGCTTGCAGGTTCGGAAGCCGCCTGGCAGATCGCCAATTCCGGCGTTCCGGTCATCCTGCATGAAATGCGCGGGGTGCGCGGCACGGATGCGCACAAGACCGATGGTCTTGCCGAACTTGTCTGCTCCAATTCTTTCCGGTCCGATGATGCGACCAGCAATGCCGTCGGCGTCATCCATGCTGAGATGCGCATGGCGGGCTCGCTGATCATGGCCGCTGCCGATCGATGCCAGGTACCGGCCGGTGGTGCGCTCGCCGTCGATCGCGACGGTTTCTCCGAGGCAGTGACCAAAGCGGTCCATGACCACCCGCTGATCACCGTCGTGCGTGAAGAGGTCACCGGCCTGCCGCCGAAGGATTGGGATCTTGCCATCGTCGCCACCGGACCGTTGACGGCGCCGTCGCTCGCGAGTGCCATCCAGGCGGAAACCGGCGAGGATTCGCTCGCCTTTTTCGACGCCATCGCGCCGATCGTCTACCGCGAGAGCATCGACATGGATATCTGCTGGTATCAGTCGCGCTACGACAAGGTCGGGCCCGGCGGCACCGGCAAGGATTACATCAACTGCCCGATGGACGAGGCGCAGTACAATGCCTTCGTTGACGCGCTGATATCAGGCGACACGGTCGGCTTCAAGGAATGGGAGGGTACGCCTTATTTCGACGGCTGCCTGCCGATCGAGGTGATGGCCGAACGCGGCCGCGAGACACTGCGCCACGGACCGATGAAGCCGATGGGGCTGACGAACGCGCATAATCCGACGGTCAAGGCCTATGCCGTCGTGCAACTGCGGCAGGACAATGCACTCGGCACGCTCTACAATATGGTTGGCTTCCAGACGAAGCTGAAATATGGCGCGCAGGCGGACATCTTCCGGATGATCCCGGGTCTGGAAAATGCGGAATTTGCCCGTCTCGGCGGGCTGCACCGCAATACCTATATCAACTCGCCTACCCTGCTCGACCCGTCGCTGACGCTGAAATCGCGGCCCGGCCTGCGTTTCGCCGGCCAGATCACCGGCTGCGAGGGTTATGTGGAAAGTGCCAGCGTCGGGCTGTTGGCCGGGCGTTTCGCCGCCGCGGAACGCAAGGGCGAGGCGATCTCGCTGCCGCCGGCAACGACGGCGCTCGGCTCGCTGCTTAGTCATATCACCGGTGGGCACTTGGTCACCGACGAGGAGCCGGGCAAACGATCGTTCCAGCCGATGAACATCAATTTCGGGCTGTTTCCGGAACTCCAGCCGGGCTCGATCGTCAAGCCCGAAGGCGTCAAGCGATTCCGCGGCAAGGACAAGACGATCATGAAGCGGCAGATGATCGCACGCCGCGCCCTTGCCGACTGCGGCACCTGGCTCGGTCAAGAACCGAAGCTTGCCGAAAGCGCCTGACCGGCGTTTTCAAGCGCGTCGCACCGAACCGGTTCATGCGACCCGCTTGAAGTCTTTGCCTTTAGCATGTCGTCCTCCCAAAACCGCTGCACATTTTTGGGCGACATGCATTACTGCTTGTTCGCCGCCGAAATATTGCCGGTCGGCAGGTCCTTTTCCGGCTCGGCGATATAATTGCCGAGCAGCCAGAGCGAAACCTCCGAGGCTTCCTTGGCTGAAGCGAATTCGAAATCAGCGTTGTGATAGGGTGCATCGAGGAAGTCGATCACCAGTCCTCGGCCCGTTTCCGAGCCGACGACGCGCACCCGCCCCGGCTCGATCAGATGGCAGGCGAAATGGCGCGACATGTTGCGCATGAAGCCCGCCTTGTTGTCATGCAGGCGCACGAAGACCGCCTGACCGTTTTCCGTCGCCTGCAACTGACGGATCGCCTCGTTCGGAAAGGCGCGACCGAATTCGATGATGGCGAGGCCCGTGTCATGCAGGCCGTCTTCCTTGTTCTGCGCGGCCATGCGCGTTGCCACAAAAGCAATGAAAATGACGATGGCGAAAAGAACGCACCAGACGATAATGCCCACGCCGAGTCTCCGTTCAAAGGGTAGCGGTGGAAGCCTTGTAACGCGCGAGACTTGCGCGAATTTGACCGATATCAGATTTTCCGGCGGGTTGCTGCCAGTCCCATTCGCAGCTGGCGGCGCCATTGCGGCGGCTGCAGCGGTCGGTCGAACAGCAACGCGCCTCGCTTCTGCGCTTTGACGAGCACCGGTTCGGCAAGCGTCGCCGGCAGGAAGGCTGGAAAGACGGCCGGCGCAATCGGCCCCGCCGCCCTCGCCTTCACCAGATGTTCGCGACCAAGACCGGCGAACGCCTCGATGGCAGCAGAGATGCGCGGCCTGTCTTTTCCAGCAAGGAAGGCATCGCGATCGAGACCGGTGGCGGAAAGGATCTGCAGCGGAATATACACCTGGCCGCGGCGGCGATGCAGCGGCATCAGCAGCAGCAATCCGGCGACCGCCTGGGCGACGCCGGCATGGCCGGCGGCGTCGGCCGATCGTGCGGCTTCCTCCGGCGACAGCACGAGACTTGCGAGCTGGATCAGGGCCGATGCCGTTTCACCGGCATAGCCTTCAAGCGAAAGGCGTGTCTCCATCGGATCGTCATAGAGATCGAAGGTGCGGGCCTCGATCATGTCGATCAGCGTCTTGCGCGGCAGGCGGTGCGTTTCGATCGCGGTCAGAAGGGCTGCTGCGACGGGATTGGCTGCCGTCGAGCCGTGTGCGCTGCCTTCCAGCAGGTCGTGCCAATATTGTAGCCGCACCTCGCCGGGCAACGGCTCGTGCACGAGATCGCGGATGCGGGCAAGCTCGGCATTGAAGGCATAAAGAGCTGCAAGCGCGCCGCGCTTTTCCTCCGGCGACAGCAGACAGGCGAGATAGCGGTCGCGATCGCTGTCACGCAGCATCGCCAGGCAGATCTCCTGGTTCGTCGCAATATGCGCTTCAGTCATCGTCAGACCGCAATCAATGCCGCGGCGACGGCGCGTTGCTCGGCGAGCATGATATTGAAGGTGCGGACTGCAGCGCCGGTGCTCATCGGATCGGAGGAGATGCCGCGCGACTTCAGCGCCAGCCTCAATTCCTCTGGCAGACGGCGAAGCTCGGTTCCGGTGCCGACGAGCAGAACCTCGATATCGGCTCCCTCATCCAGCACTCGGCGGAAATTTTCAGGCGACAGCGGTTTCGACATATCCATGTCCCAGCCATGAATGCCGGAGGGTAGACAAAGGATCGAGCCGCGATGCGACATGTCGGCAAAGCGAAAGCCGCCATTGCCGTAAGCGTCGATCGGGGCGCGCCCGGGGAAATGCGCAGCGCGGATTTCTATGCCTTTTGCCATGTTTTCAAACCACCGTGCCGGATTTTACACCAGCATCCGTCTTGTTGCTCTCTTCCCCGTCGGGAGCCTCCGGCCGCAGCCGGAAGATGATCAAGACAGGAGCGGCGATATAGATCGAAGAGAAGGTGCCGAGAGCGACGCCGAAGAGCATCGCAAAGGTGAAGGAGCGGATGACTTCGCCCCCGAAGAGAAAGAGCGCGAGCAAGGCGATCAGCGTCGTCGCCGCGGTCAGAACGGTGCGTGACAGCGTCTGATTGATCGAGGCATCGATCAGGATCGGCAGCGGCATCTTCTTGTATCGCTTGAGATTTTCGCGCATTCGGTCGTAGACCACGACCGTATCGTTCAGGGAATAACCGACGATGGTCAGCACGGCGGCGATGCTCGTCAGGTTGAACTCGATGCCGGTGAGGACGAAGAGACCGAGCATGATGATGACATCGTGCAGCGTTGCGACGATGGCGCCGACGGCGAATTGCCATTCGAAGCGGATCCAGATGTAGATCAGGATCGCCGCAAGGGCTGCAAGCACACCGAGCGTCGCCATCATCGTCAATTCGCCCGAGATGGCGGGGCCGACGACGTCGACGCGGCGAAAATCATAATCTTCCTGGAGCTCACCGCGCACCAGCGTCGCCGCCGACTGCTCGGCATTCTCGCCGCCGCCCTGGGAAGCGATGCGGATTCGCGCATTCGCCGGCCCGCCCGTGCGCTCAACGCTGACATCGCCGAGATTGAGATCATTGAGGCGCGAGTGGAGATCGGCGATGTCGGCGTTGCCCTGCTTTGCCGTCACCTCGATGAGCGAGCCGCCGGAGAAATCGATGCCGAGATGCAGGCCGACGGTGGCAAAGGCGGCCATGGCGATCAGCGAGATGACCGCCGACGCCGTAAAGACATAGCGGCGGATTCCCATGAAGCGGATATTGGCGTGCTCGAAAAGATGAGTCAGGACGCTCTTCGGCAGATGCCGGGGATGGCGCGCGCTCAGCCAGACGGCAACGATCGAGCGCGTCAGCGTGAAAGCCGTGAAAACGGTCGTCAGGATGCCGACCGCCAGCGTCACCGCGAAACCGCGGATGGATTCGCTGCCAAGGAAAAAGAGGATGATGGCGGCGATGAAGATCGTCACATTGGCGTCGACGATCGTTGCAAATGCGCGCGAGAAACCGCGGCCGACGGCCTCGGCAAAGAAATGGGTGGTTTTTTCCTCTTCGCGGATGCGCTCGTAGATCAGTACGTTCGAATCGACCGCCATGCCGACGATCAGCACGATGCCGGCAATCCCGGGCAAGGTGAGCGTCGCACCGACAAGACTGAGCACCGCGACGATGAGGATCAGGTTGAGGAAGAGCGAGACGACGGCGATGATGCCGAGAATACGATAGAGGGCGATCATCAGTGCTGCGACCAGCACGACGGCGACAAGGCCGGCAACGAGACCGTTGAAGATGGAATCGGCGCCGAAGCTCGGGCTGACGCTGCGTTCCTCAACGCTCGTCAGCGTCGCCGGCAAGGCGCCGGCGCGCAGCATGATCGCAAGGTCGCGGACGCCGTCCTCGGAGAAGTTTGCCGAAATCCGGCCCTCGCCGCCAGTGATCGCCGCATCGATGACCGGTGACGACATCACCTGGTCGTCGAAGACGATGGCAAGGTGCTTGCCGATATTCCGCTCCGTCGCCTGTGCCAGCCGCTGTGTGCCTTCCGCATCGAGACGGTAGGCAATCGAGGTCTCCTGCGTCTGCGGATCGACGATGGGCTCGATATCGACCATGTTGCTGCCGGTGACGAAAGCCGTGCGATCGACGAGATAAGGTACCGGCGGATCATCAAGCGAATAGAGCACCTGCGAAGTCGCCGGCCAGCGGCCGTTCAGCGCCTCCTGCCCCGACATGCTTTCGTCGATCAGATGAAAGGAAAGCTTGGCGGGCTGGTTCAGGATGTTCTTCAGCCGCTCGGCGTCGACCGATCCCAGCACCTGCATGACGATGCGGTCGGCGCCATCGGGGCGAACGAGGAAATTTTCATAGCCGAATCCGGCGATGCGGCGGCCAACGATATCGAGCGAGCGGCTCCGGGCGGAAGCGACATCAGCCGTAATGCCCGCGTCGGAAATCTGCAGTGAGAGTTGCCCCTCCTCGCCCTGCCGAAGCGCGACCTCAGATCCGGAATGTCCACCAACCGTCGTCAACGGCTTCAGGAGATCGACCGCCGCCTGTGTCTGGGCCGGATCGGTGATGCGGACGGTGACGGTCTGGTCATTGCCGGTCAGCCCAGTATAGCGGATGCCGGCGCCGCGCAGCGCGTTACGCACATTGGCGACCAACTCCTCCAGGCGGTCCTTGACGACATCGGAACGCTCGACCTTCAGAACGATATGCGAGCCGCCCTGCAGGTCGAGACCGAGCGTCAAGCGGTCGTGCCCCAACCAGTCCGGCAGGAAGGATCGCTGCGCCTCAGTCAGCAGATTGGGCGCAGCGACGACGATGGCCGCAAACGCGACCAGCCAAATCAGAAGTGTTTTCCAGCGGGAAAAATGCAACATTCTCTCGACGATCTTCCGATCCGGCGGTCCTGCCGTTATCGCTTGTTACGCCGCGTCGGCCTTGACCGGTTCACCCTTGACGCGAATTTCGGAGATGCCGCTGCGGACGATGCGCACACGCACGCCATCAGCGATCTCGACTTCGACTTCCTTTTCGTCAACGACCTTGGTGACCTTTCCGACGAGACCGCCGCCGGTGACGACCTGGTCGCCGCGACGGATCGCCTTCAGGGTTTCCTCACGCTTTTTTGCCTGTGCGCGCTGCGGACGGATCAGCAGGAAGTACCAGACAACCATCAGCGGCACGAACAGGATGATCATTTCGAAACCGGAGCCGCCGAATCCCGTTGCGGTATCGGTCGCACTCTGGGCGAATGCCGGGGTGATGAACATGCTAAACTCCTCAGGCTTGGGCGGCGGAACTCCGCCTCTCTTTTCAGGTTGCCGGACTATAGTTACGGCTTCGATGAATGCAACAGAAACAGCCGGAAACAGTACCGATTCCGCTGCCTCATAACCTTTCCGCCGTCAAAACGCCATGCTAAAGCGCGTCGCATCGAACTTGATCGATGCGACGCGCTTTAGCTCTTTTGTTTTCAAGCATGTCGTTATCCGGAACCGCTCCGCACTTCCGGGCGACATGCATTAGCGGCATCGAAAGATCAAAGCGGATTGCCGCAGTGAGAAATCAGGAGGCCACCGATGACCGAGGAAATCAACACAGCCCTGCTCGCCGAACTGAGACGGCTCGCTGACGCCGTCGAACGTCTTGCCGGACCGGCACCTGCCCTCAACGATTGGGACGCTGCCGACTGTTTCGTCTGGGTGCCATTGCGCCAGCATCTGCAGCCGGTCAAGAAGCCGAACCGGGTGGCGTTGACGCTCATCCGCGGCGTCGATCATGTGCGCGACATCCTGCATGAAAATACGGTGCGTTTCGCCGAGGGGTATGCCGCCAACAATGTGCTGCTCTGGGGCGCGCGCGGCATGGGCAAATCCTCGCTGGTCAAGGCCGTCCACGAGGATGTCAGGCGCGAAAGCAGCATCTTGCTGAAGCTGGTCGAAGTCCATCGCGAGGATATCGCCAGCCTTCCCCATCTGCTCGACCTCCTGAAGGACACGCCCTACCGCGTGATCGTCTTCTGCGACGATCTTTCCTTCGATCACGACGACACCGCCTACAAGTCGCTGAAGGCGGCACTCGACGGCGGCGTCGAGGGGCGGCCGGACAATGTGCTCTTCTACGCCACCTCCAACCGGCGCCACCTCCTGCCGCGCCACATGATGGAAAACGAGCAGTCGACGGCGATCAATCCATCGGAGGCGGTCGAGGAAAAGGTTTCGCTTTCCGACCGCTTCGGCCTCTGGCTCGGCTTCCACAAATGCAGCCAGGAGGATTATCTCGGCATGATCGATGGCTATGCCGATCATTTCAAGCTCGGGCTCGAACGCGACAAGATGCATGCCGAGGCGCTGGAATGGGCAACGACCCGCGGCGCCCGCTCCGGCCGTGTCGCCTGGCAGTATATCCAGGACCTGGCCGGGCGCATGCGCGTTCACATCGACAGAGCCTGAAATAACAAAAGCCCGGCTGTTGGCCGGGCTTTTGCGCTTCCTGGTACGCAGTACCTATTCCAGGAAAGTCATCGGGTTGACCGGGGACGCGTCCTTGCGCACCTCGAAATGGACCTGCGGCTGCTTGACGTCGCCGCTCATGCCGGAGACGGCGACGGTCTGGCCGCGCTGGATCTTCTGGCCGCGGGTGACGCTCAGCGTATCGGCGTTGCCGTAGACGGTGACAGTGCCGTCGTCGTGACGGACGAGAACGGTGTTGCCGAGTTCCTTCAGGCCGTTGCCGGCATAAATGACGACGCCGTTTTCAGCGGCCTTGATCGGCGTGCCCTGCGGTACCGAGATGTCGATGCCGTCATTGCGGTTGCCGTTGACGTTGGCGCCGTATGAAGCAATGACCTGGCCGCGCACCGGCCAGCGGTATTTGCCGATGCCGGTCGATTCCGGTGCGGCGGAGCTGACGTCCGACTTCTTCTCGGCATCGTCGACGGTCTGGGTAGCGGCCGGCGCCTTATAGGGCGCGGGCTGAACGGACGCCGTCTGCTGGGCAGCCGCCGGCTGGGTCTGCTTCGAATCGACCTTCCCGGCCGGGATCGAGGCGGTCTTGATATTGTCGGCGGTGCCGTTCGGGATCTTCAGGGCCTGACCGATGCGGAGCGAGTTGGCCGACAGATTATTGGCGGCCTTGAGGTCGTCGACATTGCTGCCAGTCGCCTTGGCAATCTTCGCCAGGGAATCGCCTTGCTTGACGACATAGGTGCCGGCAGGCGCCTTCGGATCCTTGCCGGTGCCGGCGGGAATTTTGCCGGTGGTATCGGCACTCGCCAGCGTCTTGTCGCGGGCGGAATTGGCGCCTGGAATGACGGCAACGTTCTGCTCAGGCGTCTTCGGCGCCTCCGGCATCTTGGCGGGCTTGGAAAGGTCAGCCGCTTGCGATGCCGCCTTGGCGGCATTGCCGCCGTTGAAGGTCGGGATCAGGATCGCCTGGCCAGGCTGGGCGGCAGATGCCGTCCTCAGAGCATTGACGCGCAGAATTTCTTTTTCTGGGACGCCGAAACGCCTGGAGAGCGTGGCGATGCTTTCACCCGGACGCAGCGTCACGGAAGGCGCGTTGGTCGCGGACCAGCCGGAAACCTTCGGCGTCGTGCCGGTCGTCAGCGTATCGGGCGTCATCTTCGGCGCAGCCGGCGCGACCAATCGGGGCTTTTCAGCCTGCGGCGCAGACGGGAAAGGTTGGGCGAGCGCGACCTCCTTTTCCCGCTGCCGGGAGGGGGCAGCACCCGTCGGCGCGGCCAGCTCGGAACGCTGCACCGACACCGGTGCCGAAGCGAGACGCGCGCTCGAGTTCGACGTGCGGGTCGGATCGTAACCCTGGCGTGCGGGATAAGGCTGGTTCAGCGCGTCATTGCCGCCGCCGTAGCCCGACTGGCTGGCAACCGCCGAACCGCCGAGATCGGCTCGCGGCACCGGATCGCCCTGAGAACCGTTCATATTCCTGCGCGGAATGGAACTTGTGGTGATCTGATCCTGCCCGGAGGAGGAAAACAAGCCGCCAAACCGTGTCACATCGGAACTGCAGCCCGTTGCGGCACTTGCCAGCAGGCCAACAACCAGAAGATTACCGGCCGACTTCCCGAACTTTGGCGAAAGACTGAGACGCATGAACTCGACCCACTGAGAACGCAACCATTTGTGAGTCTATTAAAACGCGTTAGTATTACCACGCGGTTAAGATGCTGGAATCAGTGCGATATTTTTGAGAAGTTGATAACCATAGCTTACGGGTGAAAAATCGCAGTGTGCCGAGCATGATGTCAAAAAGCCTGAGCGGCTTTCGCACCACCCCATGCTCTGGTTTTTTGATGGTCGGATTTCAGGCCGATGCGGCCTGAAATCGTCCAAATCTACAGCAGTGAGGCAAGGCGCGGAACGATCGGCAGATATGGAGCGTCGAACAGTTCCTCGCGTTCGAAACGGCTGCCGGTTTTCGTCAGCCGCACCATGCGACACTCATTTTCGGAAATCATCAGCGGCGCGATCATCGAGCCGCCGGAAACGAGCTGGTCGGTATAAAAGCGCGGCATCGCGTTGAAGGCGGCCGTCACCAGGATACGGTCGAAGGTGCCCTCACCTTGCATGCCGGCGCTGCCGTCGGCGTGGCGGATGATGACGCTGCGCAGGCCAAGCGTTTCCATGCGCCGCTGCGCTGCCGTCGTCAGCGTCTTGTAGCGGTCGATGGACAGGACACGCTCGGCCACGCGGCCCATGACGGCGGCGGTAAAGCCGCTTCCGGTGCCGATCTCCAGGACGCGTTGGCCGGGCTTGAGCTTCAGGTGATGCAGGATGCGGACGGCAAAATCGATGCCTTCGAGAAAAGAGCCGCATTCGATCGGGATCGTCCGGCTCGAATAGGCGTCGTCGGCAAATTGCGGCGGCACGAACAGGGAGCGCTGCGTCTGCTCGACCGCCGTCAGCAGATCGAGGTCGGAGATGCCTTCGGCACGCAATCTAAGGACGAGCGCAGCAAAGCCCTCCTTCTCCGCCAGTCTTGCCGTCAAACTTGTGCTCCGTATCCCAAGGCCCGCGCCACGCGGTCCGTCACGGAATAATCGGTCAGATCCAGTTTCAAAGGCGTTACCGAAATCTTATTATGCTTCAGGGCGTGAATATCGGTGCCTTCGATGAAGGCGCCGGCGCGTTCGCCAAACTTCAGCCAGTAGTAAGGAAATCCCCGGCCGTCGGAGCGGGCGTCGACCTGCAGATTGAAGGCCAGCTTGCCTTGCATGGTTACCTCGGCGCCATCGACTTCGTCGGGACGGCAGTTCGGGAAGTTGAGATTGAGGAACGTACCCTCCGGCAGGTCCAGGACCATCAGCTTTTCCAGAAGAGCCGGCGCGTGCGTCTCGCAGACCTCCCAGGGCACGATGCGCGCACCGTCCTCATAGAGATAGGCCTGGCTCAGTGCGAAGGAGCGCACGCCCTGCATGGTTCCTTCGATGGCGCCGGCGATCGTGCCGGAATAGGTCACATCGTCGGCGACGTTCGAGCCTGAATTGACGCCTGACAGGACGAGATCCGGCTTGATGTCCATCACCTGTCTGATGCCCATGATGACGCAATCGGTCGGCGTGCCGCGCAGGGCGAAATGCTTCTCGGAAATCTTGCGAAGCCGCAGAGGTTCGGAGAGGCTCAGCGAATGGGCAAGACCGCTCTGGTCGGTCTCCGGCGCCACGATCCAGACATCGTCGGACAGCGTGCGCGCGATCCGCTCCAGCGCGGCAAGGCCTTCGGCATGAATGCCGTCGTCATTCGTAAGCAGGATGCGCATCGCCTCAGGTCGCCCGTTCGATCTTGGTCAATCCGCCCATATAAGGCAGCAAAACGTCCGGAATCGTGACGGAACCGTCCTCATTCAGATAATTTTCGAGGACGGCGATCAGGCAGCGGCCGACGGCCGTGCCGGAACCGTTCAGCGTGTGCACGAACCTGTTGCTCTTGTCTTCCTTGCCGCGATACCGCGCGTTCATTCGGCGGCCCTGAAAATCGCCGCAGACCGAGCAGGAGGAGATTTCACGGAAGGCATTCTGTCCCGGCAGCCACACTTCGAGATCGTAGGTCTTGCGTGAGCCGAAGCCCATGTCGCCGGTACAAAGCGTCATGGTGCGGAAATGCAGGCCGAGGCGTTTCAGCACTTCCTCGGCGCAGGCGGTCATGCGTTCATGCTCGGCAACGGCGCTCTCGGCATCGGTGATCGAGACGAGTTCGCACTTCCAGAACTGGTGCTGGCGCAGCATGCCGCGCGTATCACGGCCGGCAGAGCCTGCTTCCGAGCGGAAGGACGGCGTCAGCGCGGTGAAGCGCAACGGCAGCTTTTCCTGATCGAGGATTTCCTCGCGCACCAGATTGGTCAGCGTCACTTCGGCCGTCGGGATCAACCAGCGGCCGTCCGTTGTTCTGAAGAGATCGTCGGCGAATTTCGGCAGCTGGGCGGTGCCATAAACGGCCTCGTCGCGCACCATCAGTGGCGAGCTGACCTCGGTATAGCCGTGCTCGCTGGTGTGGAGATCGATCATGAACTGGCCGAGCGCGCGCTCGAGCTTGGCGAGCGGCCCGGTCAGAACCGTGAAGCGGGAGCCGGAGAGCTTGGCGGCGCGCTCGAAATCCATATAGCCGAGCGCCTCGCCGATTTCGAAGTGCTCCTTCGGCGTGTGGTTCCAGCGCGGCTTTTCGCCGACGGTGCGGGTGACGACATTGTCATGCTCGTCCTTGCCAACCGGAACGTCGTCGAAGGGGATGTTGGGGATGCGCGAGAGCGCGTCGTTGAGTTCGGCCGTCAGTTGCCGGTCTTCTTCCTCGACCGCCGGCAGCAGCGTCTTCAGTTCTGCGACCTCGGCCTTCAGCTTCTCGGCAAGTTCGCTATTCTTTTGAGCCATCGCCGCGCCAATCTCCTTGGAGGCGAGGTTGCGGCGGGACAGCAAGTCCTGCGCTTTCTGCACGGCGGAACGCCGCTTTTCATCGAGGGCAACGAGACTTTGGGCCAGAGGCTCCGCGCCGCGCTTGGCAAGGGCGGCATCGAGCGCTTCGGGATTCTCACGGATCCATTTGATATCGAGCATCGTCGTTCCAGGTCATTACAATAGAGATGACCCGGCCAAAGCCTGATCGGGCCTCGGCCGGATGTGAAACGGCGTTCACAAAGGAGGATTGGGATCGCCGCTCAGACGCTGTCCGTCTTGGCAACGTCCGCGGATCCGGTGTCCTTTTCGACCGCCTGCCGGGCACGCTGGCGCTCCACGAGTCGCGCCGCATAGATGGAAATCTCGTAGAGAAGGATCGTCGGGATCGCAAGGCCGATCTGGGACATCGGGTCCGGCGGCGTCAGCACGGCAGCGACGACAAAGGCGAGGACGATGGCAAACTTGCGCTTTTCGGCAAGCCATTGCGACGTCAGAAGACCGACACGGGCGAGCAGCGTGGTGATGACGGGAAGCTGGAAGACGAGACCGAAGGAGAAGACCAGCGTCATGATCAGGCTCAGATATTCCGAAACCTTCGGCATCAGCGAGATCGCTATCTCGTCATGACCCGGTGCCTGCTGCATCGACAGGAAGAACCACATGACCATCGGCGTGAAGAAGAAATAGACGAGCGCGCCGCCCATCAGGAACAGGACCGGTGAGGCGATCAGGAACGGCAAGAAAGCCTGGCGCTCGTTCTTGTAGAGACCGGGCGCCACGAACTTGTAGACCTGGGCGGCAATGATCGGGAACGCGACCACGAGGCCGCCGAACATCGCCACCTTGACCTGCGTGAAGAAGAATTCCTGCGGCGCGGTGTAGATGAGCTGGGCCTTCTCGACGTCGAGATGCGCCCACACGACGGCTGTCTTGTAGGGAATGACCAGATAGTTGAAGAGATGCTTGGCAAAAAAGAAGCATGCGATGAAGGCAACGAAAAACGCGCCGATCGACCATATCAGCCGCTTGCGCAGCTCCATCAAGTGCTCGATCAACGGCTGCGGCTTGTCTTCGATATCACCGCTCATGCCTCGTCCTTCTTCGTCTGCGCCGGCTTCTTCGGCGTTGCAGGCTTCCTGGCTGCCGTCGTGCGTTTCGGTTTTTCCACAGGCACGGCGATAGCGGCCGCAGCATCGACGCTGTCAGCAGCCTTGACGCGCGGCTTGCGCACGGGTTTCGGCTTGGCGGCAACTGTATCGGCCTGAACAATCGCTGCTGCGACGGGTTCCGACGGCGCAGGCGTCGCTACCAATGGCGGCGTTTCCGGCAGGCTCATCGACGGCGTCGGGGCTGCGACAGCACTTGGCGGCACCTCGGTCTTGTTTTCCGTGATCGTGGACGACTTCTGCAGGTCGGCCTTGATCTCGTTGCCCATCTGGCGAAGCGGGTTCATCGCCTCGCGCAGGCTGTTGACCGGGTTCAGTTTCTGGGCGTCGCTGATCGTCTGCCGGACGTCGTCAAGCTCGGCTTCGCGCAACGCTTCGTCGAACTGCGCACGAAATTCACCCGCCACCTTGCGGGCGCGTTGCGTCATCTTGCCGAAAGCGCGCAGCATCGGCGGCAAATCCTTGGGACCGACCACCACGATCAGTACGACCGCGATGACCAAAAGCTCGGTCCAGCCAATATCGAACATGCAAGGCTCCTGGACGGGAAGCGCGGGGGCTGCGCTTTTTCCCGGACTTGGTTACTTCGTTTCGTCGGCCTTGTGATCGACGGTCTTTGCCGTGTCCGGCGCGTCCTCGTCCGTCATGCCCTTCTTGAAGCTTTTGATGCCCTTGGCGACATCACCCATCAGTTCCGGAATCTTGCCGCGACCGAACAACAACAGCACGACCGCCAGAACGATCAGCCAGTGGTAGATGCCAAAAGAACCCATTACGCTTACTCCCTGTTGTGATGTTCCCTAATGTAAGAATTTCCCACACCGTTTCCAACATCAAGCCCTTTGAACTGTGCTTAATGTCACGGTATCGCCCTTTGTGACAAGCCACAGATCCGTCGAAAAATGGTGAGCACTATTGTTTTCGTCATGCGTGGCAAAAGCAAGATGAAGTCCTTCAATCTTCGGAGGTAGAACGCGGGGCCAGCAACCCCAGTTCTTCGAGATCCATCTGGGTGATCGGATCTTCGTCCTCGGTCAATTCGTCGTTCATCAACGGCGAGGGAATATTGAAGTTCGCCGGGATGCGGCCCGACAGCAGGCCCGCCCCCTTCAATTCTTCGAGACCAGGCAGATCGCGCAACTCTTCCAGGCCGAAATGGTCGAGAAAATCGCGCGTCGTGCCCAATGTCACCGGCCGGCCCGGCGTGCGCCGGCGGCCGCGAAACCGTACCCAGCCGGCTTCCATCAGCACGTCGAGCGTGCCGCGCGAGGTCTGAACGCCGCGGATATCCTCGATTTCGGCACGCGTCACCGGTTGGTGATAGGCGATGATCGCCAGCACTTCCAGTGCGGCGCGCGAAAGCTTCTTCACCTCATTGTCATCACGACGGATGACAAAGGACAGGTCGGCGGCGGTGCGAAAGGCCCAGGCGCCTTCGACCTGCACGAGATTGACGCCGCGCGGCGCATACTGCTCCTTCAGCCGCAGCATGATCGCGTGCACGTCGGTCTTCTCAGGCAGGCGCTCGGCGAGGAAGCCTTCGGAGACCGGTTGCGAGGAGGCGAAAACCAGAGCCTCGGCAATGCGCTCGGCCTCGATCTCGGCCTGCAGGTCGCGGCCCCGGTCTTCGAAATTGCCGTCGAATTCCTCTTCGCTCCTCGGATCGATCAAGCCGGCTGCTCCTGTTCGACCACCTGCAGTGTGGCATGTTTCGGACCGCGGCGCATGTATATCGGCTGAAAGGCGCCGTCCTGGCGGATTTCGAGCTTGCCCTCGCGCACCAGCTCCAGCGAGGCGGCAAAGGCGCTGGCGATTGCCGTGACGCGCTCTTCGGGCGCGGCGAGATAACGCAGCAGATAATGTTCCATCGCCGTCCAGTCGCCGATCTCGCCGATCATCTGGGTCAGCAGTTCGCGGGCATCGGTCAGCGACCAGACGGTGCGACGCTCGATCGTCACCTGGGTGACGGCATGGCGCTGGCGCAGCGCCGCATAGGCGGTCAAGAGATCGTAGAGGCTTGCCGCATAAGCGGATTGCTGCCGGTCGGGAATATGCTCGGGCGCGCCGCGCACGAAGATATCGCGGCCGAGGCGGTTGCGGTTGACGAGGCCGTCCGCCGCCTGTCGCATGGCTTCGAGACGTTTCAGACGGAAGGCGAGTGTTGCCGCCAGCTCCTCACCGGAAGGGCCGTCATCCTTGGCTTGCTGGGGAATGAGCAGCTTCGACTTGAGATAGGCAAGCCAGGCTGCCATGACGAGGTAATCGGCGGCAAGCTCGATGCGAATACGCCGGGCACTTTCGATGAACAGCAGATATTGCTCGGCGAGCGCCAGCACCGAAATGCGCGACAGATCGACCTTCTGGTTGCGGGCGAGATAGAGCAACAGGTCGAGCGGGCCTTCGAAGCCGGCGACGTCGATCACCAGCGCCGGCTCGTGGCTGGCGCGCTCGGCACCGTTATCCTGCCACAGCTTGTCCATTGGCGTTGCCGCCTGCAGACGTTCCGTGCCCTTGACCGTGTTCACCTAGCTGCTCCCTTACGATCAGACCGTCGCAAACATCGCCTCGAATTCCATCCTCAATTCCGCTTCATCTGAAGTATCCGGCGCCGCGAAGCCCGCTTCCACCGCTTTTGCGCGGGCAAGCGATATGCCGGCGAGCGGCGGAACATTTGCCACGACATCGAGCATCTCGTCCATATTGCCGTTGCAATGCAGCACGATATCGCATCCGCCTGCAATGATATTCGCCGCACGTTCACCGATCGTGCCGGAAAGTGCGTTCATCGAGCTGTCGTCGGAGAGCAGCAGACCGTTAAAGCCGATGTGTTCGCGGATGATGCCGTCGATCACCTTGCGCGAGGTCGTCGCTGGATTGTCCGGGTCAATCGCGGCGAAAACGACGTGACAGGTCATGGCCATCAACTCGTCCTTCATCGCAACAAAGGGTGGGAAATCATGGAACTCCAGCTCATGGCGCGAGACAGTGACGACAGGCAGCTCCAGATGTGAATCCGCAAAGCCGCGGCCGTGGCCGGGCATATGCTTCATGACAGGCAACAGGCCGCCGGCCTTCAGCCCTGCGGCAGCCGCTTTTCCCATCGCGATGACGGTTTCGGGATCGCCGCCATAGGCGCGGTCGCCGATGACGTTGCTGCTGCCCTCGACCGGCACATCGAGCACCGGCAGGCAATCGACATCGATGCCGAGGCTCGAAAGGTCGAAGGCGTGCAGCCGCGACATCAGCCAGGCGGCGCGCAGGCCGAGCGCGCGATCGCGGCGATAGAGATCGCCGAGCGCCTGCCCGGAAGGATAACGCGCCAGAACGGGCGGGCGGATGCGCTGGACGCGGCCGCCCTCCTGGTCGATCAGCACCGGCGCATGCCAGCCGACGCTGTCGCGCAATTCGGCGACGAGATCGGCGATCTGCGGTGCTTCGGAGATGTTGCGCCCGAAGAGGATGAAGCCCCAGGGTCGTTCGCCCCGGTAGAAGGCCTTCTCTTCGGATGTGAGGGCAAGGCCGCTACAGCCAAGGATCATCGCTTTTGATTCGGTCATGTAAGAATCATAGACGGCGCCCGGCCAAATGCGAGCAAGGTCGGGCGCGATGCACAAAAAAGAGCGGCGGACCGATCCGGCCCGCCGCTCTTATATTCTATCCAAAAAAACCGATCTACTTGGAGATCAGGCAGCTTCCGCCCGCTGCGCGATACTGTTCGCAGAGTGCTGCGGCCTCGTCCTTGGAACCGGCCGGAATGCGGACACGATAGAAAGTGCCCTTGCCGGCGATATCGGCCCTGCGGATCTCATGACTGCGGCCACTAAGCACGCTGGCGAATTTCTTCGACAGGTTGGCATAGGATTTGGTCGCCTCGTCTTCCGAAGGCAGCGAGGCGATCTGGATGCCGTAGCCGCCGGCGGATGCGGCCTGCTGCGGCTTTGCGGCGACTGGCGCTGCGGCCGCGACCTCAGTCGTCTTCGGCTGCTGCGCGGGCGGGCGGACATTGCCCTTCTCGGTCACGGTGCTGACAACGTTGACGGGCTGATCGGCTGGACGGGCGGTGGGGATCGGAGCGGTATCGGTGATCGCCGAGCTCTTGACCGGGCGCACCGGTGGAGCGACCGGGGCCGGGTTTGCGGCCTGCGCATCCGCACTGCCGGCGAGCGACGGCTGTACCGGCGCGGTTTCGATCGGGGCTGCAGAACGAGCATCGGCAGAAGCAACCTCGGCGCTTGCCGGGAAGCTCGCAGCCGTTCCACCGACCGGCGGCACGGGCGGGGTCGACTGAGCCGTCAACGGTGGCTGAGCCGGCGGCGTCGGCTGGGCAGACTGTGTCGCCTGGGCAGACTGCGTCGCCGGGGCAGACTGTGTCGCCCGGGCAGACGGCGCCGGCTGATCGACGGGCGCCGGTTCCTCGCGGGCGACCAGTGTACCGTCAGGCTTGACGATCATCGTGCGGACCTTGCGCGGAGAAACCGACGGCGTCTTGTCGGCGTCGCTTGCGAGAGCCTTGTCGGCGTTGTCCTGGTCCGGCAGCAGACGCGGATCCTCCGTCTCACCGACCGCAGTCGGCGTGACCTGATCGTCGGCGTTGGCGTTCTCGTCGTCCTCAGGCAGCGCTTCCGGTGTCAGCGTGCGCTGGACGACATCGACGGGCGCCTCGTCGGATGAAACGAGCGCCTTCTGCTTCGGCTCTTCGGCAGAACCCGCAACGCGGTCGTAAACGGCCTTATCCTGGTTCGGCACGGTCTTGCCGCCAGGATTTTCCGGAACGACCTTGACCGGCTCCTTGTCGGCGGTGATCACACGCGGCTCACCGGACGCGACAATGCCGAGCCCCTCGCCGTTCCAGACGGAGGAATAGACGCCATAACCGACGGCGGCAAAGACCACGAGCACGACGGCCCCGGCGAGCAGCCGACGCATCGACCGGGCGCGGCTGAAATCAGCGGCCTGGCTTGCCGATTCGATCCGAACTTCGGAGGTCTCACGGCGCTCGACCGGTTCACGCACGCTGCGGCGGAAATCCTCCTCCAGCGCCCGTTCGAAATCATCGAGGCCGTCGGCGATGGTAGGCTTGACAGGCTTTGCCGCGGCGGCAGCCGTATCCCGGGCAGGCGCCGGTGTTTCCCGCGGCTTGGCCGGTTCAAAGAAGCTGGCGATCTCTGCGTCGAGATCGAACTCGTAATCTGCGGTTTTGGCGACCGGGGCGGGCTGCTCCACTGGCGGCAGCGCCGGCACGTGCATGTCGTCGACGGTCTCGGGACGATCCTCCGGGTCAGAGATCATCGCCGGATCGAATGGCAGGTCTTCGGTTGAGTCGCCGGCGGACGCCCAATTGAAAGACGGAGCCGGTGCTGGAGCCTGCGGCTCGGGAACGTAGGCCGGAGCCGGACGCGAGGGGGCAGCATCCTGCTGGTAAGCCGGAGTTTGCGGCTCAGGAGCAAAAACGGGAGCGGACCGAGGCGGGACGGCCGCGGCCTGCTGGGGAGCAGGCGCCGGCACCTCAGGCTGCGGCGCGGGCTCGGACGGCTCGGAGAAATCGAGATCGGCGAGCTCCAGCTCGATGCCGGCAAGATCCAACTCAAAATCATGGCCGGCGAAGGGGTCTTCGGCTTCCGGTATCGGCAGCGGCGCCCGCGAATATGCCGTTGCAGCAGGCTCTGGCGCAACGACCTCTGCAAGCTGCGGCGCGACTGGCCGTGCGGCTTCAGCTGCATAGACCGGAGCAGGCCGGACGGACACTGCGGCGACTGGTGGGGGGGCGATCACCTCGGTCTGGACAGGTGCGTCTGCCACGGGGGCGGCAGGAATGGGCGCGGCCTCGATCGATGTGGGCGGCGGCGTGACGGGCGCCGGATTGGCACGTTGCGGCACCGGATAACGCGAGACGTCGGCAAGCAGATCGTCAAGATCGAAAGTGCCGGCGGTGTGCGGAACATCAGGCACGACCTCGGTCAGCGCGGCATCGGCCTGGATCTCGCCCTCGACGGCGGCGGCGATCAGATCGAAACCGGCATCGGACCCGAAATCCTCCGGTTCCTCCTCGACTTCGATGAATTCTTCGGCCTCCGCAGTCTCTTCCGGCGCGATCACCTCATCATGGCGGTCGAGTTCGGCGGGGAAGCCAAGCGACGGTGAAGCGGATTCGAATTCCTCGGAAGGCTCTATAGCGGCGACAGGCGCCGGCGGTTCGATGAAAAGTCCAGGCTTCAGGACAGGAAGATCGACAGACGGCACTTCAGCTGCCGGTGCTACGACCGTTTCGGCCACAAGCTCCGGCAAAACAACCGGTTCTTCGCGTTTCGGAGCATGGAAATTGGCAAGCGGTAGCCGGATGCTGGCAGCCGACCATTGCGGCGCCTTGGCGGGCTGCGCCAGCGAAGAGACGGGTGCGGCGCCGATCGACAGCTCAAGCTCCTCGATCAGATCGCGTGCACCGCCGAATGCTGATTGCAGCGATGCATCGGGCTCGGGGGAAAGCTGCTCCGCCCAGTCGGCTGCCGCAGGCACAGCTGCTTCTTCAGCCTCAACCGCGGCGACGGAAACCGGCTCAGGAACCTCCGCATTTTCGGCAGCCGGAGAAGTATCGAGAACCGGCTCGACGTAATCTTCAGGCATATCATCAGAGATCGGCTCGGCGGGCCGGTCGAGCTCTGCGAGCGGACGGGGCGAATCGTAACGATCGAACTCACGCCCCAGCTCGTCCTCGAGATCAAGGGCGGGCTCGCGGCGTTCGGCCTCGGTCACCGTATTCGCTGCAACACGCGGCTCGAAGCCGACGATACGGGCAAGTTCAGCCAACGGATCATCGTCGCCAAACAGATCGTTTTTTCCGCGCGTATCATACGCAAGTTGTTTATCAGCCATGCCTATCCCACTCGCAAACGCCAACGCTCAAATGCCAGCGCATTGTGGGGAAATGGTGACGTTATCGCATTTCGTCCGGTGCGGCAGTGCCTGTAATGGCGAGTCCCGACTTCAAAACCGACGCGACAGCGTACACCAGCCCAAGTCTGGCAATACTTGATACTCGGTTTTTATCATTAACAAATCGTAATTCCGTCTGATCTTTACCTTTGTTCCAGTGCGCGTGGAAGGAACTGGCGACGTCGTAGAGATAAAAAGCGATGCGATGCGGCTCCTGCGACTGGGCCGCTGCCTCGACGACACGCGGGAATTCAGCAAGCTTGGCGACGAGCTGCAATTCGGCCGGATCGCCAATGCCTGCAACAGTTTTCGCGAGTTTCTCGGGCGAGACATCGAGGTCGGGAAAAGCCTCCCTCGCCTGCCGGAAGACCGACATGCAGCGAGCATGCGCATATTGCACGTAGAAGACTGGATTATCTTTCGATTGTTCCGTCACTTTGGCGAAATCGAAGTCGAGCGGTTCGGAATTCTTGCGGTAAAGCATCATGAACCGGACCGAATCACGGCCGACTTCTTCGACGACGTCCCGAAGCGTGACGAAATCGCCCGAACGCTTCGACATCTTCACCGGTTCGCCGTTGCGATAGAGCTTGACGAGCTGACAGAGCAGCACAGTCAGCTTCGCCTTGCCGTCCGAAACGCCACGTGCAACCGCTTCCAGGCGTTTGACGTAACCGCCATGGTCAGCGCCAAGCACATAGATCATCTCGTCGAAACCACGGTCGAACTTGTTCTTGAAGTAGGCGACGTCGGCGGCGAAATAGGTGTAGGAGCCATCCGACTTGATCAGCGGCCGGTCGATATCGTCGCCCACCTCGGTCGAACGGAACAGGGTCTGTTCGCGATCCTCCCAGTCCTCGGGAAGCTGGCCCTTCGGCGGCGGCAGCGTGCCCTTGTAGACATAGCCCTTGAAGGTCAGGTCGTTGATCGCGGTGCGGATCGCGGCCGCGCCATTGGCATGCAGGGTGCGTTCGGAGAAGAAGACGTCGTGATGGACGTTCAGCGCCGCCAGATCGTCCCGGATCATCACCATCATCGCATCGATCGTGCGGTCCTTGACGATCGGCATCCATTGGTCTTCCGGCATGTTGTGCAGCCGCACGCCGTAATCGGCGGCAAGCGACTGGCCGACGGGCACGAGATAGTCGCCGGGATAGAGACCCGAGGGGATTTCGCCGATCTTTTCGCCGAGCGCTTCGCGATAGCGCAGGAAGACGGAGCGGGCGAGCACATCGATCTGCGAGCCGGCGTCGTTGATGTAATATTCCTTCTCGACACCGTAACCGGCAAAAGCGAGCAGGTTGGCAAGCGCGTCGCCGACGACGGCACCCCTGCAATGGCCGACATGCATCGGGCCGGTCGGGTTGGCCGAGACATATTCGACGTTGACCTTCCTGCCGTTTCCAAGCGTCGAGCGACCGTAATCGGTACCGGCACCGATCATCGAGGCGAGCAGCCGCTGCCAGTAGCCGACGGCGAGACGGATGTTGATGAAGCCCGGACCCGCGACCGAGACATCGGCGACGTCGGAATCCTCTTTCAGCTTGGCGATGATGACATCGGCCAGCGCGCGCGGGTTGGTTCCGAGCGGTTTTGCCAGCACCATCGCGGCATTGGTCGCGACATCGCCATGGCTCGCGTCACGCGGCGGCTCGACGGTGATGCGGCCGAAATCGAGCTCGGATCGCTTTTCCCTGACCAGATCGATCTGTTCAAGGGCGGTTTTGATCCTGGCTTCGAAGTCGGTAAAAAGGTTCATCGCACTCTTCCATGCATAGGCTGTGCCAAAGGCTCAAATCGGCCCTCGGCGTGGGCGACCGCTGCCTATCGCAAATCAGGAGTGTGGTCAAACAACCGCCTGTGGGCGCTGATCGCATAGGTGTCGGTCATGCCGGCGAGATAATCGCCGACATGGCGGGCCTTCGGCGCATCGGATAGGCCGGCGATATGATCGACCCAGTAGTGGCTTTGCATCTCTTTCGGATTGGCCATGTAGGCGGCAAAGAGATCGGTGACGATCTGGGCAGCACCGGCACGGATGCGCATGATATCGGGATTGCGGTAGATGCGTTTGAAGAGCATCGCCTTGATCTGCCTGTCGGTCTCGGCCATCCTCTCGGAAAAGGTGGCGATAACCTGGCCGGCGCCGCGAATATCGTCTGCACTCTCAGGGCGCAAGAGGGACAGGCGCTGCTGCGCGACGCCGATCACGTCTTCGACCATGCGGGTGATCTGGCGGCGCATGATCTCATGGGTGAAGCGGCTCGGCTCCAGGTGCGGATATCGCTCCCTCACCTCGGCCATTAGCCCGGCAAGAAACGGGATTTCCTCCAGCATGTCGAAAGTCAGGTAGCCGGAACGCAGGCCATCGTCGATATCATGGGTATTATAGGCGATGTCGTCGGCGATCGCCGCGACCTGGGCTTCGAGGCTGGCATAGCTTGCAAGCTCGAGATCGTGCAGCTCGCAATAATCGAGGATCGGCTGCGGAACGGGACCGTGCGTACCCACTCCATCAGGCGTCAGAAGCGGACCATTGTGCTTGACGAGACCTTCCAGGCTTTCCCATGTCAGATTGATGCCGTCAAATTCGGCATAACGCCTCTCCAGCTTGGTCACGATGCGTAGCGATTGTGCATTATGGTCGAAGCCGCCATAGGGCAGCAGCACCTCGTGCAGCGCATCCTCGCCGGTATGGCCGAACGGCGTGTGGCCGAAATCGTGCACGAGCGCCACACCTTCGGCCAGATCCTCGTCGAGCTTCAGCGCGCGGGCAAGAGCGCGGGCGATCTGCGCCACTTCGATCGTATGCGTCAGCCGGGTGCGGTAATGATCGCCGTCCTGGGCGATGAAGACCTGGGTCTTGTGCTTCAGCCGGCGGAAGGCGGTGGTGTGGACGATGCGGTCGCGGTCACGCTGGAAATCGGAGCGCGTCGGGCTTCCGTCCTCCTGATAGAGCCGTCCGCGCGTCGTCCAGGGGTCGGCCGCATAAACCGCCCTTTCACTGCTGCCGAAACCCAAAGCACGCGTATCGATCGTCATTCTTCACCGTCATCCTGCATGTTGCCGCTTCCGCCCATTGACGCCGCTTTGTGCTCTTCATACCTATAGGTCGATGAAACGGCAAAGAGGCTCTTTCCTAATCGCTTCGGCGCATCATCGCCTTTTCGCGAAGATCATGGTAAGTTTCTTTGATATCAGGCATTTGAACATTCAAGTGCCCAAACCCATTCTCTCCGGATCTTGACCCCGGCAGGAGGAAATATGACGGATACAAGTGTAACCCTTTCAGATGCCGCGGCAAAGCGTATCGCAGCCATCGTCGGCGCCGAAGCCGGCAAGAGCGCCTTGCGCGTTTCCGTCGAAGGCGGCGGCTGTTCGGGCTTTTCCTACAAGTTCGATCTTGCCGACAGCGCAGCGGACGACGACATCATCGTCGAGAAGAACAATGCCAAGGTGCTGATCGACAGCCTGTCGATCGTCTACATGGCGGGCTCAGAGATCGACTTCGTCGACAATCTGCTTGGCCAATCCTTCCAGATCAAGAACCCGAATGCAGTGGCAAGCTGCGGCTGCGGCACCAGTTTCTCGATCTGAACGTCTAAACGCACGGACTCCTCATCAAACCGGCCGAAGAATTCCTTCCGGCCGGTTTATCGTCTTGTCCGCCGGTGAAAGACCGCGATAAAAGAAGCGCACTAAAGTGCGCTGCATCGACGCTGCTTCATGCGGTGCGCTTTAGCCCTTTGTTTTTATGCCTGTCGTTATCCCAGAACCGCTGCACACTTCTGGGCGACATGCAGTATGCGGAACGGGACAGAGCCATGAAGATCGCGACCTGGAATATCAACGGCGTCAAGGCGCGCATCGACAATCTCACGCAATGGCTGAAGGATTCCGATCCGGATATCGTCTGCCTGCAGGAGATCAAGACGGTCGACGAAGCTTTCCCGCGACTGGAGATCGAGGCGCTCGGCTATCATGTCGAGACGCACGGCCAGAAAGGCTTCAACGGCGTGGCGATCCTCTCCAAGAGTTCACCTTTCGAAGTGAATCGCGGCCTGCCCGGCGATCCGCTGGACGAACAGGCGCGTTTCCTCGAAGCGGCGTTCACGCTGTCCGATACGCGCATCCTGCGCGTCTGCTGCATCTACCTACCAAACGGCAATCCTGTCGAAACGGAGAAATATCCCTACAAGCTCGCCTGGATGGAGCGTCTAAGGACGTTCGCTGCTGAACGGCTGGCCTATGAGGAGATGCTGGTTCTTGCCGGCGATTACAATGTCATCCCGGAACCGCACGACTGCTTCGATCCCAAGGTCTGGGAAAACGACGCACTGTTTCTGCCACAGACCCGGGAGGCGTTCCGCAGGCTCGAAAATCTCGGGCTGACGGATGCGGTGCGCGCGACGACGGATGCGACGCAGTTCTATTCCTTCTGGGATTATCAGGCCGGCGCCTGGCCGAAAAACAACGGCATCCGCATCGATCATCTGCTGCTATCGCCGGAAGCTGCCGACCGAATGACATCGGCTGCGATCGAAAAACACGTGCGGGCCTGGGAAAAGCCGTCCGACCACGTGCCTGTCATCGCCTATTTCGATTTGGCGGGCTGAGCGTCCGATCGGCGCTTAGAGCGGTTCAGCTTTTACGGGCGCAGGACCGCTCTAGCCTTTTGTCTTTACGCAATTCCGGACGGAAAATCGCTTCGCACTTTTCCTGGAATTGCTCTAGTCGTCGGTCCCGCTCGCGATGGTGTGCGACAGTGATACCGCCGTGCGTCGGTCGGATTCGTTGGCAACCGAGAAGGCTTGCTCCTGCAGCGCTTCCATCCAGCCGCAGTCCTTGGGTTTGCAGCGGTCGAGTGCTGCCGTCATCAGCGCCAGGCCGCGAGCCGTCTGGCCTTCGTCGAACAGAATATTGCCGAAGACTGCCATGGCGCCAGGATGGCCACTCTTGCGGGCCTGGTTTAGCCATTTCTTGGCTTGCTGCGGGCTGGCATTGCCGCCCTCGCCGGCCAGCATCATCTGCGCCAGTTGGAACTGCGCCTCGGGCACGCCAAAGGTGGAGGCCACCTGAAAATAAAGCTGGCGCGCCTGGCTGAGGTCGATCCTGACCGGGCTGCCGGCAATGCCATGCTTGTAATAGCTGGCGAGCGAGAGCAGCGCGTTGACGAAGAAACCCGTATCTTCCGAACCAGGTTCGACGCCCTGCTGGGCGATCTCGCTATAGATCTTGAAGGCTTCAAAATCATCCTGCGTGACACCGTCGCCGTCGGCATACATGTTGGCGAGCGCCCAGCGCGAGCCGGTGTGCCCCTTTTCGGCGGCGTATTTATAAGCTTCGACCGCCTCTTCCTTCTGGCCGTTCTTATAGGCCTTGAAGCCGAACTTGAAGAGATCGAAGGGTCCGGATTCCTTGCTGACGCCGCCTTTGATGTCGAATGCGCGGCACGGACCGGACAGCGCCAGCGCTATAGACATGCCCACCAGCATGAATTTGAACAGTTTGAACTCGGACGTCACCATTTCAACCGATTTCTTTCGCTCATCTCAGGCAGGCGGCAACGGCGCTCATGCCGTGCATCCCGCGGATGTATTCCTTCGAGGCGAGCGATCCCGCGGCGAGCTCCATGGCTCCTTTGCCCGCGTCGCATCCAGCCCACTGGCCTTTTCCCAAAGGCGGTATTCTCAGCGCATCTTCCAGAACCACCCGGCTCCCGGCATGGCCCGACTGCAATCTCCGTGGCACTCTTTCGGCAGGCGCGGCATCCCGCCTTCCCGCCTTTATCGCATTCGTAAACGGCAAATGTGACGAAACCGGTATCGACCTTTCGGCAAAGCCGGGCCGCTCAGCTGAGCGGGTCGAAAATAACGACAATGAATGGATCGACGACTTCGTCGCGAGGCCGGATTGGCGGCTGGAACAGCCTTGTTCGAAAAGCGAAACGACCGCAATCAAACGATTGTTGCCAATCGCGCCGCACGATCTGATGTACCCGGAAAAAAATCGACCCATGCTACTATTTACACGCACCGTATGCCTGCCATTTCCTCACTCGCAAATATCGCTGCGCCCTCTTTGTGGCGGGAAATGGACAAATTCGCCCCGCCACCACCATACGCCAAACGTCGTAAAAATGTGTTGCTGAATCGTCACAAATTGGAACGTCGATTTGTCTTGCCGCCGCCCAGAGAAAAGCGCGGCAAACTGCCGGGCTCTAAGACTTCTACTTGGGTCGCAGGATCAGAACTTGATCTTTACGCTGGTGGAAAGGGCAGCCACCAGATCGTCGCCGAAGGAATCAGAGACGTCGTTGCCGTAAGTCCGGCCATTATAGACAAAGGTGCCGGATTCACCGGCGGTCATAATGCCGAGCGCGCCGGCCAGGCGCCATTCGACATTTTCGACCGGAGTGTAGGCAACGCCTGCACCAAGCGTCCAAGTGTCGGTCTGGGCGCCATATCCCTGGCTCGTGCCGCGATCCCAGGTCAGGCTGAGGGCGCCCGCCCATTGGTCGTTGAACTTGTGGCCGACGCCACCGCTGATCGTCCAGCCGTCGCGGTAGAAGAGATCGAGCGAGGTGAGTTGGCTGCTGGCGGTGCAGGCGACGACGCCCTTGGTAGCCTTCGGGCAGAAGGAAATCGACTGCAGCACGCTCCAGTTAGTCCACTTGACCGAACCGAAGGCGAGCCAGTCAGGCGCGATGCCGCTCTGCAGCTTGAGTTCGACGGAATCGGGCGCCTCGGCCGAGCCGTATACCGGGGTCACGACGCCGAGGTAGGGATTGGTGGGACTGACGGCCTTCGGCACCTCTGTCAGGTCGACCGTGCCTGTGAGATCGTCGTACTTGACCTTGCTGTTGTAGACCAGGCTGGCGCGGAAGGCATATTCCTCGATTTCGTAGGCGATGCCCGCCCGCCATCCCATGGCTTGGTCGGCAAGATCCAGACGGCCGGTGCCATCATAGACCAGTGCCGCCGCCCCTGTGATCGGCGCGACGAGGCGTGTCTTGAAACCATCGACCGTCTGATAGAAGCCGCCACCGATCAGGCGAAGCTGGCCGGGGCCCATATCGAAACGATAGGAGCAGGTAGCGCCGTAGTTGCGGGTGCTGATCTTGGTTTCGATGTTGTCGTTGACGCCCAGCCAGTCGGCGCCGGGATTGGTGTGTGCGCCGAAGGGTGTCGAAAAATCGCCCATACAGTCGATGGCATCGCCGAAACCGACCTTCACCCCCAGATAGGGGATCCAATAATCCTCCGTATCATCCGCCGTGGTCGAACCACCGCCAATGCCGTTCGTGCCGAGGCCATCGGTGGGATCAGTGTCCTTCACGTTCTTCAGCTTGCGCTGCGGCATGACGTAGGTCGCGCCGGACTGGACGGCGAACCTCGAATTGTCGAAGAGAAGGTCAATGTTGTATCCGCCACGCTCCAGCCCCCCGGCGAAGGACGGCGAGGCAAGCGACGAAAGAAGAACGAGCGATGTTATGCCCTTGGAAAACCTACGAGATGCCATTGTGTCTCCCCCACTCCAGCAATTGATGTGACCCCACTCTAGTAAGTGTTCGCGTGATATGGCAACGCGCCTACGGCAGCGCTCCCGGGCATTGCAACGACCAACTTACGTAAAGAAATTGACGGACACGTCAAAAAACCTGGTTAATAAAATTTTATTCCAGACTTGCCTAATTTCAGGTGGGCTTTTGGGTTTTCATTCCAAATATTGCCGAAGCTGTATCAATCCCACAACAGTGGCAGTTTTCGCCATCTGGACGCCCGTTCAGCCTCAATCCACAGGCTCAGCGCCCGAAATTAGCCGAATTCACGACCGAATCGCGTGTGCCCAGAACGACAAAAAGACGCGCCGGCAGAGGGCGCGTCCTTGAAATAACTTACCAAAATGGGTTGGTGAAACTTACCCGGCTTCGCTCACCCTGGAAAGAGCGATCCTCAAGCTTGCGATCTGACCCTTCAGTTCCTCGAGACGATCGCGTTCGGCATCGACCACGTCGGGATTGGCGTTGGCGACGAACTTCTCATTGGAGAGCTTGCCGCCGATGCGGGAGATCTCGCCTTCCATCTTGGCAATCGCCTTTTCCAAGCGAGCCTTTTCGGCGGAAAGGTCGATCAGTTTGCCGAGCGGCAGGCAGATGGTAGCTTCGGCGACGACGATCTGAGCGGCACCCTTGGGCGCATCCTCAGCCAGCGATATCGCCTCGACGCGCGCAAGCCGCTTGATGGCGGCGTCGTGGCGGAACAGCCTTTCGCGTGTCAGGTTATTGGCCTTGACGACGACGAGCGGCGCTGTCGCCGACGGCGGCACATTCATTTCGGCGCGCACCGAGCGGATGCCGGAAACGAGGTCGATCAGCCAGTTGATCTCGTCGGCCGCTCCGTCGTCGGCATAGGACGGCGCCGGCCATTCGGCATGGCAGACCAATGTGTCGCGCTCTTTACCTTCGCCTGCCGTATGCGCCCAGAGCTCCTCGGTCATGAAGGGCATGAAGGGATGCAGCAGCTTGTAAATCTCTTCGAGAACATAAGCGCTACAAGCCTGGGCCTCAGCCTTGGCGCCCTCGTCTTCGCCATTGAAGACCGGCTTCAAGAGCTCGAGATACCAGTCGCAGACCTCGTTCCAGACGAAGCGATAGAGCGCGCCGGCGGCATCGTTGAAGCGGAACGCTTCGAGCGCTTCCGTAACGTCACGTTCCGTACGGGCAAGTTCCGTCAGGATCCAGCGGTTGATGGTGAGTTCGGCGGCCTCCGGCACGAAGTGCGGGTCGCTCTTCGCACCATTCATCTCAGCGAAGCGCGTGGCGTTCCAGAGCTTGGTGCCGAAATTGCGGTAGCCGGCGATGCGGGCCGGATCGAGCTTTACGTCGCGGCCCTGCGCCGCCATGATTGCCAAGGTAAACCGCAGCGCGTCGGCGCCGTATTCATCGATCAGTTCCAGGGGATCGATGACGTTGCCCTTCGATTTCGACATCTTCTGCCCATTCTTGTCGCGCACCAGCGCGTGGACATAGACGGTCTGGAAGGGCTCGACGGGTTCGCCGTCCTCGTCCTTCATGAAGTGCAGGCCCATCATCATCATGCGGGCAACCCAGAAGAAGATGATGTCGAAGCCGGTAACGAGAACATTGGTCGGGTAATAACGCGCCAGCTCCGGCGTCTCGTCCGGCCAGCCGAGCGTCGAGAAGGGCCAGAGTGCTGAGGAGAACCAAGTGTCGAGCACGTCCTCGTCACGCGTCAGGATCTCGCCCGGCTTGAAGTTTTCGAGCAGGTCCTCGACATAGGCCTTCATCGGCCCCTCGTGTGAGAGGTAATGCTGGATCGCCGCCTGCAGCGCCTCTTCCTCGGTCTTTTCAACGAAAACCTGGCCGTCCGGGCCGTACCAGGCGGGAATCTGGTGACCCCACCAGAGCTGGCGGGAGACGCACCAGGGCTGGATATTCTCCATCCATTCGTAATAGGTCTTGTCCCAGCTCTTCGGCACCATCCTGGTGCGGCCTTCGCGCACCGAAGCGATCGCCGGTTCGGCGAGTGTCTTGGCATCGACATACCATTGTTCGGTCAGCCGCGGCTCGATCGGCACGCCGCCGCGGTCGCCGTGCGGGACCATATGCTTGTGCGGTTCGATCTTGTCGACCAGGCCCGCCTCTTCGAAAATCTCGACAATGACCTTGCGCGCATAGAAACGGTCCTGCCCTTCCAGGCGATCCCAAGCGCCATGCAGCGCCGCCGCATTGTCGAGACCTTCGAGAAAGTCCTCATTGTCCTTGATGGTGATCGTGCCGTCGCCATTCATGATATTGATGACACGAAGACCTGCGCGCTTGCCGACGTCGAAGTCGTTGAAATCGTGCGCGGGCGTTATCTTCACCGCGCCGGTGCCGGCAGCCGGATCGGCATAATCGTCGGCAACGATCGGAATCCTGCGGCCGACGATCGGCAGAATGACATGCTTGCCGACAATGCCCTGATAGCGTTCATCCTTCGGATTGACAGCCACACCGGTATCGCCCAGCATGGTCTCCGGTCGTGTCGTTGCGACGACTACATAATCGCGCGTCTCGAATTCGGTCGGCTTGCCTTCTTCATCGAAAGCGATCGGGTACTGGTAGGTTACGCCCTTTTCCAGCGGATAGCGCAGGTGCCAGAGATTGCCCTTGACCTCGTGCTGCTCGACTTCGATATCGGAAATCGCCGTCAAGAGCTTCGGGTCCCAATTGACCAGGCGCTTGTCGCGATAGATCAGGCCCTGCTTGTAGAGCGTGACGAAAACCTCGAGAACGGCCTTCGACAGGCCCTCGTCCATGGTGAAACGTTCGCGCGACCAGTCGCACGACGCACCCAGGCGTTTCAGCTGGTTGAAGATCAGGCCGCCCGATTCAGCCTTCCATTCCCAGATCTTGTCGATGAAGGCTTCGCGGCCCATGTCGCGGCGTCCCGGCAGCTGCTGTTCCATCAGCTTGCGCTCGACGACCATCTGCGTGGCGATGCCGGCGTGGTCCATGCCCGGCTGCCAGAGCACGTCCTTGCCGCGCATGCGCTCGAAGCGCACCAGGATGTCCTGCAGCGTGTTGTTCAGCGCATGGCCCATGTGCAGCGAACCGGTGACATTCGGCGGCGGGATCACGATGGTGAAGGTCTCGGCCCCGGCTTTGGCGTTCGCGCCGGCGCGGAAAGCGTCCGCCTCATCCCATATCGCGGCGATTTTCGGTTCGACGGCGGCGGAATCATAGGTCTTGTCGAGCATTTTCTGACCAATTTCGAGGTTCGAGGATGGGCGTTTGTAAATAGGATGGTCTCGGCCAAGTCAATAAAAAAGCCGCCCCGGAGACCGGAGCGGCTTTTCAGGAAAAAGCAATCCGATCAGCGGCGCGGGCCGCGGGCCACGCGCTCGATTTCCTCGCGCACCAACCGCTCGACCAGTGTCGGCAGATTATCATCCAGCCACTCGCGCAGCATCGGGCGCAGCATGTCCTCCGCGATCTCGTCCAGCGAGCGGCGCTCGGCACCGTCGATCGCGGCGGCGAGCTCCTCGAAAGAGCGGCTGATCTGCAGGCCGGCATCCTCCGAAAGCAGCGTCGGCTGGACCTCGTCCATAACGCTCGGCAGGAAACGGTCAGTCGACGATTGAGCGGGCGCCATGGCCGGCGGCGCTGTTTCGATAGCAGGCGCTGGCTCGGCGACGGCCACCTCAGGCGTTTCCATAACAACCGGCTCGGCCGGCTGCTGGATTGCAACAGGCTGAACGGGCGCTGCGGCAGCCGCGAAAACAGGCTGCGACTGCTGCGGCTGTGGTGCCGCGGCGCGCGGCGGTTCCGGCGTCACGGCCGGCTGCGGTTCGGGCTGGCGGAAACCGCTCGGAATTTCGCGCAACGCCTGACCGGCTTGCACGGCGCTGCGCTCGGAGGCAGCGCGCACGCGGGCGGCGACATCGGCAAGCGACAGCGCGCGGGCCGGCACTTCGGCTTCGGGAGCGGTGCCTGCCGAATTGGCGGCGACGAAACGCGGATCGGAGGAGCGCATGACCGGTTCGGGGAACTCCACGCCGGCATAGGTGTCGTCGACCGTCAGATGAATTTCGGAGCTGTTGTCATCCTCGTCGGCGCCGTAGACCGGTGGCAGGGAGGCGGAAATCGCCTTGCCGGCGCCAGGCTCATTGCTTTCGATGATCTGACGGATGGACGCCAGAATTTCTTCCATGGACGGTTCACGCGCTACACTTGGCTGAGCCATTTCTATCCCCGTTATTCCAAAACAACGACCGGATGGTGTGGAGCGTTCATCCGAATCACCACGACCTTAGAATACCCCAGGCGTGAAAAAAATCATCGCGAATCAAATGAATGCGGCCATGCACAGTTTTGTTACCTGATCTTTGCCACCCGCAAAGCCTGTTGCAATTTTGCGGCGGCGACATCCGATGAAAAAGAATTTGAAGCGCATAACATCCGTCCGATCGGCTGTGGCGGCGTCAGGGTAGATGATGTTTGTGAAGGCTTTCCAGCGGCGCTGATAAAAAACGGGCGCCGATGGCGCCCGTCGCTGAACGTCATCGACAAGAACGATGTCAGAAAACGAATTCGCGCGCCTTGGCGAAGCCCGGCAACGGCTTGACCGAGGCATTGAAGAAGACGTTTTCCGAAATGGCGCCGCGCTCGGCGACGAAGACCTTGGCGCGGGCGGCATTGCCGTAACCTTCGACGGTGACCAGACGGCCACCATCGCGCAATTGCCCGAGAAGGGCGGCCGGAACCTCTTCGACTGCGCCGTTGATGAAGATCAGATCATAGGGAGCGCCGGCAGCGTAGCCCTGTTCGAGCGGCCCGGTCACGACCTCGACTTTGGCGTAGCCAGCCAGTTGCGCCTTTGCTTCAGTGGCTAGGGTCTCGTCACATTCAAGCGCGATGACGGAGCCGGCAATGATCGATAGCAGCGCCGATGTGTAACCGGTGCCGCAACCGACTTCGAGCACGAAATCATTCTTGGTGATCGCGGCCAGCTGCAGCAGCTTGGCGAGCGGCGACGCTTCCATCAGGAAGCGGGCCGGCTTTCCCGGTGCGGCGGCGGAGATCTCGATATCGTTGTCGATATAAGCCAGCAGTTTCGCCTTCTCCGGCACAAAAGCCTCACGCGGCACCGTGAGAAACGCCGTCAGCACGGAATGCGAGGTAACGTCCGTCGTGCGAACCTGGGTATCGACCATCTTTGCGCGCGCTGCTTCGAAATCCATCATGTCCTCTCGCTCTTAAAAAGCGGTTCCTGTCCCTCGTCTCTTAATCTCCGCCACGGATGCTTTCAAGGCTTGGCAGCCGCCGGCGAAAAGAATCCGGCCGGCGCCTCATCCGCGCCACAGGGGCAGGATGGACGCTGCAACCCCAGCGTGGAACCTTCCGCCCCTTCATGTTATGATCTGCATCGGAGGAAATAGGAGGAGCAGGCCATGTCTGCGATTTTCGAATATTTCACGCTGTTCGATTTCTTCATCGTCGCAGCGCTCGTCGGCATATTCTGCTGCGGGTTGCTAGACGGCGAAACGACCTGGAGACGATAGGGCACCGAAGCGAGCTCGGATATCTCCTGCGTGGCGCCTGCGGCAATCTCATGCCGGCGGGCGCAGGCCTGATATGCGTCTGTTTCATTTGAAATCCAGCACCAACAGCCGCATGCGCATTAACGTTACGTCAACCATTTTGTTGCGCCGCCCTCGCCTTCCGCTATGGGTGTGCGCATGCAAACCTTCCTGATCCAATCGCGCTACATAGAAGCGCTTCACTACAACGCCGATGCCCGCCTGCTGCTGATCAAATACAGCAGCGGCGACATTCGCAGCTTCACTTGCGTTTCGCCGCAGGGCATGCGGCGGCTGCTTGGCGCCGGCCCCGAAATCGATGACGGGCCTGAATTGAGCGATCTGGAATATCAAGCTGAAATTCGCAAGGGCGGCCTGAAGGCGCTCTACCGCCTCGCGGGAATTAATCCGTCACAGTTCGATTTTTCGCCGAGCCAGCGGGTTTGGTAGCTTAGCAAACGGCGATGCTGCACCGTTGAGCCGGCAGCGTTTCACATAGATTCTGTCATGTGGAGATGTTTGAGGTCCAGAAATTCGCAAGCGGGCGGCGTCAAATGGTTAGCGAGTTTTCGGCCACACCTTAGCTGAAATATTTCCCTTGAGAAATCAAAGGCGGCTGCCACACCCTGCCACACCTCAGAGGAATGCAAAACTCGCCAAGATGCCGTCTGAAAGCAGCACCGTCCCCCGCCGGTGCATATCATCTCCTAAACCCTGTTGAATAACCGCGCACTTGGTAACCACGTCACAAAAGTCCAGAAATAGTGCTTGTGCAAATTACTCGCGTGGGCTGAAGCTAATTACTTGGGTGGGGAGAATCAATGAACATAATTAATCACGCAGGCATGTCCTCTGCGGCTGCCATAGCGTCACTGGACGAAGATGTTATTCAGCTTCTGTATATGACAGCGAAGGAAGTCGATCTCTGCTGTCTCATGACTGATGGGGAATGGGAAGATTACGACAAAACGGTTGTAAATCGTGCATGTGATCTTGGCCTCGTCACCATTCATAGTCCTGGTGGCGGATGGAGTTACGTCACCGGCTGGCGGCTCACAAAGCTCGGCAAAGAAACAATAGGAATCCCGGTCAAGCTTGGCATCCTATCGCGCCTTCTCGCACTCTTCACCCGCCTCAAACTCTATTCGACCTCATAAAACGCCGCATTGTCCTGCCACGTCGACCACACTCGAGGTCTTGCGCGATAGCAAGAAGGAAACGCCCTTCGCAGCCGGCGAACGCCTGACGGTGCCGCGCAATTGTTCGACACTAGGAAGGACGGCAAGGCAATCGCTCCGAACATCGCCCGCCTCGTCGAGCCCGTCGCCGTCCATACAGACGGCCACGCGACCGCGACGCCCGAGGAGCTGGCCGAAGTGCATCGAAACCATGGGATGCGCTCCAAGTCCCTCCTGTGTGTCGCTATCATGATGTTCCGAGTGTCAGATGTCTCGCAGCTCGGCCCGCAGCATCGCCGCAGGGACATGTTCAAGCTTCGCCTATTCAAGATCTGCAACCGCAATCCACACGACATCGAGATCCCCATCCACCCCATCACCGAGGCGGTGCTCGCCATGAACAAGGTGACGGACCTCACCTACATCGCCACCGAATTCGGCAGGCCGTTCTTCATCAAAAGTCTCGGAAACAGAATCTCGGATTGGTTCTGTCGGGCCGGCCTCGGCCACCTCACCGCCCATTCAGTCCGCAAGGGACTGGCGGCCGACGTTGCCCACAACCGATAGCATGCTCGAGGCGACGTTCGCCTGGCGCGATGGAAAGACCTCAAAATTTATACGAAAAATGCCGATCACGCCCGCCTGGCCGGCAGACGGTCGCACGAATCAACTGGGACGGCGTCGGCACGAAACTGCTGGCGCTGACTGACGAAAGCGACGTGGCGAACGGATAAACCGGGAGCACACTGCCACACCTGGCTTTTGGTGTGGTGGAACGGTTCAAGTTCGAACTGCCACACCGCGGATATTACCAAAGTTTTACAAACACTTATCGATGCGGTGAAAAGATATTGGAGGCCTCGCCCGGAATTGAACCGGGGTACAAGGATTTGCAGTCCTCTGCGTCACCACTCCGCCACGAGGCCTCACGGGCTCGTTATCCGAGCCGTGGCGAGCGTTTAGAATGATCGTAAGGAAATCGCAAGAGGGCATTTCGGAAAAACGCCATTCCGCTGCTGCCGAAACGACCATTTTTGTCATCCCGAAATGGCACGCGCGCGGGCCGGAATTTCCATGGCCATGACGATGCCCCATTTCCTGCCAATGATGGCATTTGAAACAAATTCTTGACTTGACTTCGATCCTCCTCCGGGACTCAATTATTTTCGGGAGGGTATAGGAGCTTGCGATGGATTGGGCTGCCCTCAAATCGAAGCACGTACATGCGGCATACGACGCCGAAACCCGGGATCTCTATGTAAAGTTCCCCGGTTCTCCGCCTTTGAAGCATGCGGATATTCCGTTGCACGTCTACCATAACCTGCTGGAAACCGATGATCCGCACTTCTATTACAAATATTATGTAGCGCCGTGTCGCGTATCACCGGGCCGTCGACAACCGGTCTCCGTGGCGTCCTATGCAGTCAAGCTCGTCCTCCTCCTTGCCGCCTGCAGCTTGTTGCTGGCGACAGGTCTTGATCCGGACCATGGCGGGACTTTCGAGGAAAGCGAACTCAGATCGAACTAGATGTGCATAGGCTGCACGCCCAGCTCAATCACAGGGCTTGCGACACCGCGGCTAGTTCCCGCGCTGAAATTGTCACTTCTGTTCTGAGAACGATAGCGGCGGTCGTTCCGCTCGCGGTCGTTCCTCCCATCACGCTCGTTCCGACCGTTAAAATTGCGATAGTTGCGAGGTCCGTTGTAGCTGCCGCCTTGACCTTGGTCGACCACGCAGCCTTCGGGACGGCGACAGATGCCACGAGCGTCAAAGCCGCGGCTGTCTACTTGGGCCTCGGCGGAAATGCCTGAGAGGACAGCTGCCGACAGGACGAAAACAAAAAATGCCTTCATTTCCTCACCTGCATCATTGTGGCGCGTTTTCGCATTTTACGTTCCATAAACCACGAATGCGAAAGGCGATCCACTGTTCCACAAGACCCGTTCTGGGGTGGCCGTCAATCAGCGGGTCTCCGGCGTCTGTGCCACCAGACCGCCACACGCCGTCGCAGCCGGCGCGCGAACGGCAGATCGTGTGAGAGCACGAGGAAACCGAGCGGCAGCATCCAGAAGCCCAGGATGGGCAGGAAACCCAGTAATCCGCAGAAAATGAGGGCCACGCCGAGCGCCATCCGCGCGATGCGCGAGCGCGGCATGCCGATGCTGAAGGAGCCGAGCACAAGCTTGCCGCTTGCATGATCGATGCCGAAGCGCCCTGCCCGCGCCTTGCGCTTTTCGCCGCTGTTTGTCTCACCACGATCATTCACGTTTGTCATTCCCCTGAGATGGGCGCAGGCAACTCAAATACAAGTTCATTTCATTTTTTTGAAAAAACCGCTTGGCAAATCGGGAAAGCATTTGTATTAGCGCATTCACACCGCGCCAAGCAGTGATCCCTGGTAGCTCAGCGGTAGAGCATTCGACTGTTAATCGACAGGTCGCCGGTTCGAATCCGGCCCGGGGAGCCATTTTTGGAAATAAGTGCCTGTTTTTGTTGAGAAATCCGAAAGCAGGTACTTGCTTCCCCACTTTCCCTCCCCGCTTTTGGAACGTCTTTTCCACGGTTGCTCCACAGGAAGATCGTATGCTGCCGAATTGCTGTTTCGAAAAACAGGTTTAGCTTCGGGTTGCCAATCCGAGTCGTTAGGAGCAGTTGGTGGAGGGCGAACAAGAAAAAACAACGAGCGACGTCGGCCGCTGCTCTCAGTGCGGCAAGCCACCTGTATGGCAGATTGGCGCATTGCCGCTTTGCGTGGATTGCTATCACAAATTCACAGTTTCCAGGACCCTCGACTTTCGCATTGCGGCTATTGGAATGAATTTTGCCGCCGAGGAGATGGACCACTTGGTGCCATTCGGAGGCCAGTCGCCAAGAATCCAAGTTCCAGACATTCCAAGAGGACCTACGATCTTGAACAATATCAAAGTCGACAACAGCGTGGTGGGATCGATCAACACCGGCAACGTTGAATCGATCGACGTAAACATCTCATATTTAAGAAAGGCCGGAGGCGACGAGGTGAGCGCAGCACTCGTTGAGCTCACAGAGGTGATTGCCCGCGCGACGGACATCGACGATGGCCAGAAGCAAGCACTTCTGGACCAAGTGGAATTCGTAAGCGAGCAGGCGGTCAAGGGTGCGGACGGAAGACGACCAGGCATGATCTCAGCCGCTCTTTCCGCATTGGATTCAACCTCCAAAGCTACGGCATCGCTGTCGGCGATCTGGAGTAGCGTGCACCCAATCCTGCGGCATTTCTTTGGAATGAGCTAATCAGATGACAGATCAACCGGAAGGACAGAGATTTTCACAAGTTTATCTGAGGCGTGCTGATTTGTTGCCTGATAGCCCACGGATGCGAAACCGCGTCGCACTGGTCATTGGAGCACTTGGCGATAGGGACGAGCTCCGAAGCTTCGGACAGCTTATTGAAAGCGAACAGGGCATCCTCGTCGGCCAGACCGTTCACGGGTTCCAATGGCCGCCAATCATCCAAGGGATGGAGCTTCGCGACGTTCTTGATTCGATTACAACCATCTATAACGCGATTTCACACTACGATAACGCAAGGCAAGAACACAAACGAAAGCTGTTCCTCGACAACTGCCGCAGGGTTTTCAAAGAAGAACAGGTCCGCTATCGCATCGACGATAGGGGCGGCGTTCATTTCACGATCGATGAAGAGTTCGAAGCTGTGCGCATCTCCACCATTTCAGGGCTGGGCGCCTCCCGCTACAATGGCGTGCGGTCGCTCTATGAGGATGCCTTTGCGGCCTTGGACAACACGCCGCCAGACGGAAAAGCTGCGCTGCGATCTGCTTTCTTCGCCGCGGAGAGCCTGTTTCGCCTGATGTTTTCCTCCGCTCACCAACTGAGTTCGAGTGAAGTGCAGAAGCATCTGGAACCACTCGTCAGCAAGATTTACGCAAACCAAAAGCCCGCAATCAACTTGGCGCAAAAGCTCGTTGCATCGCTAAGGGATTGGATCGACGGAGCGCATTTCTACAGACATGAGCCAGGTGAGGAGGAGCCGGCGCAGCCACCGCTCGAGTTAGCTATCTATATGGTGAGCGAGGCCGGAGGTCATTTGCGCTGGCTTGCAAAGCTCGATGCTATGGCCGCCGGTTCATAGAACGACGAGCAGCCGGCCGGCGCGCCGCTGGTGTAGTCGCGGGTGGTGATCGCGCCGGCCTATGGTGTTGGTCCCGCCGCCGATGCGGCTCGGCAGCGGGCTAGCGAAGGTCTATGACCCGCGCCTATGCGCGCAGGGCGGCGCACATTCGATTAATTCCCAGAACTCTCCGCGGCGGTAGGTCTTGAACATCAGCCAATCCATTCCGGACCCGCGCATTCCATTGCACTCGCGGCAAGCAGCCGCCATGTTGTCGCGGCGCGTCCATCCCTTGCGGCGATTGGTCGTCAGATGTTCGAGCGTTGCCGCGTCTGGCCGGTTCTGACCCCGACCGCGTGGCACGATGACGATGGGTCGATCACAATAGCAACAACGCCCGCCTTGCTTCTCGAATATCCGCCACCGACATTCCGCTGCTGCTGAAGGAAGAAACCAAGGCCGACAAACGCCAGCAGCGGGAGGACAAAACGGCAGAGTTCCAGGAGAAAAGGAACTTAGCCGCGCTCCGAAAGGCCCGCCCGGCGAGGAACAAGGTCAAGGGTGAATGACCGACAATACCCCTCGCCTCATTGGCCGCAAGGATGCCGCTGCTTACTGCGGCATCGCCGAATCGACGTTCTCGCTCTGGGTGGCCACTTACAAGATGCCGCCATGCATCCCTGGCACTCGCAAATGGGACCGAAGGGCGATCGACGCCAAGCTTGACGAGATCAGCGGTCTCGGCGTGAATGACAATGAAGATCCCTATGAAAAGTGGATGCGAGAAAATGCGGGTTAAGCTCAAAGGGGTGGCATCTCCACCGTCTCGATGCCGGCCAACAACACATTACATCGCTTATCTTCACCAAATCGGGCGTGTGGAGGAGATATAGGCGGTTTTTATCATTAGCCCCGCCATCTCGGCGGGGCTGTGATGTGCAGGTTTAGCCGACAGTTCTTAGAACTTTACCCCAATCCCGAACTTGAGTTCGTTCTGATCGAGATCGACGTCAACACCGAGAATGTCCTTCTTGCCAAAGTCATTGTAGCGATATTCACCACGGGCGAAGATATTGTTGGTGATGGCGAAGTCGACGCCGGCTCCGACGGTGTAGCCGTTGAAGGTCTCCGTTTCCTTGTCGAAACCAGGCAGGTCGACGTAACCACGCGTCGCAGTCCAGCCGGCTGCGCCATAAATCAGCGCCTTATCGAAGGCATAGCCGACACGACCACGAACAGCGCCAGCCCAATCGGTCCCGATGTCTGCCCCTAGCGCGTCCTCTTCATTCCAGTTGTATTCGAGGTTGCCCTCGATACCGACGACAATGTTATCAAACTGGAAATTGTACCCTGCGAATCCGCCGAAGATGCCGCCGTTGAAATCCTCAGAAGCGCTGGCACCGCCGGCGCTGAAGTCACCGTTAAGCCATCCGGCGCCACCATCGATACCGAAGTAGGGACCGGACCACGTGAAAGTAGGAGCGGCCGCAGCGTCCTGGACGACATCGGCGGCAAGGGCGGTGGTTGCGACAAGTGCGAGTAACGTTGTGGCGATAGTCAACTTCATTTCTGTACCCCATTGCGTAATAATACAACCGAAGGATAATCACCAGATCAACAAAAAGCTGTAGCAACTAGGACACACTCCCGAGATTGTACGGGTAGTGCAAGTTGCGCGCGGTGGAGGGCCGGCGATCTTCGCGCCGACATGACATTCGCCATTCCAGCGCTGGCAAAACCGAGAGCGGCCGTCTTCCGTTTAACCGAGCAATAGATCCAATGAAGCGCCGGCGTCTTCTCGACTTTAGATGGCGATTCTGATTTTCTCTTTGCACGCTGTGTTTGGAGAAAGTGATAGAAGAAGCCTTCTACAACAAACTTGGAAACGATCGCATAACAAGCTGATGACCACACCCGACACCGCCACCCTTCTAGAAGACGCCGCCGATCGGATCGCAGATATCTCACGCGCCGATCTGCAGATCATGCTTCGTCGGGCAGCGCTGCGGCTGCGCAACGCTGGCGGCGTCTCGATGGAGGATGATATCGAAGAGGCATTGCGGAATCTCGCCGGCGAGTTCGGCATGACGCGGAATGACACGATCAGGTTCATCGTCCGGGAGTGGATGGAGAAGAACACTTATCTGCCCGTGCATGCCCTGGACGAAGATGGAGATGTGGACGGGAATGGTTGACGGGCGTTATGCTTGACAGACTCCGCCCACTCCCACTAAGACGCGCCCCGCCCCTTCGATTGGGTTTTTCAGGCATAGTTCGGGGCAAAGGCTGGACGTAAATGATTTTTAAAAGTTTAGCCGGGGTTGATCTTTTCTTTCGCCTTCAAAATCAGAACTTTATCAAACGATATGAGAGCCATATTAGCAGCCCGCCCCTCGATATGGCTGTTTTGTCTATGGCGATCTTGTTTCTTTGGCTGACCAGAGGAGGCGTACTGGATTACATCGCCCCGCACCTAAGATACTTGTTGGTTATTCTACCGAAATACCACTATGAACTGCCATGGCTGGCGGAGAACCATCCAGAACAGGTCGCCCTTTACACATGTCTTTCGTTTTCTCTGATCACATTTACGGTCGTGAAGACACTATTGTTTTCGATTTATATCGTTTCCTCCCGTTTGAGCCGAGAAATTATAGTTGCCGATCTAAAAAGAGTTGTGAAAGCGGACTTGGCATCCGTGCTCACCTTCGTTTCGTTAATTTTTCTCATTCCTTTGCCGATCTACGGTGCAGGCGCTTCGACAACAGTTGTCGGAAATGCGTATTCCCTCACCTTTTTCAATATACTTTTTCTAAAGATGCTGAGCGGTGGGATCTCGTCGACGGTTTTGCTGGCCAAGAGAATCAAAAGGCCGAACAGAAGGGATCAAGGGGAAGTTACTAGCAAAGACTGAGGGTGGCTGTTTGCCGATCGACGAGGCTGGCCGGTGTTGAACCTTAGCGTATGTCGTCCAACTCATAAACCGGCAGTTGATCAGCGGCTTCGCGAAGCCCCTTATAAGAGGCATGCCGCAGCTTTCCGTCATGCGTCCAGGCTCGATATTCAATCTCCGCAACAAGTTCCGGCCGGACGAAGACCGCATTCCGCTTCCGTCCGGTGTCGACGGCGGGCTTGCCGATGATCAGCTTGTCCATGTGCTCCCGGAGCTCGGCGGCGGATCGTTCGTTGAAGCCCGTTCCCACTCCCCCGACATAGACGAGCTCGTCTCCTTTGCGCGCGGCGAGCAGCAGCCGGCCAATCCCCCCAAATGATGCTGTCGATTTCTCGTATCCAACGATCAGGAAGCCGTCGCTTTGGAAGCATTTGATCTTCAGCCAGTCGCCAAGACGGCCGGAGCGATAAGGCGAGTCACGGCGCTTAGCTACGATGCCTTCGAGGTCGTGCTCACAGGCGATGCGCAACAGCACTTCACCATCAGCCTCGATCTCCTCGGATAGCCGGATAGCTTCTTCGCCGCCGGCAGGTACCAAGCCCTCGAGGAGATGGCGCCGCGCACCAAGCTCGGTCTGCCTCATGTCCCGGCCGTCAAAATAAAGCAGATCGAACGCCATAAGGACCGCTTCGCGTGACATTCTTTTTCCGCCGCGGCCGCCAAGCGATTGCTGAAGCCTGCCGAAATCCGACCTGCCACGCTCGTCGAATACAACGGCCTCGCCGTCCAGAATGGCCGTGGCGACAGGAAGACGCCTCGCCTCGGCGGCGATCGCCGGGAAACGTTCGGTCCAGTCATGGCCGCCGCGCGTCAGGATCCGCACGCCCGATGGCTCGATGTGGATGGCCAGGCGGTAGCCGTCCCACTTCACCTCAAAGGCCCATTGAGGGCCTTTCGGCGGCTTCGGCTTTAGGAGAGCAAGACACGGCTCAATGCGATCGGGCATAGGATCGAGGGGAAGGTTCGGCTGCGCGGGATTTCGCGGCTTGCGCGGCCGGGATCGAACCGGCTTGTCAGCATCCTGCAGGAGCGGCTTTGGTTTCGGCGGCTTTGTCATGCCTCCATCCCATCAGCAACGCCTTAAAAAGCAATTGACCCAGATTGATTATTGACTCGCATTCGCAAGCGAACATAATAAGAACATCGGCGCTGCGGCCGCCAATCTGAAATTGAAGCATGGAGCGCGGATATGCGAGAGCAGCCGATCGGCGAAGCCGTGGAAAACGATGAGCGTGACAAGGTGATTGCCTACCACAGAGGCGATACCCACGCAGCTATAGACACCCTGCTGGAGGATATTCGCCACCTTCGCCGGCAATTGACGTTGGCAGAAGGTGCCATGAGCCGAGGCATGACCCGCGGATGGCGGCCGCGCTACGATCGAGACTGACAATGCCGGAAATGAACAATGCCAAGAAGTTGCGTGGGTGGAGTCTGCGCGACGCAGCCGAGGCGGGTCAGTTGCTGGAGGTCACATGCCAATTCTGCAGAACGACTTATCGCTTTTTTCCGAGCGACCTGCTGAAGCTGACGACTAACGTCAGCCTTGATCGGCTGGCAAGTCGCTTCCGCTGCGAGCGTTGCGACCGAGGAGACTACATGAGCCTAAAAGTGCTTCAAATCTGGGGCTCGGAATTCGGCAAGCTTCCAGTGCGCCGCCTGGTCAGGTTTACCACGGTCAAAAAGCCAATATGGGAAGACGGAGTTTTGTGAATGGCGTCCCGTCGAGACAATCCCCTTGCCCGCTGGCGCCTGGACCGCGAGCTTCCTCATCATGTCATCATCTGGTGGGGCAACTATCAGAGCGGCGAATCTGCTTACACCCCTCGCGAAAGGGGTGACGTTCTCACGTCTGCGATTGCACTCGATCAAGCTTCGAAGTCCTATTTTGCTTCGATCGAATGGGATCAATATCTTGTCTTTTGCTTCAGCAGCCGCGAAGCTGCGCAGCAATTCAGGGATCGGTGGAACGGTCAATTTGTCGACACGGACGAAGTCAGCCGAAAAGGTACGTGGACGCCAAGGGAGGGCGATGTGTGCAATCTCTATCGCATGGACGCGAAGGATTGGGTCAACAAGTGGGCACAAGACGTTGAGAGTTTGATCAACTTAATGCCAGCCTACCAGATGAACCCTGACCAGGCGGGGCCAATTCTCCGCAACACTGCTGACGGCCGCAAGCAGCTTGCTCATGCGAGATGGGGGCTGCCGTCGCCGTTTTTCGTGATCAAGCAGGCGGCTGACGCCCGTGCGGAGAAATTGCGGCAGAAGGGCAAGCCCGTCGACATGGACATGCTCATCCGGATGGAGCCGGACAAGGGCGTTACCAACATCCGGAACTTCAATGTTCCCCACTGGAAGAAATGGTTCGGTGTGCAGAGCCGTTGCATCGTGCCGGTGACCAGCTTTGCCGAACCCGACCCCGCCAGCAAGGAAGAGGGTGGCAATACGCCGAACGCCTGGTTCGCCCGCGACGAAAGCAAACCACTGATGTTCTTTGCCGGCGTGCACGTTCCGCAGTGGCAAAGCGTCCGGAAAGTCAAAGATGGCCTGACCACAGACGACCTCTACGCCTTCTTGACGACCGATCCGAACGACGTCGTCAAGCCGATCCACGGGAAGGCAATGCCGGTCTTGCTGCTGACGCAAGAGGAAGTCGACGTGTGGATGCGCGCGCCTTGGGACGAGGCAAAGGCTCTCGCCCGCCCGCTGCCGAACGACGCAATTATGGTGATATCGCGCGAGGCCTATGGCTCGAGCATCATCGACACGGCCGGTGAGCCGGCGCAAACAACGCTGCTTTAACGTCGACTCTTTCATCTCGCATCTGAAACGAGAAGGCCGCCTCTGAGGGCGGCCGTATTTTGCGGGATCTATGAGCGCTTCGTTCAGCCGGCAGCCTTGATGCTCGTGTTGCAGAGGCTCCAATAGCCGCCACCCTTCTGGATCCACTTCAGATCGCCGAGCGTGCCGGAATCCTTGGCAGCATGATAGGAGTCGACGCAAGTGTGCAAGCGGGCCTTGCCAGGCGTCTCGCTCGAATATTTCTTGTCGATCGCCTTCGGGAACTTGACGCTTTTCGGGGCCGCGGTCGTCGGCTTTGCCGGTTCCTTCTCGCTCGTGGCTGTGACGTCCGCTTCGTCAGCCTTATCGGCTGCAGCAGCATCGGCGCCACAGAATTTTGCGCGGAAATCATTCCACTTCACGTCTTTGGCGGAGCCGTCGGCCTTAGCGGCTTGGTACTTGGTGCTGCACTCTTTCATCGTCAACGCATGCGCTGGCGACGACATGAGGAAAGCGGCAACCACCGAACCCGCGGCGGAGAGAAGCAGTTTGTGCGTGGTGCTATATGACTTGGTCGATGCAACGAAACTCATGACACTCTCCCTGGTTTTTAATTTGCAGGGCGAACGGTGCCACCCACCGAATGAACCAAGGATGAACAAGTGCCACTCCCGCTTCTGGTGACCCTGCGAAGTGCGTCAGAGTGCGGTAAAACGATTGGCGTGATTCCAAGCCCTAAGCGCCTCAACGCGGAGGGCCGCTCCGTCGCGCCACCCGGGTGTATTGTCCGAAGTAGGTTGCGGAGAATTCCTTTATTTGTGATCATCAGTAGTTCGATTCACGGACCGCGCCGTCGGCTTCATGAATGTCTACTAATTTGCGGGGGATCATTGTGGGGCAAATTGGTTTGGGCGCCGATGCGGGAGGGTTGACCTTCTACGTGGACGGTAGCCAAGTAGGGCGGTTCTTGTATCCGCCGCCACCTCAACGTTGCATTCTCTCGCCTGTCTCGGAGATCAGCGACCGATTTGAAGAGCCAAGAGCGCTAATTGCGGAGGCTCTGCACAACTTGGACCGGTTTGAAGAGGCACTGGCGGCCTTCGAAGAGACAGCACCATTTGAGTTGATTAGTGAATTCGAGGCTGCGAGTAATTGCACTAGGTTTCGATTCGTCACGAAGAAGCGCTTTCCAAAACCGCTTGAGGTAATCGCGAAGTCCGTCGTTCATAACCTTCGAGTAGCTCTTGATCTCACGATCGCGACGCTTGTTCGCGACTCCGGTGCAACGGTCTCAAAGGAGACGAAGTTCCCGATCTTACAATCACGGCAGAGCTTTGAGAAAAAGTTTTCCAAGAATCTTTTGAATGTGCCAGATCAGGTCGTGCAGTACATCTGCCGACTTAAACCGTACGATGGTGGGAACCAAGCGCTCTGGGCCCTCGCACAACTCGACAACCTAGGGAAGCATAACGCACTCCCCCCTGTCGCCGTGGCGCAGGTTACCACAGGTGTGAGAGCGGGATCGCCTGTAGGTTTCTTGTCCCCCCAAGGCACACTTTCCTTTCATGGAGGGCCACCGGGATCAGTTCCCTTTGGTTATGAGCATGGATTTCTAGTGCCGGAAGGAACAAAACCCGTCCGCATGGAGGGGGCTGATGTTGAAATACTGAGTCTCGACGCCGCGCTGAACGCGTTTGTTACCGACATAAGTGTCAATGCCCTTATTACGATCGGACCGTCTGCACTCACTCGCAACCTTCCAATTATAGATATCTTTGAGTACTTTGCCAATGTTGTACAGCGGATCATAAACACCATCGAACGCAAGTGCCTCTAACGAGGTTCCGGTGATGGGCGGTCGGCCATCTCGAAAACTAGAAACGAAAAAACGCCCTCCCCGGTTAAGGAGAGGGCGCTATGGTGGGCGGCTAGACCAGACCCAGCTCCACCATGAACCTTGCGCGGGCTCTGTGGCCTACACCGTACATGTCCGAAGGCTGGTAGGCTCCGAAGAACTCGATGGCATGGGCCCTGGAGGCAAATGCGGTGGAGTTCTTGTGGAAGGTCAGGTTGCCGTTCGGGGATATTTCACCAGCGGGCACAGTCAGGTTCGTTGTGTTGGCCCCGGAGCCATCCCTGATGAAGGACCCAACGTTGCCTGTACGCCTGACACCAATTTCCCCTAGGGCGGTGGTGGAGGCTGCCGTTATAGCTGTGGAGTTGCAGGCTCGGGCGTTTCGCGTATCGGTAGCACTTCTAGCCTGGGCTCGGAGAGATGCGAGGGAGCCACACCCCATATCGTAGCCAGCAGACTGGCCTTCGGTCAGGAGCCATGCCCCCATGGTGAGATCCAGGGCATCCAGTTGGCCCCCGCTGGTGGTGGGATTGTAGCCGGTGTCCGTGTATCCTGAGATGCCATCAGGCTTGGGTCCATTGACGCCATCCAGGGCGATTGTCCCAAAGGCGGTCTGGTGGAAGGTGTTGGACTTGAGGTTCTTGAGGGCGTCCGCCAGGGTTGGCGCGTAGGCCCCGATGTAGAGAGCATCCAGCAGGTCGAAGACGCTGCACCCCTTGAGGGTACGGACCAAGGCGTTGATGGCCTTGCGCAGCCCAGTCGGCGGGAGGGGCTGATAGTCTGCCTATCCAGGCGGTTACCTCGGCTTCATCACCCCAGTCCTTCTTGAGCACCCCGGAGTCCCCATAAGCAAAGCTGCGAAGGTTGCCTCCTAGCTTGTACTGGGTGTCAGAGGCGCGCTCGGCATACATCCAGCGAATGGACGGATGGGCATTGAAGACGTAGTTGGCCGGAACTCGTTTTTCGCTTTGTCTGCGAAACCTTCGACCCGTTGTTGTTGATGATTTTGATCTCAACGTTGTCGTTGCCGTACCGAGGTGAAATACTGGTATGCCGCGCCGCCTGCTGCAATAAGGCCGATCGTGACGAGAGAAACAGGGCTGACCAAAGACGAAAATGCGGCGCCGAGTGCGCCGATGACGCTTTGCCCCTTGCCAAGGGTTTGAAAGACCGAAGCTAGCTGCGTTCCCTGCTGCAGGGCGATAGTCAGCGGCATGCTGCCGCCTTGCAACTGAACAGCGATGTCCTGAAACTGGGCCGCGATATTCGCGGTCTGGAACGCGCCAACGCCGCCGGCAGCACGCTGCGCGGGGGTGGCCTCCAAAGCCGCGTTGCGTCCCTTGATGGCCGCCGTCGATGCTAGCGCGGCCTGCCGTTCCCTGCTGATGGCCGTGGCCATCTCATTCGCGGAAATTGCGCCGACCGCGTGCGCCTGCTTTATCTCGGCAACAGCGGTCTTGTAATTGTTGATCGTCGCAAACAGCGGCGAATAGCGAGCACGAAGCCTGTCCAGTTCCTTGCCCTGATCAGCGAGCGCGCCGGTCCATTCCTTGGACGCCGCCTTGCCGATACCAACCATGCCGTTGATGCGATTTTGCAACGTCGAAGAAACGGAGTTGTCGATCGACTTGCCGACGGCCGAGAATTGCTTTTGGACACTGCCTGCAAGCGTGCCGAGATCCTGCTCAATGCGCTTAATGCTGCGCCGAAGCGTGGCCTGATCGGTGCTGATCGAAATAATCAGGTCGTCAGTGTTGTCAGACATGCTGCGCGCATCCTAGAATTGAAAAAGCCCGCATAGTCGCGGGCCTTGGGGGATTGAATGCAAACCTGCAAAGAGTGTGGCCAAGAAAAACCTAACAACGAGATTCAACTCGGTATCTGCGACAAATGCTTCAATTACGGAGCTCAGTCGCATGGATCGCAGAGTTCGAGCTATGGACGCAGTAACCGCGAGTCGGATGTGATCCTGACCACGTCGATTGACGTTCCGAATCGACAGGTCGAGCGAGTGATCTCGATAATCGCCTCTGAGGCTGCTCTCGGAATGAATATCTTCCGAGATATTGCAAACAGCTTTCGTGACTTCGTTGGCGGCCGAGCCAATTCATCGCAGAAGTCGCTGCGAGAGGCGCGGTTAGCATGCCTGGACGGATTGAAAAGAGAAGCGGAAGCGATTGGAGCCGATGCTGTTATTGCAGTCGACTTAGACTACAATGAATTGTCAACCTCTGGTGGAGGCGGAAGCATCCTTTTCGTAGCGGCAAGCGGCACCGCAGTTAAGCTGACGCCACTCTAGCCATACTTAGCAACCAGAGCCGCCACTTCGTCTACACTCGGAGCCGCCGTCGGCTCTTCGCCGCCCTGTGCCTCGTTGTGGCCGTTGTCCCACCATAAGTGTAGACGTGCCGACCGCACGGTTTTTCGATTTCAGGCAGATCGTAGTCGCGGGACACGCTGACATGCACCAGCTTCGGCTGAAATGGGAGCTTGTCAGGATCGATGTCGTTTTCTACGAGCCATCCCCTCGCTTCGCTGACGCCGTCCGACGCTTCGAACTTGGCCTTCGATTCTGCGATCGGCTCGCGGTATTGCTCCTCGAAACTTTCCCAGTATAGGAAATGTGGATCTTCCCAAAGTGCGGAAACTGACAGAGTCGCGGGCATGGTCTCTCCTCTCGCCGGCGGCGCCGGTCGGCAAACTGATTGGTGGTGGTGGCTGGGGCTATGTCGGCAGTTCGATCCGGATTGTCCAGAAAACAGGCTATGCAGCGCGGGCGGCGATCTTGGCCTGTACCCAATCGGTGACTTCCGTGCGTACGAAGGCGACCCGCCGGTCGCCAAGCTCGACCGCGACGGGGAACCGACCTTCGGCGCGATATCTGTTCAACATCGTGCGCGACATGCTCGTGAGACGGCACGCATCATTTAAGCTGATCAACATTGGAAGGTTGTCATTCACAGGTTGCATAGACATCTCCTCTCGCCGGACAGAGTCCAAGGCTTGAAAGGGTGAAATTTTTAAAGGTGAAAGCCGGTCCGGCCGGGCTGGTGGTGCATGCGTGGCGCCGAAGCGCTGGGCGGCGAGACTGTGTGGTCTCGAAGGTTATGCTCTGAATGTGACGTAAACTTACAGAAAAGTCAAAATGGATATTTATCGTAGGTTGCAATAAACTTCTTGACGCGTTTGTAAATTAACACGCGTTTACAGGGGTGGAGTGTCACCGGGCAATCCTCAGTGACAGAAAAGATACTAGCTTTCTTCGTGATCTATTCTGAGGCGTCGGTGAACTCTTCATTGGGTCATAGATCAAACCATCGAAAGCATCGAAAAGCACCCAGTGCCAGTTTTCACCCACGCGGCTTACGGCAACTAGTGCGACACCCTCAATGCTATCCCAAGATGACACCCGTTTCGGCCGTCCTCGGCACTCAATCCCGAGCTTTTCGAGGCCACGTCTCATGTGCGACCACTGGGTTCTCTGATCTTGAGGTTTTGCCTCACCGAAGAGAGCGGAGGCCGCCTCATCCAAGGTTCGACTTGCGATCATGGCGAGACATGCAGCGCCACAACCAGTTGGGCTGCTTTGGGCAATGTGAGTGAAGCGCATCGGGGAGCCTTGTGTTGTTCAGGGGACCGTGTACGAACGGCAGCCCGATGGCCAGCTAAATCGTGCGCGGTCTTCGGGGCTTCATCCATTGATCCCATAAACATAAGCCGACCATTCCTGCATGAGGGCACGGCGCCTTTCGAGCGCATCAGACCGAGCGTAAGATCGCTCGACCGCATCACCAACCACGTGGGCCAGTGCGGCTTCTGCGATCTCTCGCGGAGCATGAGCAACCTCTGTCGCCCAATCGCGGAATGTAGACCGGAAACCGTGGACGGTGTAGGCGGCGCCACCTGCCGCGCTGAGCGCCTTGCCGAGGCTAGCGTCCGACAACGGCTTCTTGTCGCGAACGCCTGGAAAGACGAAATCGTTGACGGACTGTGCCTTCATCGACTTGACGATCTCGACGGCCTTATCAGACAGCGCCACTCGATGTTCCTTGCCGCCCTTCATGCGGACGGCAGGTATAAGCCAGGTCTTCTTCTCCAGGTCGAATTCTGGCCAGACTGCAAATCTGACCTCGCCCGAACGGCAGGCGGTTAAAATGCACAATTCGAGCGCTCTGGCGGACACGCCCTTGACCTCAGCGAGCTGCTTCATGAAAGCGGGCGTCTCAACGTGTGGCAACGCGGCATGATGCTCGGTGGTAACTAGTTCGTTTGGCTTGTGAAGCACATGTTCCAAGTTGCCCCTCCACGCAGCCGGATTGTCCCCTGCACGATGCCCCTCCACTTTGGCTGCATCCAGCACCCGCTCGATCGCCTCTCGCAGCTTTTCCGCAGTTTCCTGTTTCGACCCCCAGACCGGATTGAGCACATTGATGACGTCCTTCGTTTTGACGCTTGCCAGCATCTTCGCGCGGATCGGCTTGGCATGGTTCTCTAGAAGATTCCGCCACCTGGCTTCCGTCTTGGCGCCGCGCCACCTACCGGCCTTCACGGCGGCATCAACGAACGCGTCCGCATACTCCCCGAACGTGATTGCCTTCGGTGTGTCCGCCTCATCTTCCTTGCGGGCAGCGATAGGATCCACTCCACGACGGACCATCGAGCGCGCCTCCTCTGCTTTCTCGCGCGCATCTGCGAGCCCGACCGTATGAAGCGGGCCGATGCCCATTTCACGCCGCAAGCCAGCAAAGGTGTAATGGAAAAACCAGTATCGACCGCCCCCTTTGGTGACGAGCCACAGCCCGCCGCCATCACGGAGCTTTACCGCCTTGCTAGCCGCAATAGACTTCACGGTAAGCGCATTGCGAGTATGGCTCCCCATTTGTCTTCCCCACTTTTTCCCCGCTTTTGGATGATGCGCTATAAATAGGCCTCTTGGATAAAATAGACAAGGGATTGCAATGATAACAAAAGGTTAAAACATATGCTGTTTACATTATGGAGCATTAAAGTTGATAAAAATTATCCGGCCCGGGGAGCCATTTTCAAGTAAGCGCCTGTTGTCGTTGATAAATCCGAAAGCAGGCGCTTTCTTTCCTATTCCCTCCTGCTTTCCGACACGATGAAAACCGGCCGGCTGGTGAGACCAACTGCGCGCTGGTGATGGCTTCGGTGGTCACGGCTGACAACGCGCTTTTTACTGCGAGCAGGTAACCGCTGGCCAAAAAACTGCCGGCGGTGTACAGCAAATGCCATGGCGCTAGATCCCGAAAAAGCATTCTTAGATTACAGTACGGCGGACTGCAGCGTGCAGTTCTGGACCGCCAATGCACCGGCGGTGCAATTCACCTCTTTGGAAGCCGCCGTCAGGTTCGCAAAAGACCATGGCGGCAGGTGGCAAGAGATCGAGATAACAGTCCATCTGCCGCGCGAGGACATCGCCTTCGCCACCGGAAAAGTGCATCAACTTATTGACGCTTTGCCCGGTGACCTCCGGAAAAAGCGGTAGCGAAGTGAATTGGCAGTCAAACCAACCAACCGGCTCGCTGCTGGTGTTGGCAACGGGGTGACCGACGCGGTGTGATTTGCGGCGGTGTTTGTTAGACCTCAACCTCGATGACCATCATCAGGCCGCCGCCCCCTTCGGTTTCGGTATTATTGTTGGTCGTGTGGTGCCCGATGTGGCAGTGAATGAGCCATTTGCCGGGATTGAGCGCCTTCCAGATAACGTCGTAGCGCTGTCCTGGGCCGACATTGACGGTGTCCGCCTGAAAGCGCGCTGTTGGCGAGAGATTGATGCCGTCACGGGCAACGACGGTAAATGGTCCACCATGAATGTGCATGGGATGGATGAAGCCATTGTTCGACCCGACAAAGCGCACCTTCAGGGTTTCGCCGACCTTCATTTTGATGGTGTCTGTCTCGGGATAGGCACGGCCGTTGATGGTAAAGTAGTTGGGCTGCCCGCCATCCATCGGCATGGCTGGATAGGTGAGGCCCTCGCGCTTCAGCCACTCCTGCAAGAGAATGACATACTCGTGGTCTGCGATCGTGGTCGGATCGGCTTGCGCCGGATCGATCATCAACGCGCCATAGAGGCCCAGAGCCTGCTGCCGGTCAACGTGGTCGTGCGAGTGATAGAAATATGAACCCGACTGCCCCGCAGTAAATTCGTACACGTAGGTCTCGCCCGGATTGATCGGCGGCTGGGTAATTTCTGCCGGTCCGTCCATCTCGTTGGGAAGGACCAAACCGTGCCAATGCACTGACGTGCTTTCGGGCAGGCTGTTTTTCACCTTGATGCGGACGCGATCACCTTCACGGATCTGAAGCCGCGGACCGGGGAGCTGACCATTGAAAGTGTAGGCGTCGACCGTGATTCCTGGCAGAATCGTCCAGCGAACGACCTTGGTCTCCATGTCGAAGACCTTGACGCCGCCCTCGATGCGAGGTTCGAGCACACGGTCGCCGCGCGTGTCGAGGCCATAGGTAGCGGTGATATAGCGTGGATGGATCGCCGCCATATCCAGCATCGCCTCGGCCGGAGTGTCGCGATCCATGATCATGCCCGGCGGCATGATGGCGCCCTCGACATCGCGCGCGCTCAACGTCATATTGACCCAGTTGGCAGGGGCGACCATGCCGAACAGCAACAACATCAGTGAGATGCCACCAACGGCAGCGAGCTGTGGCACAGGCGTATCCGGGGCCATGTCGTGGCCGGAACCGTGGCCATCATGATGGAGCGCGCTCCCGCGACGCGGCGACCGCGGAGCTTCCATCACGGCGTGTCGATGGTTTTCCTTGTGCTCATGCGCTGGTGGCGAGGGCTCCGAACGGCTTTCGTGCGCACGCTCGGCATGGTCAGTGTCTCCGCGGTCGGTCATCAAACCGTGCTTGAGACCATGGGCGACCATCCAGACATTGGACGGATAGGCGAGCGCGAACCCGACCATGACGCCCAACGACATGACGCCCCAGAATAGCAGTTCGGTCGGTTCCATGGCGCGCATATCGCGGCCCATCATCAGGAAGCTCATGACAGGCGCCATGCCGGCCATCATGAAATTCATGGAGATGAACTCAGGCAGGAAGGACTTGCGAACGTTCTCTTGGTAGGTGCCGCCCATCATGTTCTTCATGAAGAGGGACTGGAAGATGAAGAGGCCGACCACGAACCCGGCGATGTACTCGACGATCAGGTCGAGCCACATTGGCAGACCCAGTAGCGCGACGATCACCGCGGCGATGATGATACCGGTAGCATCTCCCGCCACACAGTGGATCGTGGAGCCGATGCCCTGCTTCCATAGCGGTTTGACGAACTCTTCGTGCGTGCCCGGCCGCGGCTCCTTGTCGGCGAGCACATAGATCAGCAACCCGAAGGGACCGAGGTAGAGCGTGACGAGGATGAAGCCCCACTTCATCACCACCGGTTCGGGATTGTTGGTGTACTGGTCCCAAGCAACGTACAAGGTGGACGTAAGGGCAAGTGCAAACCAAACAAGCAGAAAGTAATCAATTGGCTGAATGAGCATCGTTCCGCCTCTGACAACATTGGCACCTGATTTGGAGCGGTCGCCGCCCCCGGCAAGGGCGACGCCGTCAAGGAGGCGATCAGCCGCCCCTACGTGTTCTAATTAAAGCACCAATATGCCCGCTTAATCCCGTTTTCACTGGAACTCTCGCAGCCGGCCGCTGTTTTGCATTAGGCAACGAAACGGAGGAAAATCATGACTTCCAAACATCCCAAGTCATCTCGCCCTACCGACGCAGATCTCGAGCGAGATCCGGGTATCGGACAATCGAAGGGGCTGCATCGTGACACGGGCGCCGACGATATTGCCGGGGAGAACACCGAAGAAGGCGATGTGGCCAACGACACCAACAGATTTGGCGGCATAAACCCTAAACAGCGCGGCCGCACAAACAAGTAAGCATGCTCGATAAAAGCGCTGACGGCGCGCTTGTATTGCAGCCGGCCGGCCGGCGAAACAGTCCGCCACGGTGCCGGTTGGCGCTCCAGGAACCTAGCGCTGAAGCGGCCAGCCACCGCCTGTTGTGCTGACAAAGAGACGCCCGCCTTTAGACGCCTGGCTCTAATAGCTGCATGAACGGCCGTCGCCTGGCCGAAATCCATCCGCACAGGCCGGGTTCATTGAATCGCCCGGCTGATATCCTGATGCCGAGCCATATGAATTCGGTGGTGTCGAGCAGGCCGAGGTCATGGCGGCAAGGCTGATTGCCGCGGCTGCTACAAATGTCTGAAGTCTGTTCATCGATGCTTCTCCAGTTTACGAAGCGATGAGAGCCTCTCCCCTTTTGGAATACTGGGAGAAATTTTCCCAGAACTCATCTCCTTCCAGATCATCTGGATGATATAGGCGCACTCCCCGATTGGCGTTAGCTCCGAACGCGCAAGATTCTCTTGCGACCTCCATAAACTCTGCACCGTCAACCAAGGGCTCTCGAGATTGTTTCCGTTCGAAAGCTGCGGAAACCTCAGCGTCGACCTCTCTTGACTCGTCAGTCCATCGGAACATAATAGGAACATCGGCGTAATGGCCGCCAATCTGAAAACTTGCGGTGGAAACTCTGAAGGAGATCGAGATCGTGCGTCCGCAGATAGCTGAAAAGCTGGCAGAAGAAGCGCTGAAAGTTGAAGTCGATGCAGTTGTCGCCTTTCATGATGGTGACGTCCGTGCCGCCATCACGACATTGCTGCTGGACTGCCATCACCTGCGACTTCAGCTTGCCTTCGCGGAAAGAGGGATGGGTTGCGACATGACACGTGGACGGACACAGACTGTTGAACGGGCATGAAACATCGCCGCAGTATTGAACTCGCATCTCCTGGTCGCCACGCCGTCGAAATCGAAAAAGAAACGCTGGCGACCTTGCCGCAGTGGTACGTCCTCCATGCCCGTTGCCGCATATGCCATCACGAAACATCCATCGACCGGTGGGAGATTGCTCGCCGTTGCGGCCGTGACATATCTCTCGCCGAGGTTGCCAATCGCCTCAAATGTCAAGGATGCGGCAACCGATCCGACAATCTGTTGTTACTTTATAAGCTGCCGCGTGATTGAAGAGATTGCGCGGCAGATCATGTCGGGTTTCGGCTGAACCCGCGCGAGAGAAGCCGGCCGGGAACAAACGCCGTGGATAAAAGTTGAGTGGCATCAACCACGTAACGTCAGTTCCTGACAGGAGGTCTCTCATGGGTCGCGGTATTCTTCTTTGGCTGCTTGGTGTTCCACTGCCGATCATCATCCTTCTTGCTCTGTTTATGCGATAGGAACAGATCATGTCGGTTTCAATGACAGGTTCCGGAGAGATTGCTACTCCGGTCGAATCGTCCAAATCCGCCATCACATGGGGGCCTATCTTCGCAGGCGCCGCGGCTGCCATCGGGGTGACGCTCATTCTTCTGTTGCTTGGATCCGGGGTTGGGTTGACGATGGTGTCGCCCTGGTCGGGGCAAAGCAGTTCGCTCGGCACGGTGGGGGTGACGGCCGCGATCTGGCTCGTTGTTGTGCAATGGCTCTCCTCCGGGCTCGGAGGCTACATCACCGGCCGGCTGCGCACGAAGTGGGCGGCCGTCCACACCGATGAGGTGTTCTTCCGCGATACGGCGCATGGCTTCATCAGCTGGGCGCTGGCGACGATCTTCGTCGCCGGATTTCTGGCGTCGTCGCTGACTTCGCTTGCCGGCGCAGGCGCACAAGCCGTAGGCTCCGCCGCACAAGCTGTGGGTTCGACCGCCACTGCAGCCGGCACGGCAGCCGCATCGTCGACAGCATCGCCGATGGATTTGCCCACTGCCTATTTTACCGACGCGTTGCTGCGTCCTGATCAGACTCGCGCAGCGGCACCGTCGAATGACGCCGCGGCAACGGCGGAAGTATCCCGCATCCTCCTGAACGGCGCCGCTGAAGGCCAAATTCCCGATGACGACAAGGCCTATCTCGCCACCATCGTCTCTGCGCGGACCGGTCTTTCCGAAGCCGATGCGCGTACCCGCGTCGACACCGTGCTGAAGCGGATCGACGACGCCAAGGTCGCCGCCCAGAAAGCCGCCGATAAGGCACGCAAGGCGGCCTCCACCACGGCATTGCTCGGCGCGTTGTCGCTTCTGATCGGGGCTTTCATCGCCTCTGCCGCCGCAGCGTTCGGCGGGTCGCAGCGCGATGAAGAGGAGGATCTCCTCGTCACACCTCGGATTTAAGAATCGACGGAAACCGGGCGCGGGGTCGAAGGGCAACGCGTCCCCTTTTAACCGGCGCCATCGCGGCTCTCCGCCGCCGGAGTACGGCGGACCGCACTCCTCCCCTCGGCCGAGGGAACCGGCGACTTGCTAAAGGAGGCAACGGCCCGCGATTTCGTGGCGGATGCCTTCGTGCACTGCAAGTTCATCGGCTATGTGGAATCAGCACAGGCGCTGATGCAGAAGGCCGGAATCGCCAATTCACCCGATGAGGCGTGATTGCGCTCGGAGCGACGAAGGACTTTACAGCTTTTATCAAGGCGCTTGGCAAACTGCGTGTCTGGGGCCGGGAGCCATCGGTCAAATTGAATTGACCGTTTTCCTCGTCACTCGGTGAGAGAGTGGTTTGCCGTAGGTTTGAGCCTACGTCATGGAACTTGCCCGGAGCCGGTTCGTCGCGGGAGCCGGCGCAACATGCCCACGCGCTTGGAAGTGCAGCCATCCCAGAATATTGTGCACTGCAGCAACCATTCGCTCACTGACGCGTTTATGTAAGCATCACCGCCGTCCCGGCTGCTGATTGGCGGAGAATTTTTCATGAGATCCATGTCAGACACGCTTGCACGCCTTGCTGCGCTGCGAGGAATGCTTCGCACCCGCCCCACGCAGGACAACACCGACCTCGTCTCCCTGGAAACGTTCGGTTCTAATCCCGGCGCTTTGGGAGGCTATACGTATCTGCCGTCACAGCGCGGGAAGAACATGGCCCTGGTCGTCGTCCTGCATGGCTGCACCCAGACTGCCGCCGGCTATGATATCGGGTCCGGCTGGTCGCGATTGGCCGAGGACTACGGCTTCGCACTGCTGTTTCCCGAGCAACGGCGGGCAAACAATCCAAACCTCTGCTTCAATTGGTTTAACCCGGAGGACATAAGCCGGGATCACGGCGAGGTCTTTTCCATTCGTCAGATGATTGCGAAGGTGGTTGCGGAACACAGCATCGACCGCAGGCGCGTGTTCGTGACCGGACTTTCGGCTGGCGGTGCGATGGCCGCCGCCATGCTCGCCACCTATCCCGAGGTCTTTGCCGGCGGCGCAATCATCGCAGGCCTGCCATATGCCAGTGCCGCAACCATTCCCGAGGCGTTCGACCGAATGCGCGGCCAGGGCGGTCCGACCAGCAAAGAGCTTCAACAGCGGTTGAGAAATGCTTCAGAGCACAACGGACCGTGGCCGACATTATCGATCTGGCAGGGAAGCGCAGACAGAACCGTCGTGCCGTCCAACGCAAATACGATGGTCGAGCAATGGACACATGTCCGCGGCGTCGACGCATTCCCGGGGCGTGTCGAAGAGATCGGACAGCATCAGCGAAAGGTCTGGACCGACGCTGACGGCGTCGAGGTGATCGAGCTCTATACGATTGCCGGGATGGGTCATGGCACGCCGCTTGATGTCGGCACCGGCTATGGGGCAAGCGGTCCCTTCATGCTTGACGTCGGAATTTCCTCGACCGTCGAAATTGCCAGGTCCTGGGGTCTCGTCCCCTCGTTTGAAAAACGGCGCAACGCGAAAGTCTCTGCTGCTCAACCGGAAAGCGCGGCAGATCCATACGGCACAGGTAGCGATCGTGGCGGCATCCAAAAAATCATTGAAGACGCCCTTCGGTCCGCCGGACTGCTGCGATAGTCGCAAGGCATATGACGGCCGTCAGAACCTGCGAGATCGCCGCTATCGGTTTTGAGACTTGGGCAATGGTCCGTTTTGATGGCTGAAGACGAGTTCGCTCTGGACGTCTTGCTGAAACTGCAGCACCCGCTGACCGACATCGCTCTCCGGCATACCTGCCGCCAAAAGCTGATCGGCAATCCTGCGGCATTCGGCCTTCCAGAATTCTATCGCATCTGCGCCATGCCGCCGGCCGAGTTCGCGAGCGCAACGCTCGACATTGGCAGTTCCGGTTCCAGCGGGGAAGGCAATAATCCTGCCTTCATTGTCGCCGGCAGGCCGGCGGGTCATTTCAGTAGCCATCGAACACAGGTTCCTTTGATCCTGTTCGTTGTCTACGGGACTATGGTTAATGCTTTCTATTTGCTGCAGTAAGAAGATCAATCAGGTGGAATTTTGGCGGGCCGCAACGTCACCAGACAATCGGATGGGTCTTGCCGGTGAGCACGTTCACGAACCCCTCCGGCGCCAGTTCCGACGGCGCGACCAGGACCCAGCGCCAGGGCGAGCAGGTCAACGTCGCAAACGACAGGCGTTCGGGAAATCCCGGCCACCATCGAGGCGAAAAGGTCGGCTCGTACATCCAGTCGATCCCGGCGCCAGCGGCATAAAGAGCCTGCATCTCCGCATCGAGCACTTCGGCCGAACGCGCCGTCATCAAGCCGCCGATCTCGTAGCGGACGCGGGCGAGAATCTTGCCGCCGGATACCAGCACCCAGCCGCCCTGCTGCTCGTTCAGGGCATTGACTGATATCGCCATCGCCTCGTCGGATGAGCCGACCGTCCAGATATTGTGCTTGTCGTGCCCCAGCGTGGAGGCGAGTGCCGTCTCCGGCGTGCGCGGTCCGGTGCCCAGCCAGAACATCCTGGAGACCTTCGCCTCCCCGGAAAACCGGTCGACAATTGCGAATTTGGTGACATTACGCGCGGCATCCCGCTGCACGGCGCCCTCTTCCACCGGCAATTCCATGGTGATGAAATCGTCGTGCCAGTGAAACGGCCGCAAAAGTGCAGCATTGACCGTGGCCCGGTTCGGCGGCGCCTCGATGCGGAAATCGTCGGATGTCACCGTCCGGTCTATTTTCACGGTCCGCGTCGCCCATTGCGGCCAATCGATTTCAGGGCGCACGCCAATGAATGTCGCACCCTCGGACACGGGACGCCCGTCCGCCCACACTCTTTCGATCGACAGGCTGGCGATGTCGCTGAGAAGAACGAAATCGGCGAAGCGGCCCGGCGCGATCGATCCGACCCAAGGCGTCAGCCGCATATGGCGTGCCGGATTGAGGGTGACGCACTGGATGGCGATCTCCGGCGCAAGGCCGTTTTCAATGGCGAGGCGGACATTGTGGTCGGTCGCACCGATTTTCAGCGTGTCCGAGGCGCTGCGGTCGTCGGTGACCAGCGCGATCTGCGACCAATCCGTCAGCCCCTTGTCGATCAGTCCGCGGATGACCTCCGGCAGGGAATGCGGCCGGAGCTCGATGAAAAGACCGTGGAGCAGCTTCTGCCAGATCTCATCGAGAAACCAGCCTTCATGATCCGAAGCGAGACCCGCTGCGGCAAAGGCGTTGATCGAGGCCATGTCGCGCAGTCCCGCACCGTGGCCTTCGACGACGCCGCGCTGCTCGAAGGTCGCGCCGATCATGCCCCATAGGCGATCGTAGGAAGGATTGCCGGGATCTGAAATGGACGGCCAGTCCATGACCTCGTCCAGCCCGGCGACCATCAGGCTCTCGGAAAGAAAGGCTTTCTGTTCGTCGTAGCCGAACCAGCCGCCGCCCCACTCGTAGGCGGTCGGCGGCACGGCTGAGCCAGGCAGGGGAAAGATTTTCATCGGCGATCCGCGCCGGCGCGCTTCCAGCCAGAATTCCAGATTGCGGGCGCCGTTGACGTTGGAAAATTCGTGGCTCGCCTCGCATGTCCAGGTCACGCCATGCGGCATCACCAAAGCCGCCTCCCATTCGGGGGTCAGATGGGAGCTTTCGATATGTTTGTGTGCCTCGCCGAAGCCCGGCACGGCCGCAAGATCCGGCTCGGAGAACTGCTCGCTCACCTCGCCTGCGTAACTGCCGGCGGGGCCGACATAGGCGATGCGGCGGCCCTTGATGACAATCTCCTGATCGTCGAGCCATTTCCTCGAATGGACATCAAGCAACTTGCCCACGCGCAACAGCTTGTCGGCGGGCCGGCGTCCGAGCGCCGTCAGCACCAGATCCTGGCGCGTCAAAACCTCGTCGGACGCGTTGATCAGCAGATCGTCGGGAAGGGCAGTACGCGAAGTGGCCATGAATGAAATGCCCGTGAGAAGCTGGAACCGCCGGACCGTAAAGGCCACAGGCCGACGTGTAAAGCGATGCTCCGGCCTTGGAAAATTCCTCGCATAAGAGCGCATTTGCTCAATTATTGAGCTTGCGACCCGATCGATCAAAAAATAGTATCCCCCAAATCCTGGGGGTATCATCCCGATTGCCAACGCCGCTTTTCACAGAAGGACATTGCTCATGAAGGCCAGACGTTTTGCCCGAATCCTGTCTCTGGCGCTGCTTGCCGCCGTCGGCAGCACCACAGCGGCACATGCGCAATCGAAGACGCTGACCATCTCCTGGTGGGGCTATAACGGCGAGAAGATGAATGCGAACATCATCACGCCGTTCAAGAAGATCTGCGGCTGCGAGATCGTGTTCGAGACCGGCAACAATGCCGACCGGCTCAACAAGCTGAAACTGCGCGATGGCAAGGGCGTCGATGTCATCTATCTTACCGACAGCTTCTCGCAGCTCGGCATCGAACAGGGACTGTTCCAGGAGATCGATGCGTCAAAGATCCCCAACCTCGCGGATATCTACGAGCTGGGCAAGGCGCCTCAGGGTAAATACGGCCCCGCCTATACGATCGGGCGCGTCGGCATCGTTTATGATTCCGCCAAGGTCAACCCGCCGATCACCGCCTGGGGCGACCTGTGGCGCGACGATCTGAAAAGCTCCGTCTCCTTGCCCGGAATCACCACTACGGCCGGCCCGCTGGTCGTTCTGGAAGCCGGCAAGCATGGCGGCGCAGATACCTATGAGGACACCGACAAGGCCTTCTCGGAAATCGAGGCACTGAAGCCCAATGTCGTCAAGAACTACAACACCGGCTCGGAGCTGGTGAACCTGATATCAACAGGCGAAGTGCGCGTTGCGCTGGCCCAGGACTTTACCCTGGCATCGATGCAGGCGGCCGTTCCGACGATGACATGGGCCAAGCTTACGGACGGCGATATCGCCACCCTGAACACCGTGAACATCCCGAAGGGTTCGGAAAATGTCGAACTCGCGCATCAGTTCATCAACTTCATCCTGTCCAAGGACGTCCAGCAGGCTGAAGCCGAACAAGGTGTCGATGCGCCGATCTCGACAAAGGTCAGCCTGACGCCGGACCAGGCGAAGATCTGGACCTATGGCCCGGATATGGTCGCCAGCCTCACCCGCATCGACTATGCCAAGATGAATGCTGCCAAGGCCGACTGGATCGACCGCTGGAACGAAGTCTTCGGTCAGTAAGGTGCCCGATATCCCGGCCTGACCTGAAGCCGGTTGACTGCCAGACATGGAAGCGCCGCACATTCGAATCCGAGATGCGGCGCCCTGATATCAGGACATGCCACGAGTTTTGAGATGAAGCATTTTGCCAGATGGGGATTGACGATGCCGGCGACGATTGCCGTCATTGTGCTTCTCATCATTCCCGTCGCCATCACCATTGCGGCGACGTTTGCGGAACCGAAGGGTGTGTTTGCTCCCTATGTGACGTTCTTCAACAGCGGTTTTCGGCGGGCGGTTCTCTATCGCACGTTGGAAATCGCCCTGATCACGACGGCGATTTCGCTCACCGTCGGTTTCATCACCGCCTATGTGATCGCGCAGATGCCCGGTCGCGCAAAGAGCGTCATGATCATCGCAGCGGTTTTTCCGCTGCTGACAGGTGTCGTCGTCCGGTCCTTCGCATGGCTGATCATTCTCGGAAAGAACGGCATTCTGAACGCCATGCTGATCTCGACCGGCATCCTCAGTGAACCGCTTTCGATGCTCTATACCGAAGGTTCGGTGATCGTTGCCATGGTCTATCTCTTCGTTCCCCTGATGATCCTGACGCTCGTCGGGGTGCTTGAAGGCATCCCGCGCGATCTGATCGATGCGGCCGCGTCGCTCGGCGCGAAACCGCTGATGACATTCTTTCAGGTGATCTTGCCGCTTGCGACACCCGGCCTCATCGTCGGCGCGGTCCTGGTCTTCACCGGCAGCTTCACCTCCTATGCGACACCGCAACTGCTCGGCGGAGAAAAGCAGATGATGATGGGAACATTCCTCTACCAGCGCGCCATGGTGACCTTCGATTGGGTCGGTGCATCGACGATTGCCGCCATCATGGTGGTGCTGACGCTCGGCGTCGTCCTCATCATGAGCCGCATCGCACGCGGGCTCAATCCGATGGCGGTGTGATGGACCGGCGCGTTCACCCGATCCTCGCGGCCTTTGCGGCCTGCGTTTTCTTCTTCCTGCTCGCACCGCTCGTCATTATCATCGGTGCGGCCGTCAGCGACACGACCTATCTGACCTTCCCGCCGCAGGGCCTGACATTGCGCTGGTTCGTCAATATCTTCCAGATCGAGGCCTTCCGCACGACCGCGATCACCAGCCTGCAGGTTGCCTTTCTCGGCACGGCGCTCTCCCTGCTGATTGGTGTCCCGGCAGCCTATGCGATCAACCGCTACCGGGTGGAATTGCCGCGCTGGCTTTCCACCATTTTCGTGCTGCCGATCCTGGTGCCGGAGATCGTCTTCGGCTTCTCGCTGATGAAATCGGTGACGATCGGCCTCGGACTGCCGATCTTTATCAGCCTGCTGGTCGGCCATGCCCTGCTGATCCTGCCCTATTCGGTGCGTGTCGTCGGCGCCAGCCTGGCGGCCTTCGATTTTTCCGTCGAGGAGGCGGCGATCAGCCTGGGTTGCCCGCCGCTGAAAACCTTCCTGACCGTGGTCCTGCCGAACATCCGCGCCGGGGTCATTGCCGCCTTCATCCTCGCCTTCATCACCTCGATCAACGACGTGTCGGTTTCGGTCTTCCTGACGGGGCCGGGCATCTCGACGCTGCCGATCCAGATCCTCGCGCATATGGAACAGTTCTTCGATCCGACGATCGCATCGGTCTCGGTGCTGCTGATGTTCGTGACAGTCGGCGTCATGGCCGTCGTCGAGGCCACGCTCGGCCTCACCTTCCTGACAAAGTAGAACGCTCTTGACCGTATCCCTCACCATCGATTCCATCTCCGCCCACTACGGCAGCACGCAGGTGCTCAAGGACCTGTCGATCTCAATCATGGCCGGGGAACTGGTCTCCTTGCTCGGCTCCAGCGGCTGCGGCAAGACGACGACATTGCGCCTCGTGGCCGGTTTTCTGCAACCGAGCAGCGGCAGCATCAAGCTCGGCGAGCGCGACCTGACCGGCCTTCCCGCACATGCGCGCGACATCGGCCTGGTCTTTCAGAACTACGCGCTTTTTCCTCACCTGAGCGTACAGGACAATGTCGCCTTCGGCCTGAGGCAGCGTCGTATTCCTCAGCCGGAACTGACGAAAAGAACGATGGCCATGCTGGAGCGTGTCGGCCTTTCCGCCCTCGCCGACCGCCTGCCGTCGGCTCTGTCAGGCGGTCAGAAACAGCGCGTGGCTCTCGCCCGGGCCTTGGTCATCGAGCCACCGCTTCTGATGTTCGACGAGCCGCTTTCCAATCTGGATGCAAAGCTCAGGATCGACATGCGCATCGAGATCAGGCAGCTCCAGCGCGCCAATGGCACGACATCACTTTACGTCACCCACGACCAGGAGGAGGCATTCTCGATCTCCGACAGAGTGGCGATCATGAATGCCGGGCGCATCATGCAGCTCGACGCGCCGGAGGTGCTGTATCGCCAGCCGGCCAACGCCTTCGTCGCCCGTTTCGTCGGCTTCGAGAACCTGATCCGTATGAAGGTGACCGCGCGCAACGGCGCGCTTGTGACCACCGAAACGACGGGCGGAGCCAGCCTGCAGCTGTCACAGGACACATTCGGGCCGATCAAGGATGACTTCGTGCTGGCCTGCCGCGCAGACGGTCTTGCCGTCAGCCGTGACGGCGATGGCATCGCGGCCGTGCTCGGCACGCGCACCTATCTCGGCCGGGCCTATCAGTACAAATGCATGACATCAGCGGGAGAGATCACCGCCAATGGGGCGTTGTCCGATCCGATGGAACCAGGGGCGTCCGCGGTGCTGACGCCTCTAGCAGAGCAATGCTGCATTCTCGATCCGGAAGATTGAAACGCTGAGGAGAGACGATGAATAGTGCCATGGACCAAGATATCGATGCCGTTCTCGCCTATGTGGACAAAAGCCTCGATGGCAGCTTGGCGCGGCTGTTCGAGCTGATCCGCATTCCGAGCATCTCGACCGACCCGGCCTATCACGATCACTGCCGCGCCGCTGCCGAATGGCTGAGCCGGGATCTGGCTGCCATCGGCTTCGAAGCATCGGTGCGCAAAACGACTGGCCATCCAATGGTCGTCGCCCATGAAAAGGCGGCATCCGGACCGCATCTGCTGTTTTACGGCCATTACGATGTCCAGCCGGTCGATCCGCTGGCGCTGTGGACGAGCGATCCGTTCGAGCCGCGCATGGAAGCCTTGCCGAACGGCGATACCGCGATCGTGGCGCGCGGCGCGTCCGACGACAAGGGACAGTTGATGACTTTCGTCGAAGCCTGTCGCGCCTGGAGGAGCGTCACCGGAAAACTGCCGGTGCAGATAAGCGTGCTGTTCGAAGGCGAGGAAGAGGCCGGCAGCCCGAGCCTCGCACCCTTTCTGGATGCCACGGCAGACGAGTTGAAGGCCGATGCGGTTTTCGTCTGCGACACGGATATGTGGGATCGCGAAACGCCTGCCGTCACGACGATGCTGCGCGGTATCTTTAGTACGGAAATCGAGGTCATCTGCGCCGATCAAGACCTGCATTCCGGCATGTTCGGCAATGCCGCGCGCAATCCGCTGCAGGTGCTGTCAGACGTGGTTTCGAGCCTGCGGCGCGCCGATGGCGGCGTCGCGGTCGAGGGTTTTTATGATGGCGTCAAAGAGCTCCCGGACGCCATCAAGGCGCTGTGGAAAAGGCTGCCCTTCGATGAGGCGGCCTTTCTCGGCGATATCGGCCTCAGAGATCCGGCCGGCGAGGCAGGCCGTTCCGTCCTCGAACAGATCTGGGCGCGGCCGAGCTGCGAGATCAACGGCATGAGCGGCGGCTATACGGGCGAAGGCTTCAAGACGGTCATTCCGGCCAAGGCGAGCGCCAAGATTTCGTTTCGCCTGGTGGAAGGACAGGATCCCCAGGCGATCCGCGATGCCTTCCAGCGGCACGTGCGCGCATGTATCCCTCAGGATTGTTCGGTCAGCTTCAGGGATTACGGGCTCTCGCCGGCAACGGTCATGCCGATCGACAGTCCGTTTCTCACCAGAACGCTTCAGGCGCTTTCGACAGAATGGCAATGCGAAGCGGCCCTTGCCGGCACCGGAGGCTCGATCCCCATCATCGGGGAATTCAAACGCCGGCTCGGATGCGATGCCCTGCTGGTCGGCTTCGCCCGCTTCGACAACGGCGTCCATAGCCCGAACGAAAAATACGATCTCTCCAGCTTTCATAAAGGCATACGATCCTGGGTCCGCATCCTGGCGGCCCTCGCCGACTGACGCGAGTGTGCCGCGCCGGGCAGCTTTTCGGGCGCTGTAACACTTTGAATTGCTGCATTATGCAGTAGGCTATGGCGCAGCAAGCGCCCCACATTACCATCGATACCGAGGCAGTAGAGACCACCGATGACGATAACCGCTCCCCGCGATTTCCTGAAAGGCCTGTTCGACGCGGCGGTTCGCGCCGCCGATCCGCTGACCGGCATCAAGGCGCATCTGCCTGAAAGGCCGAAGGGAAGGACCGTGGTGATCGGCGCCGGCAAGGGCGCGGCGCAGATGGCGCGGGCACTCGAAAGCGTCTGGGACGGACCGCTCGAAGGTGTGGTGGTCACCCGTTACGGTTATGGCTGCGAGACACGCGGCATCGAGATCATCGAGGCAGCGCATCCGGTGCCGGATGCGGCTGGCCTTGCCGCCGCAAAGCGGCTGATGGAGACGGTGAACGGGCTGACGGAAGACGATCTGGTGATCGCGCTGATCTGCGGCGGCGGCTCGGCGCTGCTGCCTGCCCCACCGGACGGGCTGACCCTTGAAGACGAGATCGCGCTCAACGAAATGCTGCTTGCGTCTGGCGCGCCGATTTCGGCGATGAATGTCGTGCGCAAACATCTCTCCACCATCAAGGGCGGAAGACTTGCGGCAGCGACCGAAGCGAGAGTCGTCAGTCTGATCGTCTCCGATATTCCCGGCGACAACCCGGCCCATGTCGCCTCCGGGCCGACAGTGCCTGATGGTTCGACACGACATGATGCGCTCGAGATCATCAGGCAATACGGATTACAGCTGCCGCAGGCAGCACTCGACCATCTGAACTCGCCGAAGGCCGATGCACCGCGGCCGGATGATCCGGTCTTCTTGCGCCACGCGCATCACATCATCGCCTCCGCCGGCGTTTCGCTGGCGGCGGCCGCTGCCCTGGCGACGTCGCAGGGGATCGAGCCGGCGATCCTTTCCGATGCGATCGAGGGAGAATCGCGCGACGTGGCGCTGGTGCATGCGGCCATCGCCCGCGAAGTGTCGGGCCGGAATAGACCGTTTCCGAAGCCGGTCGTCATCCTTTCCGGCGGCGAGACGACGGTGACGCTGAGAACCAAGGGTGGCAAGGGCGGACGCAACGGCGAATTCGCGCTCGCCATGGCGCTTGCGATCGACGGACAGGAGGGCATTCATGTCCTCGCTGCCGACACCGACGGCATCGACGGCTCGCAGGATAATGCCGGCGCCTTTGCCGATGGCGGCACGGTGAGGCGCTTGCGCGCCGCCGGGCTCGATCCGCGCCGGCTGCTCGACGGCAATGACAGCTATTCGGGCTTTGCGGCCACCGGCGATCTCTTCGAAACCGGCCCGACCGGAACCAATGTCAATGATTTCAGGGCGATCCTGATCCGTTAGAGCAATTTCAGGAAAAGTGCGAAGCGGTTTTCCGTCCGGAATTGCGTAAAACAAAAGCAGCCGCCCGCTACGCGCGGCGCTGGCGGATCAGGTCTCGATCCGCCCCTGCCCGACCAGCCAACCCACGGATTCCTGCACCGCCTGCAGGGAGGTGTATCTCGGAGTGTAACCGAGCAGGCGTTTGGCTTTGGCGATCGAGCAATTCGGGCTGCGGGCAATATGTTCCCAGGTCGCCTTCGCATCCTCAGCCGTCTGATTTTCGGCCCAGGCGTCGAATGGGGCGAAGCTGAGCTTCGGCTCGTGCCCGAACCAGCGAGACATGGATTCGGCATAACCGCGAAGGGTCAATGCCTGCTCCGAAACCGCGTGGAAACTTTCGCCGGTCGACGCATTCCAGTTGGCGATCGCATCCATGAACATCGCCGCCACGTCGTCGGCATGGACGTGATGAACGGTCTCCAAGCCGAAATGGGGCAGCGCCAGGGTCTCTCCGCGGGCAAGGGTTGAAAAGGCCCGCAGGTTGAAATTGCCGGCCGGATTGAGCGGCGTCCAGCCGGGACCGACAATGTGCCCGGGATGGATGATGGTTGCCGGAAATCCGCGAAGCCTTGCCTGCTGCAGCAGATAGGTTTCGATTGCCGCCTTCTGCGTCCCGTAGTCGCCGAAGGGAAATTTCGGCGTCTCCTCCAGCGTGGGTACGACCGTCGAATGGCCATGCGTCCAGATCGTGCCGGTATGCAGGAAGTGACCGACATGCCCCGACAGCGCCGTCACCAGATGCTCTGCACTTTCCAGCGTGAAGCAAATCATGTCGATGACGATGTCGGCTTCCAATGTACGCACGGCCGGGCCGAAATCACCCGTCCGCTCCATGGCTGCCCGATCCATCTGACGCTGATCGACGGCAGCCCAGGCGTGGTTTGCCGTATAAGGCTTTGCCGTGCCGCGGCTGATCGTGACGACGTCGTGACCGGCTTCCACCAGACGCGGAACGAGATAGGTTCCGACATGGCCCGTTGCTCCGATTACCAAAACCCGCATCATCGTTCCTCCCTTGGCATTTCCGTGTTGAATATGCTGCGCTTGGGTGATCCTGCAAGGAGACTTTTCGTGATCAAGGGACTGGACAGGCCCGCTATCGATTCTTGAAAACCAGACAGGTGCCGCCGTGTTTGCGGATCTGGTTGCAGAGGTCGTTGGCTTCCATGCGCGTCTGCCGGCCGATGCGAACAGCATAACGCGGCCGAAAACCGAAGCTGCGATCGCGCTGGCGCAGGATCAGCGGCTGCTCCGCATTCAGGGGCGCAGGCAGATCCTGCACGGCATCGAGAAACATGCGCCGGGCGACCGCGACATTTGCATTCGCCGCAAGCTGGACGCCCCAGGGCGCCCATTCACCCTCCTGACGCCAGGGCGTGTCCTTCAACGTCCGTCGCTCCGCAAGCGCCACGCAGCCATCGAGGAAGGACTTGTCCTTGTCGAGCGGGGCGGCCGCATCTTCCGGTGGATTATCCTTCCATTCCTCGACCGTATGCGCGGTGATCGCCATGACGTAGCCACGCGTCTCGTAAGGTAATCTGCCTGACGTCAGGTAAGTGGCAAGGCCGTTTTCACCGGCATTATAGGCGGCGGCGGCAAGGCCGAGATTGCCGAAACGATTGCGCAATTCGTCGAGATACTGCGCCGATTTCCGTAGGGCTTCCAACACCTGGTAGCTGTCTTCGAGACCGCGCAGTTTGGCCGTTCCGGGCATGAACTGCGCAATCCCCTGGGCTCCCTTGAAGCTGACTGCATCGGGGCGAAAGGTGCTTTCTCGCCAGATGAGACGGGCGAAATAATCCGCCGGCAATTGGTTGGCGCTGGCGAAATGCTCGATCGCGACGCAAAGGTCGTAGTTGAAACTGTCTTTCCGGATGCAGAGCGTCTCACCCGATCCCGCCGCCGAAGGTCCCGAATACAAGCAGGCCGGCGACCCGGCGCTCCCTTCAGGCTGGGCCTTTATTGTGTCCACGGCCGGAAACAGAAGACAGAGCGAAAGCATGGCCTTCGTCGATCTCCTCGCAATGTCGGACTGACGCTTTCGACGTATCATCGGATCTCGGCGGGTTCGAACTTCCATCGCGACGCTGGATTTTAGATACCATTGATGAAGGCGCGACGCCTCCCCCATTTCCATACCTGCACCCGAATTGGTGCCGGGGACGGTCACAGGTTTCTAATTTCGCTACCGATTTTGGAACAAACATATTCGACCTGCCATGGTCGTAGCGTCATCCTGTTTGCCAGGAAATCCCGAGCGAACGAGGATAAGCAGATGATTGATCTCCACTACTGGCCGACGCCGAACGGCAAGAAGGTTTCGATCTTCCTGGAGGAAACGGGCACGCCCTACCGGCTGGTGCCGGTTAATATCGGCCGTGGCGACCAGTTCAAGCCTGATTATCTCAAACTCAACCCCAATCACCGCATGCCTGCCATCGTCGATCACGCGCCTGCCGACGGCGGCGGTCCGTTGAGCGTCTTCGAATCCGGCGCGATCCTCTTCTACCTCGCCGAGAAGACCGGAAAATTCTGGCCGCAGGATCTGCGCGGCAAATACGAGGTCACGCAATGGGTGATCTGGCAGATGGCGAACCAAGGGCCGAAACTCGGCGAGGCCGGTCATTTCCGTCGCCTTGGCGATCGCGAAGGCGATCAGTCCTATGCGGTGCGACGTTTCACCGACGAAGCCAACCGCCTCTACGGCGTTCTCAACATGCGGCTTCGCGACCGGCGCTACCTTGCCGGTGACGAATTCACCATCGCCGACATCGTCAGCTATCCCTGGACCGTCAACTGGCAGGCACAGGGTCAGGACATCGACGAGTTCAAGCATTTCAAGCGATGGTTCGAGGAGGTCGGCGCAAGGCCCGGCGTCCAGCGCGGCCTTGCGGTCGGCGCCGATCTCGGCACCGACAACAGCAAGCTCTCCGAAGAGGAACAGGCGCGCATCCGCAAGATCCTCTACAACCAGCGCGCCCTTCCCGTTCCGGATTGAGCACCGGCCCAGATGCCTTGGCGGTCGCAAAAGCTCTTGCACCTGCATCGCGACCAAGGATAACCATATGGTGACAACCGAGCCGGCAGTCAGCCCGAGGCCGGTTCCGGTTTCGCGGCGTTGCAAACCACCTGCCCGAGGGGCCAGGCGGCTTGGGCAGCAGCTGGCGTTGCGACTTGGGGTGTGACGAGCAATGGCAAGACCTGTAATCGGCATCATCGGGAACGCCCGCATCGTCGAAAGCCGCTTCTCGACCCAGCTTGTCGGAGAAAACAATATGCGAGCCGTGGCCGATGTCGCCGAAGCGTTACCGCTGATGTTTGCCGGCAATCCTAAACTGGCCGATATCGCGGATCTGCTGGCTGTCGTCGACGGCATTCTGCTGACGGGTGCCAGAGCCAATGTCCATCCCAGCCGATTCAACATGGTGCCGGATCCCAAGCATGAGCCATATGATGAGGATCGTGACGGGCTGGCGCTGCCATTGATCGAAGCCTGTGTTGCGCAAGGCGTTCCTGTTTTCGGCATATGCCGCGGTTTTCAGGAAATGAATGTCGCCGCCGGCGGCTCGCTGCATCCCGAAATCCGGGAATTGCCCGGACGCATGAACCACCGAATGCCGCGCCTGGAAACAGGTGAGATCCATCCCGACCCAGCCATCGTTTTCGGCGATCGACACGACGTTCAGCTCGTTGCGGATGGGATGTTTGCGCGCATCCTCGGTCGGGAGACGATCCGGGTGAATTCCCTGCATGGACAGGGCATCCTCGCACTCGGCGAGAGGGTCGTTGCCGAAGGCATTGCCGAGGACGGGACGATCGAGGCGATACGGTTCAAGGACGCGCCGGGATTTGCTTTGGGTGTGCAATGGCATGCCGAATACGATCCGCAAACCAACCCTGTTAATCGTGCGCTGTTTCAGGCATTCGGCGATGCGGTGAGAGCCCATAAAGCCATCGCTTAGTCTGATCAGAAAAAAGCCGCCGCGAAGTGTTTCGCGGCGGCTTGGGGAAGGCTTGAAAGCAGTCGTCAAGCCGTCGGCTGCTTGGTCTTTCTGAGATAGGGCAGAACCGTATCGAAGGAACCGAAACGCGTGATCGCGTCTTCGTTGGAAACCGCGGCGGTGATGATGACGTCCTCGCCCTGGTTCCAGTTCGCCGGTGTCGCCACCTGGTGCTTGGCCGTCAGCTGGATGGAATCGATGGCGCGCAGGATCTCATTGAAATTGCGGCCCGTCGTCATCGGATAGGTCAGGATCAGCTTGATCTTCTTATCGGGACCGATGATGAAGACCGAACGCACCGTCGCATTGTCGGCAGGCGTGCGGCCTTCCGAGCTCTCGCCGGCGCCGGCCGGCAGCATGTCGTAGAGCTTGGCGACCTTGAGGTCCTTGTCACCGATCAAAGGATATTCGACGTCGAAGCCGGTGGCGGTCTTGATGTCGTTCTTCCACTTGGCATGGCTTTCCACGGGATCGACGGAGATGCCGATGATCTTGGCGCCGCGCTTGGAAAACTCCCCTGCAAGGCCGGCCATGGCGCCGAGTTCGGTCGTGCAAACCGGCGTGAAATTCTTTGGATGCGAGAACAATACGGCCCAGCCGTTGCCGATCCAATCATGGAAGCTGATCGGTCCCTGTGTGGTGTCGGCAGTGAAATCGGGGGCAATGTCGTTGATACGTAAACTCATGGTCGGCCCTCCAAAGCCTGATGTTGAATGTCGTTAATGCAGATCGTCGTCATGGGAGCCGCCTACCGGATCATTCAAAAGTCCGGGTCGTGACGGCTGAGAACAGAAAGCCTCCCATCCCAAGATTTTCGTCGCATTTCTTTAAGCCATATACCACGAGAACCGAAGGCATGCTCTTTCGATTTTGCCTCCTGCTCCGGCATTATTTTTCCGGAAGGCCGGCGCGGTGAAAAGACCGATTTTTTGCCATCGGTTCCCGTCAACCTGCTGAAGTAACCGCCTGCCCTTGGCTCAGGCTGCCTGAACGGATTTGATCTTGTCGATGCCGCCGACGATTGGCGCGAAGTCGGCCCATACGCCCTGCGCGCCCTTCTGCCATTCGTCGAAGGCCTCCGGCTGCAAGAGCTTTCCGCCATGGCCAAGGGCCGTCTCGACGGATTTGGATTCGTCGTCGACGATCAACTGGTTGAAATAGGCAGCCCCTTCGCTGGAAGCCTGCTGGAATACCGCCTTCTGCTCGTCGTTAAGGCCGGCCCAGAAGGTCGAGGCATAATAGATGACGCCTGACGCCCAGATGTGGCCGGTCTCGGTCATGTCTGGCACGACCTCGTAGAGCTTGAAGCCGGCATAGGCCGATTTGGTCAGATCCATCGCGTCGGCGACACCAGTTGCGAGCGCATTATAAGTCTCGGTGATCGGAATGCCGATCGGCGTCGTGCCGAATGCGCTCCAGAGCTTGGTGTGCAGCGGGCTCTGGATGACACGAATGCGCTTGCCCTTGAGCTGCTCTGGCCGCGTCACTGGTTCCTTGGTCAGGAGATGGCGGGCGCCGTAATTGATGAAATCGCCGACGACGAAATTCTGCGCCTGCAGTTTCTGCTTGAGATCGGCGCCGACATCGCCGGCGACGGTTTTGCGGACATGGTCGGCATCGCGGAAGAGAAAGGGCAGATCGAGGATCTGCAGCTCGGGCGCCCAGCCGGAGAGCGACGAGACCGTGGAAAGGCTGGCCTGGATGGAACCGAGACGCACGCCTTCGGCCACCTCCTTCTCGCCGCCGAGCGCACCGTTCCTGACAATATTGAACTTGAACTGGCCGGGAAGCTTCGCTTCGACCAATTCGCCGATCTTCACCCAGATTTTCGTTTCCGGCTTGTCGTCGCCGAGCAGCGAAGCGATCGTGATCGTCGTCGTGCGGGCGGCAGCCGTGCGGACGAAGACGGGTGCCGTAAGCGCCGTTCCGGCGAGAGCTGTGGTCTTCAGGAAATTGCGTCGGGTGAGATTGTCCATGGGATTGTCCTGTTTACGAGAAGATAATGGCCCAGACGCAGAGGATTGCGAGCGAGACCAGGAGAGCGAGCAGATAGGGAATCACCGCCCGAAAGAGCTCCGAGGCGGGAACGCGCGTAACGCCGCTGACGACGAAGATCAGCATGCCAAGCGGCGGCGTCAGTCCGTGGATCATCAGGTTGACGACGATGATCACCCCGAACTGAATGGGATCGATGCCGGCGGCAACCGCTGCCGGCAGCAGGATCGGACCGAAGAGCAGGATCGCGGCGCCGATGTCGAGAACCAGGCCAACGACCAGCAGGATGACGTTCGACAGCAGGATGACCGCTAGCGCGCTGCCGCCGAGCGCCGTCGTCAGATGCGAGATCAGCCCCGACACGTCGTCGACCGCCAGCAGGAAGGCAAAGGGGCCGGCTGTGCCGATGAGGAGACCGATCGCCGCCGCTTCAACGGCCGCCTGGCGAAAGGCGGCATAGAGCGAGAGAATGCCGAGCCGCGCACCGATGCCGAGTAGCAACGTGTAGAAAGCAGCAACAGCGGCGGCTTCGGTGGTGGTGACGATACCGATGCGGATGCCAACGACAATGATGACGCCGAGCCCGAAAGCCGGAATCGCCTGGACCGCCGATTGCCAGCGCTGTTTCGCATTTGCGCGCGGCAAAGGCACCTGCTCACGCACGGTCAGATGGATAGCGACCGCCAGGCATATGGCCATCAGGCCGCCGGCAAAGAAGCCGCCGACGAGCAGCGAGCCGACCGAAAGATTGGTGGCCGTCGCAAGAATGAGAAAGGCGATCGACGGCGGGATGACATTGTCGAGAACCGATGTCGAGGCAATGATCGCCGCTGCCTGCGCCTTGGGATAGCCGTGCTTGACCAGCTCGGGCTGGAAGGTCGATGCGCCGAAAGCGGCATTTGCGACCGACGAGCCGGAGGCGCCGGAAAATAGGACGCTGGTGAGCAGTGTCGTCTGCGCCAGTCCGGCACGGCGATGGCCGACCATGGCGGCGGCGAAGCGCACGAGTTGGTTGGCGACTCCGGAGGCTGTCAGCAGGCCACCGGCGAGCAGGAAGAAGGGAATGGCGAGCAGCAGGAACTTCGAGATGCCGGTGACGGTCGCGGAAACGATCGCCGGCTCAGGCAGGCTGCTGCCGAAGGCGATGACGACATAGGCTGCGGCAAGAAAGGCGTGCGGCAGCGGCGCAGCAAGCACGAGGCCGACCGCGGCGATCAGTCCGAGAAAAATGCTCGGCGGCCAGTCGAGATCGAGCGCGACATGCGGAATGCCGGCATAGAGCGCGACGCCGACGGCAAGCGAGAGAAAAACCGCCAGGATCTTGCCTTCCGCGATGCGCTGCAGAAGCAGCACGACGAGGATCAGCGCGCCGCCGACGCCGAGGAAACCGAAGCGGATCCATTCCGGTACGCCGAGCGTCGGCGAGACGCCGCCAAGCATCGTCATGATCTCGCTGCCGCCGAAGCTCAGGATCAGCGCCGAAAGCACGGTGAACACATCGGCGCCGATCGGCGTGACCTTCTGCAGGCTCTCCGGCAGCATCTTGACGAAGACGTCGAGGCGCATGGCAAGCGCGCTGTTGAGGCTAAGCGGCGCGCCGAGCGCGATCAGGCCCACATGCAGCCAGATGCCGAGATCCTCGGCGCCGATGAAGCCGGCGCTGAAGAAATAACGCAGGCAGACGGTGACCAGCACCATGAAGAGCAGCACCGCGAGAACGAGTGCCGCCGCAATGCCGAGAACCGCTTCGACCACCCTCAAGGCGCGCGCGGCAAGTCCGTCATCCAGAGCAGTCCGTTCGATCGGATGAAATTCGCTGGTGGCCACAAAACGTACCTTCTGACTTCCCTGCTGACATCGAGCCGCGGCAGCTCCTTTTCGCCGAAACGATAGGTTTCCTCAAGCAGCGGATGCTGGAAAAGATGAAAGTATCGACAACGGCCGATCAGGCCGGCTTCTGGCGGCCATAGAGCAGGAGCATGCCGATGATGACGGCGCCGTAGATGAGCTGGCGGCCGGCCTCCTCGATCTGCATCACCGAGAGGATGGATTGCAGCAGCGTGATCAGGATGACGCCCGCAACCGTTCCGAGGTAGGAACCCTTGCCGCCGAGCACATGCGTGCCACCGAGAACGACGGCCGCGATCGACGGCAGCAGATAGGCGTCGCCCATGGACTGCGATGCCTTCGACGCATAACCTGCCAACAGAACGCCGCCGAGCGCGCTCAACCCTCCTGAGATGACGAAGGCCAGAAGCGTGATCCGGCGGGTGTCGATACCGGACATGTAAGCGGCGCGCTCGCGGTTTCCGATGGCGTAAACGGATCGGCCGAAGGTCGTGCGCGTCAACATGAAGACCGCAGCCAAGCCGACGCAGAGCCAGACGAGAACGCCGTTCGGAAGTCCCGGAATGGTGTAGCCGGTGGCCAGGAACCGCATGGCCGGCGAGGCCGAATCTTGCGGGGAGAAGCCGCCGGTGTAGACGACCATCAGTCCTTGCGCGACGGCATTGGTCGCCAGCGTGATGATCATCGAGGGAATGCGGAGATAGGCGACCGCCAGGCCGTTGACAAGACCGATCGCAGCGCCGCAGAAAATGCCGAAAGGGATCGCCAGAACCGAGCCGGTCGTGCCGTAAGCGGTCGCGGCGCAGGCCATCATCGCGCCTGACGTCACCACCCAAGGCACGGACAGGTCGATCTGGCCGAGCAGGATGACCGCCATCATGCCGGTGGCGATGACGCCGAGAAACGAGGCCACCTTCAGCTGCTGCAGCAGATAATCCGGCGACAGGAAATTCGGCGAATAGATCGATCCGGCGAGCAGAAGCAGAATGATGCATCCGAAGGCGGTCGCCACCGCCGGATCGATGCCGCGCAGGCGCGTGGGAATTCGAAGCTGCCGCATGGAGGATGCGTCCTCGCTCATTGAAACCACTCCAATCGATTGCGGACCCTGGAAAGACCGATGCAGCCGATGCCGATCGCCAGCATCAAAACCACACCCTGGAACAGCGGCTGCCAAAGCGGATCGAAATCGAAGACGAAGAGCAGGTCGCCGATCGTACGAAAGGCCAAAGCTCCGAAGACAGCGCCGACGGCGCTTCCCTTGCCCCCCGCAAGGGAAACGCCGCCGAGCACCACCGCCGCGATCGAATAGAGCGTGTAGGCGTTGCCGCTCGCAAACGCCGCTTCGCCGGTATAGGAGAAAAAGGTGAGATAAAGCCCGCCGATCGCCGACAGTAGTCCGCCCAGCGCATAGGCCGTCAATTTCGCCCGCTTGACGGGCATTGCCGACATATAGGCGGCGTTCTCAGCCGACCCCACCGCATAGGCCGCCCTGCCGATCGCCGAGCGGCTGAACGGCACCCAGATGACGACAATCACGGCGAGAAGCACGACGAGGCTTGCCGGAACGACTCCTAGGAGTTTCGAGGTAAAGGCATCGGCCAGATCCTCGTTGACAGAACCGCCGGGTGTCGGTCGCAGCAGGAGCGCCAGCCCGTAGAAGATCGCGCTGGTCGCGATCGTCGCCACGATAGGCTGCAGCCGGCCGAAGATGATGATGAGCCCGTTCAGCATGCCGCAGCCGAGCCCGGCGAGCAGCACGACGACGACACCCGCTCCAGTTTGTAACGGCGTGCCAACGACCAGCCAGGATGCAAGGCAATTGCAGAGCACAAGAACCATGCCGGCTGAGAGATCGATGCCGGCGGTGATGACGACCAAGCACTGCGCCATGGCGACGAAGGCGAGCAGCGTCGCCTTGTTCGAAGCCGTCTGCACGACGTTAGGCGTGAAGCCCGCCGGGTGGTTCGAGACGTAGAGGGCGAACATGGCGACGAAGAGGAGTGCTGCAAACAGCGTTCCCTTCTGCTGCGCATACCAGAACCGCCGGTCGCCGGAAGCATGCTTGTTCATGGGGCAATCCTTTGCGCTACGTGGTCGCCGGCGATGTTGAGAGCTGCGCCGATCAGTTCGTGCTCGTTGATCTCGGCGCCTTCGAGCTCGCGGATGATGCGGCCGTCATACATGACGAGCACGCGGTCGCAGCAGCCGATCAGTTCATCGTAGTCGGTGGAATAGAAGATGATCGCCGCGCCCGCATCGGCAAGCTTGTGCAGCAGCAGATAGATTTCCTGCTTGGTGCCGACGTCGATGCCGCGCGTCGGATCGTTGAGCAGGATGATACGCGGCCGGTTCATCAACCATTTGGCGATAACCACCTTCTGCTGGTTACCGCCGGATAGTGCGGCAACGGGCATGTCGATCGTCGCGGCCTTGATCGCCAACAGCTTGAACAGATCGTCGATCTCGCGTCGTTCGGCCGCCCGATCGATGACGCCGTTGCGCGAGACGCGGTCGAGGGCTGCAATCGATAGGTTCTCGCGCACCGTCATCGGCAGCATCAGCCCCTCGGTCTTCCGGTCCTCGGGGATCAGCGCCATGGATATGCCGCCGGACTTGGCATCACGGGGGCTTTTCAGCGTCACCGGCCTGCCGTCGATCGCGACTTCGCCCTTCACGTCGCGCAGCACGCCGAAGAGGGCCAGCAGCAATTCGCGCTGCCCCTGCCCGTCTAGCCCGCCGACGCCGATGATCTCGCCGGGCCTGATATCGAATGTGATGCCAGAAAGCCGGTCACCCCAGGAAAGGTCGAGGCAGGAAAGGACCGGTTTTTGCTCTCCGCGGCGGGCCGGCTTCGGCGGAAAGACATTGCTGTATTCGCGGCCGATCATCAGTTCAACCACCTGCTGGTCGGTCTTCGTGCTGGCCGGATAGGATTCGATGCTGCGGCCGTTGCGGAAGACCGTGCACTCATCCGCCAGCTGGGCAATTTCGTGCATGCGGTGGGAGATGTAGATCAGCGCCATTCCCTCGGCGCGCAGGCGCTTCAACACGGCAAAGACCTTTTCGACATCCGATTGCGTCAGCGCCGAGGTCGCCTCGTCGAGGATCATCAGCCGTGGCTTGCGGGCAAGCGCCTTGGCAATCTCGACCATCTGCCGCCGGGACAGGGGTAGATCCTTGACCAAGGCGGACGGATGAATGTCGGAGGCACCGGCGCGCGCCAGCGCTTCCTCGGCGATCCGCCGTTGCCGGCGCCGGTCTATCATGCCGAATCTCAGCGGCGGATTGCTGATGACGATGTTGTCGGCGACGGAGAGGTCGGGGATCAGCGAAAGCTCCTGGAAGACGCAGACGATGCCCGCCGCATTGGCGGCGGCCGGCGAGGCGAAGGCGATCTCCTTGCCGTCGAGCAGCATGCGTCCTTCATCTGGCGCCACGACACCCGCCATGATCTTGATCAGCGTCGATTTGCCGGCGCCGTTCTCGCCAAGGACGGCATGGATCGCTCCCGGCCGGATGGCGATATCAGCATCCTTAAGCGCGACAGCACCGCCATAGCGTTTCGATATGCCTTCCGTGCGGAAAAGCGGTTCGGACAAGGTCATGCGTCCAGCCTCCATTCGGTGTATCACCTTCGAGATTGCGGGTGCAAACACCCGCAATCAGATCCGGAGGACGGCTGCTATTGGTTCTCTTTGGACTGCCCCATGATTTCCTGAGCGCTGAAATTGATTCCGCAGGTGGGGAAGGAATTGCCTACGAAGAAGTTGTCGGACTGGGTGGGATAGTAATCCTCACCTTCCTTGAAATCAGGATCCGAAACAATCGCGGTCGGCAGCTTGACGGCCTGCGGCACGACCTGACCCTCGAGTGCTGCGATCGCCGTCTTGATGGCGACGGCGACCTGGGCCGGGCCAGTGCCGGCGGACGAGCACTTCAGGCCGTCGGCGGCATGGGCAGCGCAGAATTTGCGGAAGCCATTTTCCGTCTCACCGCCGAAGGGCACGAAGGGATGTTTGGCATCGATCATCGCCTGCACGACGCCGGTATCGCCGCCCTGCGCAGTGATGCCATCGAACGGGCCGTTGGTGGCGATCGCGTCAGCCGTCGCCTTCTGGGCAACACCGTCGTCCCATTTTCCGACGACCTCGGTTACCGTGAACTTCTTGCCCGAGGCGTCCAGGGTTTCGTGGATGCCGTTGTGGCGATCCGTATCGACCGACGTACCGGCGACGCCACGCACTTCCAGCACCTTGCCCCCGCTCGGCAGATGTTTCACCAGCCAGTCGGCCCAGAGGACGCCGAGACCCTTCTGGTCGACGTTGACGTTGATCGCGTCCTTGGTATCGAGGATGTTGTCGAAGGCGACGAGAATGACACCGGCCTCCTTGGCGCGCTTGATCACCGGCCCGAAAGCTGTCGGGTTCTGCGCATTGACTACGATGGCATCATAACCGGCATCGATGAAGTTGTTGATGGCGGAAATCTGCGCCGGCACATCCTCGCCTGTCGAGACGACCTTGAACTCCTTCAGCTTGGCTGCGACGTCGGGCTGGGCGGCGTAGGCCTTGGCTGTCTGCACCATCTGGATTCGCCAGGTATTGGCGATGTAACCGTTGGCAAGCGCGATGCGATAGGGGCCGTCCTTCTTTGGATATTGCAGGAACTGCGTGTCGGCGGCCCAAGGCACCATGCAGCCGGGCTCGGCGGCCGGGCCGGACACGACCTTCGGTTCCGCGCTGGCCGCGCCGCAGAGCAGGGCAAGCGCGGACACGGAAAACGCGGCAATGCGAGCCAATTTGGCTTCTTTCACCTTAAACATGAATGTTCTCCTCCTCAGGCGGACCGAGCCGCCTCTCCTATGCTTTGATTTGCACTTGGTCCCGGAAGGCTCCACCCGTCCCTTTCCGGTACAATTTTAGGTTAACATAGTTGACAGCGCTGTCAAATTGTATCTTCTAGCGCTGTCAACTACAGCAATGAGCAAATATTCTCTATTTTTAAAGAATATGACAATCAATATTCTGGGACGAATGGCGGGACTTGCATGCGGCGGATAACACTTGATGACGTGGCAAATCTTGCCGGGGTCAGCCCGATCACGGTTTCGAGGGTGCTGCGCAAGCCCGATGCGGTCTCGCCAGGCCTGCGGCTGCGCGTCGATGCCGCCGTCAAGGAACTCGGCTATGTGCCGAATATTGCCGCGAGCCGCCTCGCCTCCTCGCGCACGCATGCGATCGGCGTCATCGTTCCGACCCTCTACAACGTTATCTTCGCGGAATATCTGTTTGCGCTTCACGAGGTGCTGGTCGCCGCCGGCTTCCAGGTGATCGTCGTCAACAGCCGCTATTCCGAGATCGAGGAGGAAAACGCCATCAAGGCATTACTCGGGCAAAGGGTGGAGGCGATCATCATCGCCGGCACTCATCACACGCCGCTCTCGCGTCAGCTTCTCGCCAAGGCTCGTCTGCCCGTTGTCGAGACCTTCGAGCTTTCTCCAAACCCGATCGACCTCAACATCGGCATGTCGCAGGAGCATGCCGGGCAGACGGCGACGCAGCACCTGATCGAACGGGGTTTCCGCCGGATCGCCTTCCTGACCGGCAATCTCGACCACCGCGCCCAGTCGCGTTTCGACGGCTACCGGCTGGCGATGCAGGAGGCGGAACTGCTGAATCTGGAGATCATCGCCGAGAGGCCACGCCATAGCTACGTGGCACTCGGCTCCGACCTCTTCGCCATGACGCATGAACGTGGCGACGTGCCAGAGGCGATCTTCTGCACTGACGACAATCTGGCGCTCGGTGCCATGCAGGAATGCCGCAAACGCGGCATCCGTGTGCCCGATGACATCTCGATCATCGGATTTCACGACCTGGAATTCGCCGCCTGCGCCGCACCCTCCCTCTCCTCGATCGCGACTAGGCGTTTCGAAACCGGAAAACTCGCGGCCGAAAGGGTGCTTGCCGCGTTGAATTCCTCCGTGGTATCGAGGTCCGAGCAGATCGACCTCGGCTTTGCCTTGATTCCGCGCGAAAGCACGGCGATCTGATCATATATTGTGCATACTTAGTTTTTGCACACTTATCAGGCTGGCGCGCTTGCCAAAATTGCTGCAGTGCGTCATGAATAGAACAATGACGCATCTCGATCTGACAATTCTGGTGATCGACGAAAATGCCATTCGCGCCTCCATCATCGAAGAAGGACTGCGCGAGGCAGGGCATACGCGCGTCACCGTGGTCCATGAGGTCAATGGCATCGCGCGAATCATCGAAACGCTGATGCCCGACGTGATCATCATCGATATCGAGAATCCCAACCGCGACATGATGGAGCATCTGTTCCAGCTGACGCGCACGGTCAGCCGCCCGATCGCCATGTTCGTCGATCGCTCCGACACAGCCTCGATCGAGGCAGCTGTCGATGCCGGGGTCTCGGCCTATATCGTCGACGGATTGAAGAAGGAACGCGTCAAACCAATCCTCGACATGGCCGTCAGCCGCTTCAATGCCTTCAACCGCCTACGGCGGGAGCTTGCCGATGCCCGCTCCGCGCTCGAGGAACGCAAGCTCATCGAGCGCGCCAAGGGCATATTGATGAAGATGCGCGGCCTGTCGGAGGAAGAGGCTTTCGCCCTGCTGCGCCAGACAGCGATGAACGAAAAGAAGAAGATGTCGGAAATCGCCCAGAGCGTCGTCACTGCCGCGGGGCTGTTGATGTAATGGCCGACCTGATGAATTTCCGGAGGAAACCGGAGTGGATATGATGACAACGACCTCCAACTCCGGCGGCGACATGCCCTCGCCCGTGCGGGTGAACAACGAAGGGCCGAAAGTACTGCGGGCCGGTTTCATTCCGCTCGTCGATGCATCGGTGCTGATTGCGGCGGCGGAATTCGGCTTCGCGCGGAAGGAAGGCCTGACGCTCGATCTCGTCAAGGACGTCTCCTGGGCGAATGTGCGCGACCGCCTGGCATTCCGCCAGTTCGACATTGCCCACATGCTGTCGCCGATGCCGGTGGCCTCCATGCTCGGTCTCGGCTCCAATCCCTCGCCGACGATCACGCCGTTTTCGCTGGGGCGCGGCGGCAATGCGATTACGCTGTCGACGCGGCTCTTCGACAGGATGCGGGATGACGCGGGATTGCAGGAAACGGCAAGCGCGCTCGACAATGCCCGCGCCCTGGCAAAAACATTGGCGGCAATGAGGGCGCGCGGCGAGCCGCTGCCGACTTTCGGGGTCACCTATCCCTTCTCCTCGCACAATTACGAATTCCGCTACTGGCTGGCAGCCGGCGGCATCGATCCCGACAAGGACGTCAAGCTTGTCGTGGTGCCGCCGCCCATGACTTCGGATGCTCTGGCAGCCGGTGCGATCGACGGTTTCTGCGTCGGCGCGCCGTGGAACATGGTCGCTTCGGAGCGCGGCGTCGGCCGCATCGTCGCCGCCAAGCAGGACATCTGGCCGTCGGCGCCGGAAAAGGTAATCGGCATGCGGCCGGACTGGGCGGAAAGCCATCCGGAAACCATTTCCCGGCTGATCGTGGCACTCGACGCGGCAGCCCGCTGGTGCGACCGGCCGGAAAATCACGACGCGCTGGCAGCAGCTCTTGCCGACCCGCGCTATATCGCTGCCCCCGTCGAGATCATTCGCCGTGTACTCGCCGGCGAATTCAGCCTCGACGCAAAAGGCAACCGCCGCATCATCACCGATTATTTCATGTTCCATTCCGGCTTCGCCAATTATCCCCGGCCAAGCCATGCGCTGTGGATTTACAGCCAGATGATCCGCTGGGGACAGGCCGAGGTCAGCCTTAACATGGCAAGGGCCGCAGCATCCGCCTACCGCCCGGATCTCTATCGCACGGCTCTCGGTGACGACAACGCACCCGAAGATGCCGATATCCGCATCGAAGGCGGTGACGAGGGCGACCGTTTCATGGACGGCCACGTCTTCGACCCCGCGAGGCTGCCGGACTATGTCGCAGGTTTTGCCGTCAAAAGCGCTCTCCCCTTCGTTTGTAACGACGAGGTCTAACCGATGCCGGCCTGCACAAAACGCCAGCACGCATCTGCCCGCCTCACGACAAGCGCACAAATTATTTGCATGGCTGGGCGGCGGCCCGAAAAACAAGCAGCCGACGTATTTCATAAAACGTCATTTATATTCAGTGGCTTGCATGATGGACACCAAACTGGCACGCAGTTTGCATCGCCATTATTGCATCGGTCAATGGCGATCAGCGCAGCAAGAGTGGGCAATAGACGCTCACGGAAGACACAGAGATTACTCTTCAGATTGAAGAGGTAGGTTTTAATCTGAGCAATCTGGCCTAAGGATTGCGTCCAGGCAAATGGGCCAGAAGGCCACATATTCGGCGTCCAACGGCGGGCGCCACCAGCAAAGCCGCTGATCAGGATATTTCGCGCACCTCGTGTATGCGCGTCCTGACCAGCGGCTTTTTGTTTTAACCCTCAGCGATGGATCGGCACGACCTTGTCGGGCCCCGGAGAAGTTATGTCTGTCATCGAGAAAGCACAACCCATGTCGGCCGGCGAACCAGCCAAGGCATTGTGGATCTCCACTGTAGCCTTCACCCTCTGTTTTGCCGTGTGGACGATCTTCGCGATCATCGGCATTCGCATCAAGCAGGATCTCGGGCTGAACGAGGCCGAGTTCGGATTGCTGGTCGGCACCCCCGTCCTTACCGGTTCGCTCGTGCGCATCGTTCTTGGCATCTGGACCGGGCGCTACGGCGGCCGTCTCGTTTACACGCTCACCATGCTGGCCGCCGCATTGGCGACCTTCCTGCTCTCCTACGCCCAGACTTATACCCAAATGTTGATCGCCGGGCTCGGCGTCGGCCTCGCCGGCGGCTCCTTTGCGGTCGGTGTCGCCTATGTCTCGCCTTTCTTCCCGGCGGAAAAGCAGGGAACCGCGCTCGGCATCTTCGGTGCCGGCAATGTCGGCGCGGCTGTGACCAAATTCGCCGCCCCCTTCGTGTTGCTCGCATGGGGCTGGCAGGCGGTTGCCGAGATCTGGGCCGTCTGTCTGGCACTGATGGCAATCGTCTTCTGGTTCACCACGACCGATGATCCGGCCTACCGTCTCCGCCGCGAACGCCGCGCCGCCACCAAGAGTTTTGCCGAGGAATTCGCGCCGCTGCAGAACGTTCAGGTCTGGCGCTTTTCGCTCTACTATTTCTTCGCCTTCGGAGGCTTCGTCGCCCTGTCGCTGTGGCTGCCGCGCTACCTGGTCGGCGTCTATGGCTTCAACCTGGAAACTGCCGGCATGATCGCGGCCGCCTACTCCATCCCGGGCAGCATCTTCCGCGCCTTCGGCGGCGTACTGTCGGACAAGAAAGGCGCCCGCAGTGTGATGTACACGATGCTTGCCGTGTCGGCCGTCGCCACCCTCATTCTTTCGCTGCCGGCTGCTTCTGGGACCGGGACGAGTCCCGCGTTCGGCATCACCCCCGTCATCTTCATCGTCGTCATCTTCGTGCTCGGATTCTTCATGAGCCTCGGCAAGGCTGCCGTCTACAAGCACATTCCGGCCTACTACCCCGAAAACGTCGGCGCCGTCGGCGGCATCGTCGGGATGATGGGCGGTCTTGGCGGCTTCATCCTTCCGATCGCCTTTGGCCTCCTCAAGGACATGACCGGCCTTTGGTCCAGCTGTTTCCTGCTGCTCTTTGCAATCGTTGTGATCTCTCTCATCTGGATGCACCTGTCCGTCAAGCAACTGTCGCGCCAAGGGCACTCGGCGCCCGTGGCTGCAACCTGATCCAAGGACCTGGAAATATGACCGAAAAACTTGTCATCATCGGCAATGGCATGGCGCCCGGGCGCATGCTGGAGCACCTCTTCGAGCAGGCGCCGGGTCGCTATGAAGTTACGATCTTCAATGCCGAGCCGCGCGTCAATTACGACCGCATCATGCTGTCGCCGGTTCTCTCAGGAGAAAAGGACTACGAGCAGATCATCATTCACGGCGACGGCTGGTACATCAAGCATGGCATCATGCTCTACAAGGGCCACAAGATCGTCAACATCGATCGCGCCGCAAAGACCGTGACCTCCGACCACGGCGTCACCGAAAGCTACGACAAGCTGGTGATCGCAACCGGTTCCGTGCCCTTCATCATTCCCGTTCCCGGCAAGGATCTGCCCGGCGTCATCACCTATCGCGATCTCGACGACGTGCAGGCGATGCTGCTTGCCGCTCAGTCGCGCGAAAAGGCTGTCGTCATCGGCGGCGGCCTGCTTGGCCTCGAAGCAGCGGCCGGCCTTGCCCAGCGCGGCATGGACGTCACCGTGCTGCATGTCATGCCGACACTGATGGAGCGCCAGCTCGACCCCGCCGCCGGCTATCTGCTGCAGAAGGCAGTCGAGGAGCGCGGCATCAAGGTCATCTGCAAGGCCAATACCAAGGCGATCGTCGGGAATGGCAAGGTCGAGGGCATCGAACTTGACGACGGCCGCATCATCCCGGCAACGCTGGTCGTGATGGCCGTCGGCATTCGCCCCAGCGTCGGTCTGGCGAAAGACGCCGGCCTTGCCGTCAACCGCGGCATCGTCGTCGATTCCGGCATGCAGACCTCGGATGGCGATATTCTTGCACTCGGCGAGTGCGCCGAAGTCGGCGGCATGGTCTATGGCCTTGTTGCGCCGCTCTATGAAATGGCCCGTATCGCCGCCTCGCATCTCTCCGGCGATCGCTCGCCTTCCTTCGTTCATGCGGATACGCCGACCAAGCTCAAGGTCACCGGCATCGAGCTTTATTCACTCGGCGATTTCGCCGACGGCGACGACCGCGAGGAGATCGTGCTGCGCGATGCCAGCGCCGGCGTCTACAAGCGCTTGGTGCTGAAAGACAACAAGATCATCGGCACTGTGCTTTACGGCGAGACCGCCGACGGCGCCTGGTTCAATGACCTGAAAAAGAAGGCAACCGATATTTCGGAGATGCGCGAGACGCTGATCTTCGGACAGGCCTATCAGGGAGGGTCGCCGCTGGACCCTATGGCGGCCGTTGCAGCCTTGCCGGATGACGCGGAGATTTGTGGCTGCAACGGCGTATGCAAGGGCAAAATTACCTCGACGATTTCAGGCAAGGGGTTGACGTCGCTCGACGACGTGCGCGCCCACACGAAGGCATCCGCCTCCTGCGGCTCCTGCACCGGCCTCGTCGAACAACTCATGGCGCTGACGCTCGGCGACAGCTACAATCCGGCTGCGGTCCAGCCGATGTGCACCTGCACCGAACTCGGTCATGACGACGTTCGCCGGCTGATCAAGGCCAAGGGCCTGAAAAGCATCCCTGCCGTCATGCAGGAGCTCGAGTGGAAGACCTCCTGCGGCTGCGCCAAATGTCGGCCGGCGCTCAACTATTACCTCGTCTGCGACTGGCCGGATGAATATGCCGACGACTACCAGTCGCGGTTCATCAATGAGCGCGTGCACGCCAACATCCAGAAGGACGGTACCTACTCCGTCGTTCCACGCATGTGGGGCGGCGTCACCAATTCGAACGAGCTGCGCGCCATCGCCGATGTCGTCGACAAGTTCGAGATCCCAATGGTGAAGGTTACCGGCGGCCAGCGTATCGACCTGCTCGGCATCGAGAAGGAAGACCTGCCCGCCGTCTGGGCCGATCTCGGCAAGGCCGGTTTCGTCTCCGGCCAGGCTTATGCCAAGGGCCTGCGCACCGTGAAGACCTGCGTCGGCTCCGACTGGTGTCGATTCGGCACGCAGGATTCCACCGGCCTCGGTATCCGGATCGAAAGGTTCATGTGGGGCTCCTGGACGCCGGCCAAGTTGAAGATGGCCGTCTCCGGCTGCCCGCGCAACTGCGCGGAAGCAACCTGCAAGGACATCGGCGTGATCTGCGTGGATTCCGGCTTCGAGATCCATTTCGCCGGCGCGGCCGGTCTCGACATCAAGGGCACGGAGGTCCTTGGGCTTGTCCGAACCGAGGACGAGGCGCTGGAGCATATCGTGGCCCTGACGCAGATGTATCGCGAGCAGGCCCGTTATCTCGAGCGCATCTACAAATGGGCAAAGCGCATCGGCCTGGAAGAAATTCGCCGCCAGATCATGGGCGATGCCGAAAAGCGCAAAGCCTATTACGACCGCTTCGTCTTCTCCCAGAAATTTGCCCAGGTCGATCCCTGGTCGGAGCGTGTTTCCGGCAAGGACAAGCATGAGTTCAAGCCGATGGCGACAATCGGCTATCCCCAGGCTGCAGAATAAGGAGATGGACATGAACTGGCCCAATGAAAACTGGCATCCAATCGGTGACATCTCCGACATCCCGCTGCGCGGGGCGCGCTGCGTGAAGACGCCGCAGGGCAAGATCGCCGTCTTCCGCACGGCCGAAAACGAGGTCTTCGCCATCGAGGATCATTGCCCGCACAAGGGCGGCCCGCTCTCCCAGGGCATCGTCCATGCCAAGTCAGTTACCTGCCCGCTGCACAACTGGGTGATCTCACTGGAAACCGGCAAAGCGCTCGGCGCCGACGAAGGCGAAGTCCGGACGATACCGGTGCTGAACGAAGACGGCAGGCTGTTCATCGCCGTGGAAAGCCTGATGATGGCGGCGGAATAGATGGCGGTTGAGGTCAAGACCACCTGTCCCTATTGCGGTGTCGGCTGCGGCGTTCTCGCCTCGGTCGACGAGGCAGGCGCAGTCAGCGTCAAAGGAGATCCGGAGCATCCGTCGAATTTCGGCCGACTCTGCTCGAAGGGTTCAGCCCTTGCCGAAACCATCGATCTCGATGGCCGGCTTCTCCATCCCGAAATCGAAGGCGAACGGAGCGGCTGGGACGAGGCGCTTGATCTGGTCGCCCGCCGTTTTTCTGAAACGATCGCCGAACACGGGCCTGACGCCGTTGCCTTCTACGTCTCCGGCCAGTTGCTGACCGAGGATTACTATGTCGCCAACAAGCTGATGAAGGGCTTCATCGGCTCCGGCAATATCGACACCAATTCAAGGCTCTGCATGTCGTCTTCCGTGGCGGGGCATCGCCGCGCCTTTGGCGCCGATACGGTGCCCGGGACCTATGAGGATATCGAACTTGCGGATCTGGTGGTCCTGACCGGCTCCAACCTCGCCTGGTGTCATCCTGTCATCTACCAGCGGCTTGCCGCCGCAAAGACAGCGCGCCCAAACATGCGGATCGTCGTCATCGATCCGCGCCGGACGATGACCTGCGACATCGCCGACCTGCATCTCGCCATCCGTCCTGATGGCGACGTCGCGCTGTTCATGGGACTGCTTGCCCATCTCGCGACCAGTCCGGCAATCGACCAGAATTATATCGGCGCCCATACCGAAGGTTTCGGCGATGCTTTTGCGGCCGCCGCCGCGCTTGACATCAACGATCTTCTGGAACGGACCGGCCTGCCGGCTATGCAGATCAGGGAGTTCTTCCGCCTGTTCGAGACGACGCCGAAGGTCGTGACCTGCTACAGCCAGGGCGTCAACCAATCCTCCTCCGGCACCGACAAGGTCAATGCCATCCTCAACTGCCACCTGGCGACCGGCCGCATCGGCCGCCCCGGCATGGGACCGTTTTCGCTGACCGGCCAGCCGAACGCCATGGGCGGGCGCGAGGTCGGCGGTCTTGCCAATATGCTTGCCGCCCATATGGCGATCGAGAATGCCGAAGACCGGGATCGCGTGCAGCGCTTCTGGAACTCGCCCGTCATCGCCGCGAAGCCCGGCCAGAAGGCGGTCGACATGTTCCAAGCCGTGGCCGACGGACGCATCAAGGCGCTCTGGATCATGGCGACCAATCCCGTCGTCTCGATGCCGGATGCCGACAGCGTCGAAAGCGCGATCGCCGCCTGTCCCTTCGTCGTCGTCTCCGACATCCTGAAAGAGACGGATACGACCCGGCACGCAGATGTGCTTCTGCCCTCACTGGGCTGGGGCGAGAAGGACGGCACCGTCACCAATTCCGAACGGCGCATTTCAAGGCAACGACCGTTTCTCGACATCCCCGGCGATGCAAGGGCCGACTGGTGGCAGCTTGCGGAAGTCGGACGCCGCATGGGATTTGCCGAGGCCTTCGATTTTGATGCGCCGGCCGCAATCTTCGACGAACACGCCGCGCTTTCCGCCTTCGAAAATAACGGCAACCGCGATTTCGACATCGGCGCGCGCGCCGGCATGAGCGGCGGCGCCTATGACGAACTGTCGCCCTTTCAGTGGCCACAGGCGGCAGGGACAGAACCAAGCATCACCCGCTTCTTCGCCGAAGGTGGTTTCTTCCACCCCGATCGCAAGGCGCGCTTCGTCGCGGTCAAACCGCCCGCAACGGATCGCACCAATGCCGAGTACCCCTTTACGCTGAATACTGGGCGCATCCGCGACCAGTGGCACACGATGACGCGAACCGGAAAGAGCGCGCGGCTTTCCGCCCATATCGCCGAACCCTTTGCCGAAATCCATCCGCGCGACGCGATCGAGACCGGTATATCAAGTGCGGGCCTCGTCGAGATCGACAGCCCACACGGCAAGGTAATCGTCAGGGCGCTAGTCACCGATCGCCAGGCCCGCGGCGGCATCTTTGCGCCGATGCACTGGAACGACCAGTTCGCCGCAAGAGCACGGATCGACGCCGTGGTCGCGCCGGTAACGGACCCGATTTCCGGTCAACCGGCGTCGAAGAACGTTGCCGTCGCCGTCCGGCCGTTTCGCGCCACCCATTACGGTTTCGCCGTCTCCGCCACAAAACCTGCCACACCTGACGCCGCCTACTGGGCGCTGGCAAAAGCCGCCGGCGGCTGGCGGCTGGAGCTTGCCTTCGGCGAAAACGTCGAAGACTGGACGGCCTGGTGCCGCGCGGTTTTCGCCATTCCGGCCGAGATCGAACCGCTTGGTTATGCCGACCGGCAATCCGGCGACCTCAGGCTCGCCTTCTTCGATGGCGAGGTCCTGCTTGCGGCGCTATTTCTGGCACGCCAGCCCGTCGCCGTCGCGCGCAACTGGGCGATCTCGCAGCTCTCCGCCTCGCATGGCGACCTCAGGAAGCGCTTTGCGCTCGTTGCGGGTCGCCCCGGCGCAGGCAGGCCGGATCCAGGCGCCACCGTCTGCTCCTGCTTCAGTGTCGGGGTCAACCAGATCGCTGCTGCCGTGCGCGGCGGATGTCACAGCGTCGAGGCGGTCGGCAAGGAAACCAGCGCTGGAACCAATTGCGGCTCCTGCCGCAGCGAAATCGGCAGCGTCATCGATCGCTGTCTTGCCGCAGCCGCGGAGTGAACCGCGCAAAAGCAAGCAGGACGCGATCGGGGCACCTTCAGGCCGCGTTCGGGACGATCAGCATCCTGTGATCGGAGGAGATGCGGACCGAGATCTCGTCATAGGATGAGAGGGTCGGGTGCGGCGTCTTTATTTTTTGGTGATGTGTTGCCGTGATAACCATAACATCGGCACCCGCCGCCTCGCCCGCGGTGATGCCGGCTGCGACATCCTCGAACACCAGGCAATCCTGCGTGCTGACGCCGAGGCGCTCGGCGCCCAGAATATAACATTGCGGGTCGGGTTTTCCGACCTTCACGTCCTCCGCCGTTACCATGAATCTCGGCACCGGCAGGCCTGCCGCCTCCAGCCGCCGGCGAGCAAGGCGCAACGGCGAGGAGGTGACGATCGCCCAGCGATCCGGGGGCAGCGAGCTCAGGAACGTCGCGGCGCCGGGAATGGCCACGACGTCGCTGACATCGGCGATTTCGGCCTCGGTCACCAGCTTCGATTCATGTTCGGGATCAACTCCCGGCAGGTTCAGCCGGGCGATCGTGTCAATGCCGCGCGATCCATGCATCTTCGGCAAAAAAGTGGCGACGTCGAGCCCATGACGCCTTGCCCAGTCGCTCCAAACGCGCTCGGCTGCAAGGATAGAATTGAGGATAGTGCCGTCCATATCGAACAGGAAGGCGGCATAGGGCTTCTCGAAGCCGCGGGGCATCGGCATAGGCAAAAGGCTGAATCCTTCAGGGAAAGAGTCGGATGGTGGTCGCTATCGCGATGAGACGGCAAATCATTGGGTTTTGCAAGCTTTCGGGAATGGCGATGACGCCTCCCGATCGCCTTTGCCTAGAAAGCCGCAGTACCGGAGGTGACGATCAAGTCGCAGGAAAGCCGGAGGCCGATCGGGTCGTTGCACAGGTCATCGGCACCACCGGCGAGTTCCAGTGCGGCCGAAGCATCGGCGCGCAGGTAGGCCTGCGTAGCCGGATCGACGCGCATCGGAGCCGCAGTCCAGAGCGAGGGACGGCTGACGTCGATCGCTGAAATTTTAGCCTTGTCATTCCTGACGGCGTAGGAGGAGACCACAATGCCACTCATCGTCAAGGTGAGTGCAAGTACGATCTGGAAACCGAGTTCTGCGGCTTCGCGAAAGGAGATGAACATAGCGGCCTCATGCCACGGTTTTTTAGTATCTCCGCATGCAAGTAAGACATGCGCTGGCGCCGATCCAGCGACATCGCCCGTTAAGGTTTACGCATAACCATGCTGGTATGCCGCGAGGCTTGAATGCAGGTTTTTTCGGAACAATGATTCCATCAGGCAGTTACCCCTGGGTCATCCAAGATGAAAATCCAAGGAGGATATCCCATGTCTAAGTCCCTTATCGCCGTTTCGCTGCTTGCGATCGGCATGGCGTCGTCAGCCTTTGCCCAGTCGAACCCCGATCCAATCGGGCCGACGAATGGCGGCTCGACCGATCCGAGATCGGGTACCTATTCATCCGACTACACCAACGATGACAACGGCTTTCGTCCGGTACCTGTCTCGCCGGTCGATCCAATGACGACACAGAGCATTGGACGACCGCAGACGATGGAATGCCCCGGCATGCCGCAACAGATGTCCGGTGTCGACACGCGCGGCGGCCAGAGCGGCGCATCGATCAGCGAAGCCTGCCGCGAATACGACAACTAAGCGACAGACTGCTGCTCTCAGAAAAGGCCGGTTCACGCCGGCCTTTTTCATGTCGCCGACACCCGCCGGAGGAAACGAGGCCGGCCTCCGTGCCCGCAATGTCGATGTGCGCCAGGTCGTATTCTCGCGCCGTTGATCATTCCGCCGCATGCGGTGTCACCGGATGGTGACCCGCCAATGGCGGCCGCTCCCGCCAGCCGGTCACGCGGTTCACCAGCGTGAAATAAGCGCCATAGGGGAGCAGGCGTGCGAGCTTGAGCATGGTGGTGAAGCGCTTCGGAAACGTGATCTCGAAGGCCTGAGATTTCAACCCGGCGGCAATCTCCCGGGCGGCCTCCTCCACCGATACCAGAGCCGGCATCGGAAAGGCATTTTTACGCGTCGCCGGCGTATCGATGAAGCCCGGACTGACGAGCTGGATGCGGATGCCCATCTTGTCGAGATCGAATTTCAGGCTTTCGGCCATGTTGATCAGCGCCGCCTTGGTCGCGCCATAGGCGGCCCCCGTCGGCAAGCCGCCATAGCCGGTGACGGAGGAAACGATGGCGATCTGTCCCTGCCCTTTCGCCTTCATATGGCGGATCGCCGGCAGCAGGCAGTTGACGACGCCGGAGAGGTTGACGGCAAAGCTCTTCTCGAAATCGGCGCGGTTCAGATCCTCGGCATGAACAGGCAGGTAGACGTCGGCATTGAGGATCGCCATGGCGAGCGTGCCGTGCTCGTATTCGATCGAGGCCATGACATGTTCCATGTCCTCGGCATCGGTGACGTCGCCGTCGAGCACAATGATACTGCCCGAAAGGCCATTGGCCTCGGCTTGCAGTTCGACCAGCTTTTCGTGGCTTCTGGCGGTGACGGCGACTTTGTATCCTTCGCCGGCGAGCTTTAACGCAAGCGCCCTGCCGATGCCTGAACTTGCGCCCGAAAGCCAGACGATTCCATGTTCGGGATGGGCAATGAAATCACGCATGACATGTTCCTCCGGGCTGCCTGATCAATGCGAAAACAGGTCCGGAAGTTCCTCAACCCCTCCGGATTTACGGCTCTATCACATCATTGTGGCTGCTTTCAGCCGATCAGGTCGCCGATCATCTGACGAAAGGATCCGGTGAGCTTGACCGGTCCGTCCGAGACCGCAAAGGCGATGCACGGCCTGTCCTTTTCGGCAATCGGCCGGTGGTCGACCATCTCGTCGGCGATGGAGATGTCGCCGGGACCGAAATGGCCGCGTTCATCGTTGAAGGCGCCGTCGAGAATGAGGATCAGTTCCATGCCTTTATGGGTGTGCGCCGGCAAGGCGCGGCCAGGCCGGATCCACATCAGGCTGACCTCGCAGCCGTCCATGTCGAGCGAATATTCCTTAAAACCGGGCAACCGCCGGCGCCAGGGCACATCCTCGGCCTCGAAACCCAAGAGGGCGCGCAACGCTTGCGGAAACAGCGCGTTTTCCGGTCGCGCGGCCGTCCGTGGCGCCGGGATGGAAGACGCAGAGGAAAAGATGGCCGCAAGCCGCCCCTCGCGATCGGCAATGGCGGCTTCGGGCGCGTTTTTCAGAGCTTCGCCTGCCAGCAGCTCGAGGCTGTTCACCAGGCTGCGATTGTCCGGTTTCATTTCGAGATGAGCCTGGACCAGCACACGCGCCGGCTCGGGCAAGGAGCCGGCAACATAATGCGCCATCAATGCATCAATCGTGTCGATTTGCTCGTGAACCATGTCGGTTTCGGTCACGCCCTGTTGCCGCGCTCCGTTTTCGCTTTGTCGTCATCCGTACGGGGAAAGTCAATCTTCGGATCACCCCTCACACGACGGGATTGCGGGCTGTGCGTCATTTCGGGGGAGGAAAGCAAATTTTATCGTGTCCGCCAGAGGCGTGGAATAGCATTTCTTGCCAACTCAGCCTTGTGAAGGGAAAAGACCGTTCCTAAAGTAAGAGTTCGAATAGAGGCAGATTCCATGACCTTCCACCCTTCCGTCCTCGAAGCCATCGGCAACACGCCCCTGATCAAACTCAAGGGCGCCTCAGAGATGACCGGCTGCACCATTCTCGGCAAGGCGGAGTTCCTGAACCCCGGCCAGTCGGTAAAGGATCGCGCCGCGCTCTACATCATTCGGGACGCAGAGCGGAAGGGATTGCTTCGCCCGGGCGGCGTCATCGTCGAGGGTACGGCCGGCAATACCGGCATCGGGCTGACGCTGGTCGCCAAGGCGCTCGGTTATCGCACCGTCATCGTCATCCCGGAAACGCAGAGCCAGGAAAAGAAAGACGCCCTGAAGCTGCTCGGCGCAGAACTCGTCGAAGTGCCCGCCGTTCCCTACAAGAACCCGAACAACTACGTGAAGGTATCCGGGCGGCTGGCAGAGCAGCTGGCGAAGACCGAGCCGAACGGGGCGATCTGGGCAAACCAGTTCGACAACGTCGCCAACCGTCAGGCGCATGTCGAAACGACCGCCAGAGAAATCTGGAAAGACACCGACGGCAAGGTCGACGGCTTCATCTGCTCCGTCGGCTCCGGCGGCACGCTGGCCGGAGTGGCTGCCGGCCTCAAGGCTTTCAAGGCAGACGTCAAAATCGGCATCGCCGATCCCGACGGCGCCGCACTCTATGAATTCTACCAGAACGGCACGCTGAAATCCGAGGGATCCTCGATCACCGAGGGCATCGGCCAGGGTCGCATCACCGCCAATCTCGAGGGTTTCACGCCTGACTATGCCTACCGGATCCCGGATGCCGAAGCGCTTCCCTATCTCTTCGACCTCGTCGAGAACGAGGGCCTCTGCCTCGGCGGCTCGACAGCGATCAACATTGCCGGCGCGGTCAATCTCGCCCGGGATCTCGGACCTGGTCACACGGTGGTGACGATCCTCTGCGATTACGGCAATCGCTATCAGTCAAAACTCTTTAACCCTGATTTCCTGGCGTCGAAGGGACTGCCCGTTCCGGGCTGGATGGCCAAGTCGCCCGATATCCACGTTCCCTACGAGCCCGTGTGAGACCCCATGCCCGTCAATGCCCTCTACCGCGACGACTTCTATCTCTCGACGTGCGAGGCGATCGTCACCGCCGTTCACGAAGACGGGGGCATCGAACTGGACCAGACCTGCTTCTATGCAACATCGGGCGGCCAACCTGGCGACACCGGCCTGCTCGAACGGGCCGACGGCACCAAGATCGCGCTTGGCCAGACGAAGCATGGTCCAAGCAAAGATGTCATCATCCATGTGCCGCTCGAAAAAGAGCCGCGGCCTGTGGTCGGCGAGACGCTGGTGCTGCACGTCGACTGGCCGCGCCGCTACAGGCTGATGCGCATGCACACGGCCTGCCACCTGCTTTCCGTCGTCTGCTCCTATCCGATCACCGGGGCTGCTGTCGGCGAGGAGGAAAGCCGCGTCGACTTCGACATGATCGAGACGATCGACAAGGACGCGGTGACGGCCAAGCTGATGGAACTGGTCGAGCAGAACCATCCGGTCACTCTGCAATGGATCACCGACGAGGAGCTCGTGGCCAATCCCGACATCGTCAAATCGAAGAACGTGCGCCCGCCGATGGGCCTTGGGCGCGTCAGCCTCGTCTGCATCGGCGAGAACTCCTCGATTGACAGCCAACCCTGCGGCGGCACACATGTTTCCGAGACTCAGGAAGTCGGCCAGATCCATATCGCCAAAATCGAGAAGAAGGGCAAAGAGAACCGGCGCTTCCGCATCCGCTTCGGCACGCCCGGCGACGAAGCCTGACCATCAAGGGAGACCATCATGAGTGAGACCAAGAGCCGTTTCGTCGTTTCGGCCGACTGGCTGCAGTCCGAGCTCGGCAAAGCCGACCTGCGCGTGCTGGACGCCTCCTTCTATCTGCCGGCGCAGAAGCGCGATGCCGATGCCGAATATGCGGCCGGCCATATTCCCGGCGCCATCCGCTTCGATCAGGACAAGATCGCCGACCATTCCACATCGCTGCCGCACACGATCCCCTCGCCCGATTATTTCGCCGCCGAAGTCGGTCGGCTCGGCATCAGCGAGAATGATCGGATCGTCGTCTATGACGGTATCGGCCTGTTCGCCTCGCCGCGCGTCTGGTGGCTGTTCCGGGTGATGGGCGCGAAAAACGTCTTCGTGCTCGATGGCGGTCTCGACGGATGGAAGGCCGAGGGCCGTCCGCTGGAAACCGCAGCACCCAATCTTGCATCGGCGACCTTTACGCCGAATTTCGACGAAAGCCGCGTGGTGACGCTCGATAGGATGCGCGATATCGTCTCCAGTGGCGCGATGCAGATCGCCGATGCCCGCAGCGCCGGCCGCTTCGCAGCCGTCGAACCCGAGCCGCGCGCCGGCATGCGTTCCGGCCATATGCCCGGCGCCCGCAGCCTGCCCTCCGGCGTCTTTGCCAGCCAGGGCCGTTTCAAGTCGCTGCCCGAACTCAAGCAGACGATCGAGGATGCCGGCATCGATCTTTCCAAGCCTGTCGTCACCTCCTGCGGCTCGGGAATCACCGCCGCGATCATCACGCTGGCGCTGGAATCGCTCGGCCATCAGGATAACAAGCTTTATGACGGCTCGTGGAGCGAATGGGGCAGCCGTGACGATACGCCCATCGTCACCGGTCCGCCGACGCCGGTCAAAGCCTGATCGCCATGGGGAAGACACCCGCTTCGCTGAAAGCTCACATCACCCGGCTCGAAATGACGGCGCCGCCGAAGGCGAGCATGCCGGTGCCCGTCAATATCCAGACGGCGATCATGCGCGCTCCCGAGATCCCATTGCCCTTCTACCGGTATCTCTACCGGCAGGTGGGTGCGCGATGGCAATGGGTGGATCGGTTGCGCATGAGCGACGAGCAGCTTGCCGAGACACTGAACGACAAGCGCAACAATATCAGCGTTCTCTACGTGAACGGCGCGCCCGCCGGCTTCTACGAATATTTCTGCGAAGACGAGGATATGATCGAGCTCAGCCATTTCGGGCTGATCGAACATGCGCTCGGTCTGGGCATCGGCAAATGGTTCCTGCTGCAGGCGCTCTATGCCATCTGGTCGCTCAATCCGAAGCGGGTCACAACCACCACCAACAATCTCGACCATCCGCGCGCGCTGCAGCTCTACCAGATGTACGGCTTCTCCCCCGTCTCGACCGGCACCGGCATCGTCCGGCCTCTCAGCGACAAGGAGCTTCTGGAGATTGCGCGGAAAAGCTGACGGCTTTTTCCCGACGTAAGTGGAGACGACTAACGCTGCGTCAGGCTGTTCGGGCGGCGCGGGTCGTTGCGGCGCTCGAAATCGAGCGTGCGGCCCGACTGTTCCTTCAGTTCCGCCACTTCCCGCCGCAGAGCCCTGAGCTCTTCCAGTATTTCCGCATTCTGTTGCGCCAGCAGCGCGAGATCGACGTCGGCCAAGGGGCTTCTCCTTTCGCCTGCAGCGTTCGGACAGAAGATACCTGGATTTTCGCTCTTCGGCGATCTCATATCGAGAAGCAGGCAAGAATCGGGTGGCTCGCGCGCTCGTCCAGGTGCATTTCATGGCAATACAAAGGAGATCTATCATGACCGCCATTCGTTTTGTTGCCATGCCGACGACCGACGCCGAACGCCTCTGGAGCGGCGGCCGCGACGCCTATGACAGACTGCCCGAGACGATCGTCTCCGATGGTCCCGGTCATCCCTGCCGCCATTGCCTTCAGAATATCGATGCCGGCGAGGAGTTGCTGGTCTTCGCCTACCGGCCCTTCCCGGAGCTGCAGCCCTATGCCGAAACCGGCCCGGTCTTCCTGCACAAGCAGCGTTGCGCACGCTACGGCGCCGAAGAGATCATACCGCCGGTGTTGACGACGAGCCGCGACTTCATCGTCCGCGGCTATAGCGAGAACGACCGCATCGTCTACGGCACCGGCGCGGTGACTGAGATCGGCGATATTCCAGCCTATGGCGAGGAGCTGCTGGCCCGGCCTGATATCGCCTATGTGCATGTGCGCTCTGCACGCAACAACTGTTTCCAGTGCCGGATCGACAAGGTAAAGGCGCCGGCCCTAGCGGAGAACGGCGCCTTCTGACCTATAGCCAGGTACTTACGCTACGTTCAGCACGCTCTCCGGCGCGAAGGCCTCGTAGCCTAGCGCTTCGGCGACCGGCTTGCTGGTGATGCGACCCTTGTGCACGTTGAGGCCGTTCCTCAGATGCCTGTCTTCGGCAATGGCGCGCAGGCCGCGGTCGGCAAGCGCCAGGCCATGAACCAACGTGGCGTTGTTGAGCGCGTGCGCCGAGGTGACCGGTACAGCGCCCGGCATATTGGCAACGCAATAATGCACGACGCCGTCGACTTCGTAAGTCGGATCGGAATGGGTCGTCGCATGCGAGGTCTCGAAGCAGCCGCCCTGGTCGATGGCGACGTCGACGATGACGGAGCCCTTCTTCATGCCGGAAAGCATCTCGCGGGTGACGAGCTTCGGAGCGGCAGCGCCTGGAATCAGCACGGCGCCGATAATGAGATCGGCCGAGAAGACTTCCTCCTCCAGCGCCTGGATGCTGGAATAACGGGTGTGAATGCGGCCTGCGAAGATATCGTCAAGCTGGCGCAGGCGCGGCAGCGACTTGTCGAGGATGCTGACATCGGCTCCGAGGCCGGCGGCCATCCTGGCGGCATGCAGGCCGACGACGCCGCCGCCGATGACTGCGACCTTGGCCGGCAACACGCCGGGTACGCCGCCGAGCAGGACGCCGAGGCCGCCATTGGCCTTCTGCAGCGCGGTCGCTCCCGCCTGGATCGACAGGCGTCCGGCGACCTCCGACATCGGCGCCAGCAACGGCAGGCCGCCGCGCTCGTCAGTCACCGTCTCATAGGCGATCGCGGTGACGCCGGAGGCGATGAGACCCTTGGTCTGTTCGGGATCCGGCGCAAGATGCAGATAGGTGTAGAGAAGCTGGCCGTCACGAAGCTGCGCCCATTCGCCAGGCTGCGGCTCCTTCACCTTGACGATCATGTCGCACTTTTCGAAGATATCCTTGGCGGAGGCGGCGATCTTCGCGCCAGCCGCGGCATAGGCAGCATCATCAGCGCCGATACCGACGCCTGCCTTGGTCTCCACCCAGACCTCGTGGCCGTGGGCAACATATTCTCGCACCGAAGCCGGCGTCAGGCCGACGCGATATTCATGATTCTTGATTTCCTTCGGGCAACCGACACGCATGCGCGTTCCTCTCATTTTATCTCCGCGGCCGCGGATTTTTCAGATGAGGAATCCAACCATCAAGACAGTGAAATGTCCTTGCAAAGACGATTTGCGGAGACGCGATTTTTCGGCGATTATTGCATTCATCCTATCTTTTTCGAAGGTTCTTCGAATGGCTGATCTCGACACCATCGATCTTGCGATTCTGCGGGCATTGCAGACCAATGCCCGCATCACCAATGCCGAGCTTGCCGAAAGGATCGGATTGTCGCCTTCGGCCTGTTCGCGCCGGCTCGACATCTTGGAAAGAAGCGGCGTCATCGGCGGCTACCATGCGCGGCTTTCACACAAGGCGCTCGACTACAAGATGATCGCCATCGTGCATATCTCGCTCTCCGGCCAGTTCGCCAAGACGCTGGCGGAATTCGAGGCAGCAGTGAAGCTCTGCCCGAACGTGCTCGTCTGTTACCTGATGTCGGGCGAATACGACTATATCTTGCGCGTTGCCGCCCGCGACCTCGAGGACTATGAGCGGATCCACCGCGACTGGCTGTCGGCCCTGCCCCACGTCGTCAAGATCAATTCCAGCTTCGCGCTCAGAGAAATCATCGACAAGCCGAATGTCGGGCTTTGAGGCCTTGCATCTTCGCCGAAAGCCTGCCCAGACTTTTCACGCTCGCGGGCGTTTCCCGCTCATTGGCACGTCATGACTTCGAAGACCCAAGGCTATATTTTCGTTCTGCTGGCGCTCACCATCTTTTCACTGCAGGACGCCATCTCGAAACATCTGGCGACGGCCTATCCGCCGATCTTCGTGACGATGATCCGCTATTGGGCCTTTGCGGTTTTCACGATCATCCTCGCGTCGAAGATGCGCGGCGGTATCAAGGCGACGGCCCGCACCAAACGCCCCTTCCTGCAGGTGACGCGCGGCGTTCTGCTTGCAGTCCAGGTGGTTCTGGCCATCACCTGCTTTGCCGTAATCGGCCTTGCCCGTTCACAGGCGATCTTTTCCGCAACGCCGATCCTGATCGCGCTGCTGGCGATGCCGATCCTCGGCGAGCGGGTCGGCTGGCGGCGGTGGTCAGCGATCGGCGCCGGACTGTTCGGGGTGCTGCTGATCCTGAAGCCGGAAGGCGAATTTTTCGACGTGAAGCTGCTTCTCGCCGTCATTTCCTGCTTCAACTTCGCCTTCTACGTCATCGCCACCCGTCTGGTCAGCCGCGACGATTCGTCGATGACCAGCTTCTTCTATACCGGCGTCGTCGGCGGCGTCACGATGACGCTCATCGGACCGTTCTACTGGAGCTGGATGGCGCCGGGCGACTGGGGCTGGATGGCGCTCGTCTGCATGACCAGCATTTCCAGCCATTATTTCCTGATCCGCGCCTACGATGTTCTCGATGCCGCCGCCGTCCAGCCGCTGACCTATCTGTCACTTGTCTACGCTTCTATCTTCGGCATGGTGATCTATGGCGAAACGCTCAGCTTCAACATGATCGTCGGCTCGGCGATCGTGGTCGCCGCCGGCATCTTTACGGTCTGGCGCGAACATGTGGTGGGACGCAGAGCCACGGCTGCCAATTGACGTTTCACTGCAATTTTAGCCAAGCCTCTAAAACCATTTCAATTTTCCGGCGCTATGCTCCCCGGCAATACCAAGGGAGACAGTATGACCCGCAACTTGAAAATCACGGCCCGGAAGGCCGACCGGAAAAACTGCCGCGTGTTCGGCCATGTCAAATACCTGAACAGCCAGGTGGATGCCCGCATCCTCAACCTATCGCCTACCGGTGCGGCCCTGGAGATGAAGGGGCCGCTCCACGCCGCTTCCGGCAGCAAAGTGCGCATCGAGGCCGAAAACCTCGGGCTGCTCGAAGGCATCATCCGCTGGAAGCACAATGGCCGCGTCGGCATCCAGTTCGACGTGAATTCGAATGCGCGGGCGCAGATCTCCTCCTATTTCCGCTTTTTCCATAAGGAGATGCGGCCGGTACTGGCAGTACGCCCGCTGGTTAGAACCGCCGTCAACGTCGAGCGGACGCCTCAGTTAACAACATCGACGCCAAACTCGTAAGGTTGCCCGGCCTTTGCGTCGAAGGAGCGGCTGAGATCGCTCCAGCGGCTGCGGTTGACACTGGCGCCGAGGATGACCGCGCCTTGCGTTTGCGGCAGCCTGGCACCGGGTGACTGCACTATAAATTGCATTTTGGAGCCATGACGCTTTTCCGGCGGATTGTTTTGACGTCCTGTCATTTTCGCAGTGTACTCCTCGCCAAATCGTCCTAACTCTGACGGGCCGGACGATGCATGATCTTTAAAGGAGAGTTTCCATGTCTTCCATTTTCGATGTTGGCGTGATGAGCCGCCGTTCCCTGCTCGGCGGCCTCGCCGCCACTTCCGCGCTGGTGCTGCTGCACCCTTTTAGCGCCCGCGCCAGCGCCAACCAGGCGCATCTGAGGCTCATGGAAACGACCGACATTCACGTCAACGTCTTCCCCTATGACTATTATGCCGACAAGCCGAACGACACGATGGGCCTGTCGCGCACCGGGACGATCATCGACACGATCCGTGCAGAGGCCGTCAACTCGCTGCTGATCGACAATGGCGACGTGCTGCAGGGCAATCCAATGGGCGACTACATGGCCTATCAGCACGGCATGAAGGACGGCGACGTCCATCCGGTGATCAAGGCGATGAACACGCTCGGCTATACGGTGGGCACGCTCGGCAATCATGAGTTCAACTACGGCCTCGACTTCATGTTCAAGGTCCTAGCAGGCGCGAACTTCCCCTTCGTCTGCGCCAACCTCACCAAGGGTCAGCTCGCCTCGGACCCGAAGCAGGACGATCTCTTCTTCAAGCCCTACATCATTCTGGAAAAGCAGATCAAAGACGGCGCCGGCAATGAGAGCCCCGTCAAGATCGGCTTCATCGGCTTCGTACCGCCGCAGATCATGCTCTGGGACATCAAGAACCTCGAAGGCAAGGCGCAGACGCGTGATATCGTCGAGGCCGCCAAGGCCTGGGTTCCCGCCATGAAGGAAGCCGGCGCCGATATCGTCATTGCGCTCTCGCATTCCGGCATCGACGGCAGCGCACCGTCCGAAAGGATGGAGAACGCCTCGTTGCATCTCGCCGCCGTCGACGGGATCGACGCGATCTTCACCGGCCACCAGCATCTCGTCTTCCCCGGCCCGAAGAGCTGGGACGGCGTGGCCAATGCCGACCCCGTCAAGGGCACGCTGCACGGCAAGCCCGCCGTGATGGCCGGCTTCTGGGGCTCGCATCTCGGTCTTATCGACCTGCTGCTCGAAAAGGACGGCAACAGCTGGAAGATCGTCGATTTCACCTCGGAAGCACGGCCGATCTATCATCGCGACGACAAGAAGAAGGTGGTTGCCGACTACGCCGACAAGAAGGACGTGATCGAAGCCGCCAAGGCCGAGCACGAGGCGACACTTGCCTATGTCCGCACCCCGGTCGGCAAGACGTCCGCGCCGCTCTATTCCTATTTCGCGCTGGTTGCCGACGATCCCTCAGTGCAGGTCGTCAGCCAGGCCCAGACCTGGTACATCAGGCAGATGCTCGCCGATACCGAGTTCAAGGACCTGCCGGTGCTTTCGGCGGCGGCCCCCTTCAAGGCCGGCGGTCGCGGTGGCGCCGACTATTACACCGACGTTCCGGCCGGCGACATCGCCATCAAGAACGTCGCCGACCTCTATCTCTACCCGAACACGGTGCAGGCCGTTGCCGTCACCGGCGCCCAGGTGAAGAACTGGCTCGAAATGTCGGCCGGCATGTTCAATCACATCGAGGCCGGCTCGAAGGATGCGGCGCTTCTCAACACCGATTTCCCGTCCTACAATTTCGACGTGATCGACGGCGTCACCTACCAGATCGACCTGTCGCAGCCGCCGAAATATGATTCATCAGGCAAACCGATCCATCCGGACGCCAACCGCATCCAGAACCTGGCCTTCAACGGCAAGCCGATCGATCCGGCTCAGAAGTTCGTCGTCGTCTCGAACAACTACCGCGCCGGCGGCGGCGGCAATTTCCCTGAGATCAAGGCGGACAAGGTAATCTTCCAGGCGCCTGATACCAACCGCGACGTCATCGTCCGCTATATCCATGATCAGGGCACGATCAATCCGTCGGCCGACGCAAACTGGACCTTCAAGCCGCTCCCGGGTACGACCGCAACCTTCGAAAGCGGCCCGAAGGCGAAGCAGTTCCTCGCCGAGGTCAAAAGCGTGAAGATCGAGGATGCCGGCGAAGGGGCCGACGGTTTCTCGAAGTTCAGGCTGGTTCTTTAGAGCAATTTCCAGGAAAAGCGGAACCGCTCTAAATTGAAGACAATATCAGCGAAGGCGCGGCACCCGCGCCTTCGTCATTCTGCCGCAAGCGGCGTAGCGGGTTCAGACAGTTCCGCCATCCGAGCATGGAAATCGGCCTGGCTCGGGCAGGCGGAAAGCCGCGTGCGGAATGCGTCGATCATCCAGGTGGCGGCTGGTCCGGGCGGGTTAGCGAGTTGGCGCACCGAATATATCGGATACTCCCCCTGTTCGTAGGCATCCAGATCGAGATGGACGAGCGTGCCACTGACGAGATCGTCATGGATCACAGAAGCCGGAAGGCCGCCCCAGCCAAGGCCGGCCTTGATGAGCTGGTGCTTCGTTGCAATATCGCTGACGCGCCATGTCTTGTAGGACAGAACGTTGAAATCGCGCCCCTTCGTCCGGCCCGACGCATCGGTGACGACGAGTTGCACTTCCTCGCGCACGTCGCCCAGCGTCAGCGGCCGACCGATCCCGGCAAGCGGGTGGTTGCGCGCGGCAACGGGCAACATGAAGGAATGACCGATCCGTTCCGTGACGATCGAATCGTCCTGCTTGACGACCGCGCCACCAATTCCGACGGTCGCCTTGCCGCTCAGGACGAGATCCATGACCATTCCGAGCTCGCCGACGTTGAGGCTCAACGAAACGGATGGAAACATCTCGCGAAATTCGCGCAGAACCTCCACCAGGGCTCGCGAAGGCACCATGACGCTGATGGCGACGGAAACCTCCGCTTCGAGCCCTTCCCTCAGGCTCTTGACGCGCGCCCGCATAACCTGCAGGTCGCCGAGAATGCGCCGCGCATCCTCCAGCATCGCCTTGCCCGCCTCCGTCAGCTTTGGCTGGCGTGCGCCGAAGCGCTCGAAAAGCGGCACTTCGAGCTGCGCTTCGAGATTGGCGATAGTATAGCTCACGACTGACTGTGCACGGTTCAGCGCCCGCGAGGCGGCCGAAAAGCTGCCGGTCTCGGCAACGGTCAAAAACACCTGCAATTGGTCCAGAGTCGGGTTCGGCAGCATCTTCTATCCATTCCATCGATAGTTTCGATCGACATTATCACCGTTTTTTCGATAGCAGGCCAGACCTATTTTCCTCATCGAGACTGCGGCTCACCTCCCAGCAAGGGGCCGTCAAATCCCATTCGAAAGGAAATGCACCATGTCGTCCATCCTTCTTCTGACGTCCAGCCCGCGTGCCGAATCGCTCTCGACGCCGATCGCCGTCGATCTCGCCGAAAAGCTGAAAAGCCAGAACCCGGGCAGCGTCGTCGTTCGCCGCGACCTTGCCGCCAACCCGCTGCCGCACATCGATGACCTCTTCACCGGCGCGATCCGCAAGCCAGCCGAGGCCCGCACCGCTGAGGAAGCCGCGGCCGTCAAGACCTCCGACGAGCTTGTCAACGAACTGCTCGCCGCCGACAAGATCGTCATCAGCACCGGCCTCATCAATTTCAACATCTATTCGTCGCTGAAGACCTGGATCGACAACGTCGCTCGCGCCGGCCTGACCTTCAAGTACACCGAAAGCGGCCCGGTCGGCCTCGCAACCGGCAAGAAGGTCTATGTGGTGCTCGCCTCGGGTGGCGTCTACTCGCAGGGCCCGGCCGCCGCCTTGAACCATGCCGTGCCGTACCTGAAGTCGGTTCTCGGCTTCCTCGGCATCAGCGATATCGAGACCATCTATGTCGAAGGTCTGGCCTTCGGTCCGGAAGCTGCCGAAAAGGCCATCGACGCCGCCAAGTCGCGCGTCCAGGAAATCGCACTGGCCGCCTGATCGGCTCTTCGACGCTCGATGGAACGGCCGGCTTTTACCGGCCGTTTTTCATTTGTTGATATCGGCGGCGAGACCCCGGACCTCGCCAGGATTTCGGCCGAGAGTTCTTCATCGGACGAAATCCCGGCAAGGCCGACGCCGCCGGCCATCATCGCGAAGGCCATGATCGCCTTGCGACGTCTTTCTCCTTCGTCCGCTCCCGTAACCTTGCTCGCCAGTGACGCGAAATTACGCCTAAGCCCGTCCCGTCGCTATTGTCTCCTACGGACGCTTTCTTTCGTTCTTGCGTTGCACGGTGGGCAACACGAAATAGGACAATTGCCAAATTCAGGACGGCAAGCAGGAGCAAGACACAGAGCATGGTCTGGATGCCAGAGCCACGGGCTAACTGAGTTTCACCACACCGGAGCGGCCGACGACGCAGTTGCGGCCGCTCTTCTTGGCCGCGTAGAGCCTGCCGTCGGCAGCCGTCAGCACGGCGGTGAAATCGACGCCGTCCTCGTCGGCAGTCGCAACGCCGATGCTGACCGTGATCGGCCTGTCATCCGGCGTCTTGACGCTGGTTGCGATCGTCCAGCGCAGGCGCTCGGCAAGCAGCAGACCTTCTTCGTGATCGGTGCCTGGACAGACGGCCACGAATTCCTCGCCGCCGAAGCGGAAGACACGATCACTCGAGCGCAACGTCGTGCCCAATCGGGCGGCGATCGCCTTCAGCACCTCGTCGCCCTGGAGATGGCCGTAGCCGTCATTGACATCCTTGAAGTGATCGGCGTCGATAATGAGGACGGTGGCGAATGACCCCTGCTTCAGTGCCTCGAGCAGCATCAGCGGCGCTTCCATTTCCATGCGCGTCCGATCATAGACGCCAGTGAGCATGTCGCGGCCGGTGCGCTCCAGAAGATCGTTGTAACGCTCGCGGAACGTCAGGTCGCCGAACACGTCGCTGATGGAGCGTACGGACCCGCCCGCACCGACGCGACGAATACAATATTCATAGAACGCGAACATCGCCGCGTAGAGGCAGACGGCAAGCATTTTCGCCTTCCATCCGCCCCAGAATGCGGCGATCGGCACATCCAGGAAGTAATGCAGTGCGGCGAAGAAGCCGATCTGGTCGAAGGTCAGCAGCACGAAGCCCGAGATCAGGAAGCGCAGGACGACGCGGCGGCGAAAGAAATCGCCGAGTTTTTCGTAAAGCAGGATGATGCCCAGCGAATCGACATAGAGCAGTGCCGTGCCCCAGACCATCAGCCAGCCCATCTCCTTGAGGAAATCGACGTCGGGTGTGTGGTTGGTCGATATCTGCAGCGGCTGGTGCAACTGCAGCACCCAAGCAATAGCAACGGTGAGCAGGTTGCCGAGGAACAGGCCGTAGATCGGTTGGCGCACCGTCGCGGCATCTTCCTGCAGGTAAAGCATCAGGATCATCATCAGCTTGCCGGAGAAGAAGATGGATGAGCCCGGCGACACATCCCCGAACGGCAGCGAGACGTAGAAGACCGCCGCCAGATAGGTCTCCATGAAATGCATGACGCCCAGCGCCGTCAGGAAAACCCCGAGACCAAGCCGATGACGGAAATGCAGAAGCGTCACCATCAGCACGAAATAGGCAATGGCTTCGACGACGAAGAGAACGAGGTTGAGTGTCTCCATCATGAGACCTCGGCTCCGGACGCTCGGCCTCCGGCTGGCGCGGCGATCACGACAGCGAATCTTCTGGTCAATCGTCCGAAACAGTCAAACACGAGGGGGTGTCCTGCAAATTCTGCAGGCGATACCTTTCACCGCAATCCTTTAAGATTGCGTGAGTGAGAAGGCGCTCGCTGGAGCGCACACCGGTCATACACAGGAATAGTTGCAGCCGGTATTTAGGAGCTATGCCGGATCCGATTCAGACCTGACGAAGCTTCTCGCCGTCACCAAAGAGCGACGAACCATGCTGATCGATGATCTGCTGCGCCTTGCGCACCGTGCATTCGATCGCATCATCGGAGGAGGAAAACAGATCGGCGCGGATGAAATTGCGCACCAGCACCTCGTCGCCGACCTTCTTTTCGATGCGGCCGGCAAGGCGATACTGGCCACCTTCCTTACGCGGCTCGGCATAGATCGTGCAGTCGCCGTAAAGCTGCGGCTCGCCCGAAGGACCTGCCGCCTCCGTCGCCGGTTTGCCGCCGCCGGAGAACATCGAAAAGATATTTGATAAGAACGAAGCCATGCTCCGCCTTTAGCACGGCGATATCGCTGTCGCCAAGTCAAATGATCAGGTTGGCGAGGATCTCGTTTTCGGTGATATCCTCGTAACCCATGCCGGCTGCTTCGAAATTTCCGATCAGCCGGGCGAAATTCTCAGGCGCTTTGGTCTCGATGCCGATCAGGATGGAACCGAAGTTGCGCGCCGATTTCTTCAGATATTCGAAGCGGGCGATATCGTCGTCGGGGCCGAGCAGATTGAGGAAATCCCGGAGCGCACCAGGGCGCTGGGCGAGCCGCAGGATGAAGTATTTCTTCAGCCCTGCGTAGCGCATGGCTCTTTCCTTTACGTCAGGCAGACGCTCGAAATCGAAATTACCGCCGGAGACGACGGCAACGATGGTCTTGCCGCGGATCGCTTGGCAGTCCATCGCGGCGATCGCCGTCAGCGACAGGGCGCCGGCCGGCTCCAGTACGACGCCCTCGACATTCAGCATCTCCTGAATGGTGACGCAGATGGCGTTCTCCGGCATGAGTTGCACTTGCTCTGCCGGAAAATCGCGAAGAGCCGCGAAATTCAGGTCGCCGATGCGCGCCACTGCAGCGCCATCGACGAAATTGTCGACCTTGGGAAGCGTCGTCACCTTGCCCGCCTCGATGCTGCGCTTGAGACTCGGCGCACCGGCCGGCTCAGTGAAGACGAAAGCCGATTTCGGCACCGTGCCGTCGAGATAGCCGGTGATGCCGGCGGCCAGTCCGCCGCCGCCAACCGGCAGGACGACCATGTCGGGCACCGTTCCTTCCGGCAGCTGCTGCATGATTTCGGCGGCGACGGTCGCCTGCCCCTCGATGATGTCGGCGTGGTCGAAGGGCGGCACCATGACTCCACCGACCGCCTCCACGTGTTCGCGGGCGGCTTGGTAGCATTGGTCGAAGAAGTCGCCGAACAGCCGGATGGTGATGAATTCGGCGCCGAACATACGGGTCTTGTCGATCTTCTGCTGCGGTGTCGTCACCGGCATGAAGACGACGCCCGGCACGCCGAAATGGCGGCAGACGAAGGCAAAGCCCTGGGCGTGATTGCCAGCCGAGGCGCAGACGAAGGTCTTGCCGGCAGCACCCTGCCCGATCGCCTTGCGGAAGAAATTGAAGGCGCCGCGGATCTTGTAGGAGCGCACCGGCGACAGGTCCTCGCGCTTCAGCCAGATATCGGCCCCATAGCGGGCCGAAAGGTGATCATTGAGCTGCAGCGGCGTTGCCGGAAAAAGGCTGCGCATCGCCTCTTCGGCGCTTTCGACATCAAGTCTCGTCACGGGCGTGGTCCATTCTCTCAACTAGCCACCGCCGCTATTGCACAGGCCGGCCGGCAAAAGAAAGCCCGTTTCGGCCGTTTCCGGTTCGCTCCCATACCGGTTCGCTCCGAGGAAGGCTTTCTTAAGCCAATCGCGAAATTGGCGGCACATGAACTGATTTTAACTGTCAATGAAAAGGGCGGCCACTTATATGAAGTCATGATGATCTTCAAATTCGCAAAACCGCTCGCCTGGCTGCTGCTCGCCTTCATCATCTTCGTCACGGTTTCGCCGATCGGAGAGAGGCCGAATACAGTCACGATGGTCGATGTTGACCGCGCGGTTGCCTATCTTCTCGTCGGCCTCGCCTTCGCGCTTGCCTATCCGAAACAATGGAAAACGGTGGCCGTGCTGCTGATCCTCGGCGCATTCGCCATCGAAGGGCTGCAATATTTCGCGCCGACCCGCCATCCGCGCCTGCATGACGCGAGCGTCAAGGCGATGGGTACAGCCCTCGGGCTGCTTGCCGGCTGGGTGATCAACAAATGGCGCGATACGAAGGCGCCAAACGCCCTTCCGTTCGCAGAACGCTGATTATCTCGAATTAGAAATCGCCCAACTGCACGGCCCAGAAGAACAGTGGTATCGCGGCCATCGCAGTTGCGAGAACAAGCGCGAGACTGGTCTTGAAGACGCGGATGCGCCTAGTCCTCGCCCCACTCCAATCGTAAACCATCGTCTTACTCCCACAAGACAACACTTACTCAACCGCCGCGGCGCAATCCTTGCACCGAAAATGTCATTGTCAATCAATAACGCGCTTTTACACACATTATACAGCATATTCAAACAGGATTATGAAGGTGGTGCGGGCGACGGAACTGCTGAATCTACTGGCGCCGAGCCTAAATGGCAGCTATCGCGCCAAATGGCGATCCAAAGCATCCTGTGGAGATGGGCTCGTTGCGGGCAAAATACCGTCGAACCGGTATAGTTCCCATCCAAATCCATCTTTAAGCAGCAAAGTAGATTCCGGCAACATTCGTGATATGATTTTCTCCGCCGACGCAAATTTGGCTGCGCCAATGCGATCAGCCAGCAACTCCCTTTTCTCGGTTACCCGAATAAAGTAGTGGATGTTATTACGCCTGATAAAAGCATTCGCATCGCCTTCCGTTTCAGGAAACACATAAGGCGGCAGTAACCAGCCCTGGTCTCGCCCACCGGTGTAGGCGGCGGCATACAGAGTGCTGCCCGTGTCGAATGGTTGAAATACGGTCCTCAAATCATTTGCCGCGATATAACGATAGACAATGTAGCCTTCACGCTGGGCTCCAAGAAAATCATCAAGTTTTTGCCGGCCGACCAGGACATCCATCACGCCTTGCTCCATCCAGGAATAGGGCTGCCCCCTGGGGCGGTATATGAATTTGGCGGCGGGAAGACTGAAAATAACGAAAGCGACGAGCACCACTCCAAATGTAAACAAATGGCCGTTGATAGCCCTCCGTGCTGCCCGCAGACGTGCCGATGTTTCAAACAAAAATCCACCCGAGTGAGCGGCCCTGCTCGCTGCAATTTTCTCGGCGATTAAGCTCGCGCTGATATACGCGGTAGAAAAATACAATAGGTAGGCTGGCGTCGCCCATCGAATATGGTTGAACATAACCGCGTACCAGATGATGAACATTGCGGCAGTCGTCGCAACAAGCACAATTATCCTTCTAAATGACGTGATCAACGCGCCGATAATCAGGATGAGAGCGACGATCGCATATCGTCGGTGGTCCAGAAACCAATGATGCATGATAAAGAAAAAGTCGTGCCAGCCTTGGCGGGTCGTGAGGTCGGTCGTAAAACCGCGGTTCACCGGATCAAAAGCGCGCCCGAGTTCAAGCGTGTAGTCCGCCATCCACTCGTCTGAAAGTCCGGGATGGCCGAAAATGAAAGGGTAGATCGGGTTGCCAAGTAAAACGAGGTTTGGTGTACCAGTAGCCTGCGAGGCCCAAGAAGGCGGCCAGGCAAGTCATGAAAAGCGAAAATGACAGTTTGCCTTGATAGATCGAAGGCAGCAGCGCCAAGCCGATCAATCCAACCATCTGAAGCTCGGTATATTTGCCGCCGACTGCCCCACCCAAAAGCAAAGCACAGGAGACAATCTCGGAAGGCCTGAAGGTTTCGAGGTAGCGCCACAGATAAAGGACGGCCGCAACCGAAAAACAAGATCTGGGAAGATCAGTCAAAGGGACTGCCGCGCCCGGCGTAAAAAATGGCTGGAACGCAATCAGAAAAAAGACAAGCAACAATCCAGCGGCCCGCCAGCGGTGCGCACAACTTGTGAGCAACAGCAGGAATCCAAGGAAAATCGCCGCGTTCAGCAGACCCGACCCGAGCCAGTGATCGACGAACAGCAGTGGGCAAGCGAAAAGCACATTGAAAAAAAGCGGTATATTGCCGTAAAAATTACTGTCTATCTGTGGCGTGACAAATCCGCCATGAGAAACAATACTTTGAGCGAGCGGAATCTGAAAAGCCCAAACGTCAGCTGATCCCGCCGGGAAAAGCGCGGTAACCGATATTACGCAAGCCAAGCCAATAAATGCGACGGAAGCCAAAAGGGGAAATGGATTGCCCTTGGCAGTCGCCTGCTCACCCATCACGGCCAAATTGCGCAAATCAATAAAAATCGCCAGAACATCATTCCGGCGCCAGATCATAAAGATGGCAGCAAGGAGCAGCACGACTTCTATGCGCAACAGATGAATCGCTCCAAGAGCGGTTGCCAAACCGCCGACGAGAGCAATCCCCGGCAAAACACCGCTTAAGAGCAGATCCGTGCCGTCACGAACAGGCGAGTGAACGCCACGGTTTAGCCAAAACACTAGAGCGCGATGAAGGGTCAGCCCAAACAGTACAATCGCTATAACGACAAGCCACACCGCAACGACAGTCATGACCTCATGTTCCTCTCCCCTACTGCGGCTCCTCGTTTGATGGACCGCCTAGAGTCAGGCGCACGAACCATCGGACCGGAAATGAAAACCTGGAAGGCAGCGGCCCACCTCAGAATACGGAAATACTCAAAAAGTCTGGAGGCTTGCGCTTCCATCTCGTCGCCTTGTCACCTTCGGACCCGCCATAGCTTGTAAACCGTTCGGCTGCAATCCGAGAGACGTACCTGGAAATGAAAGCACCAATCGCAAATCTTCCATTTGCAGCATTGACTCGGATTTGACGACCTCTAGCCAGCCCGGAATTCGCTGTCATCTTCACTGGCTGGGAACGGCGCTTGAACGTCATCTATATCGATCGTGATGGTGCGGGCGACGGGGGTCGAACCCGTACAGCCAAGGCCGAGGGATTTTAAGTCCCTTGCGTCTACCAATTTCGCCACGCCCGCTTGCGGCGTTTTCAATATCTTGCGTCGTGGGCGATGGGAAGAGCCGCAAGCCGTAAAAATCATGCCTGTTTTGACAGTTGCACCGCCGAATGATCCGTCACACATTTTCCGCCCAAAAACCACGGCCGATCAAGGGGCACTCGGTCTGTCGCGGGAGAAACGGAAAAGACGCGGCGAGCCTCATGCCCGCCGCGCCTTTATCATTTCAGCGTCAAAGATCAGGCGAGCTTGGCAGCAAGCTTGGCGACGTGGGCGCCCTGGTATTTAGCGCCTTCCAGCTCGATCTCGGAAGGCTGGCGCGAGCCGTCGCTATTGGTGATGGTGGAGGCGCCGTAAGGCGAGCCGCCCTTGACTTCCTCGGTGCCCATCTGGCCCTGGAAGGCATAAGGCAACCCTGCAACAACCATGCCCTGATGCAGGAAGGTCGGGATGAAGCCGAGGATGGTCGTCTCCTGGCCGCCGTGCTGGGTTGCCGAAGAGGTGAAGACCGAACCGAGCTTGCCGACGAGTTTGCCGGCGAACCAGAGGCCACCCGTCTGATCCCAGAAATTGCGCATCTGCGAGGCGACCGTGCCGAAGCGGGTGCCGGCACCGACGATGATCGCATCATAATCGGCCAGCTCGTCGACGGTGGCGATCGGAGCCGCCTGGTCGACCTTGTAGTAGGAAGCTTTGGCGACATCTTCCGGAACCAGTTCCGGAACGCGCTTGACGGTGACGTCGGCACCGGCCGACTTCGCGCCTTCGGCAACGGCATAGGCCATGGTTTCGATATGGCCGTAAGCCGAATAATAAAGGACAAGAACCTTCGCCATCTTCAATCTCCCTTGGAGCATTGGTTGAATTTCCTGAGGGAGTTCTATCAGCGCCAGTTTCGGAACACAGCCATGCCTTGAAGAACTCAGTGTTCAACATCCGTAGACGAAAATTCACTTGCGTTTTCATTTCAGCAAAAACGAACGTATGCGCCGAACAGCATTCAGATTTCAGGCTGGCTCGGCCTAAAATCCGAATGCTCTTCGCAATCAAAGAGTGAGAGCATGATGTCGTCCGAAAACCGCTTGCACTTTTCGCCATCATGCTCTGACTGTTTGCAAAGCGGCCGAACGGCACTACCTATTCACCAGCCTCAGATCACGGAACACCCCATGAGCCAAGACATCGTCGTCACCGCCGCCATGCTCGCCATCGGCGACGAACTTCTTTCCGGCCGCACCAAGGATAAAAATATCGGCCACCTCGCCGATTTGCTGACACTTTCCGGCATCGACCTCAAGGAGGTGCGCATCGTCGCCGACGACGAGGAGGCGATTGTCGAGGCGCTGAACGCGCTTCGCCGCAAATATGATTACGTCTTCACCTCGGGCGGTATCGGGCCGACGCATGACGACATCACTGCCGATGCCATCTCCAAGGCTTTCGGCGTGCCCTGCGAATATGACGAGACGGCAATGACACTGCTTGCCGAGATGTACCAGCGCCGCGAGATGGAATTCACCGAGGCGCGCCGGCGCATGGCGCGCATGCCGCGCGGGGCTGTGCATATCGCCAATCCGGTCTCGACCGCGCCCGGCTTCATCATCGGCAACGTCCATGTCATGGCCGGCGTGCCGCAGGTCTTCCAGGCGATGGTCGACAATGTGCTGCCGACGCTTCGAACGGGCACGCCGGTGCTTTCGCTCGCCATCGCCTGCCCTTACGGCGAAGGCGAGATCGGCACGCCCTTGACCGCTATCCAGAAAGCACATCCGGAAACCAGCATCGGTTCCTACCCGCGCTATATCGGCCAGAAATTCTCGACGGAGATCGTCGTGCGCGGCCGCTCGCAGGCGGCAATCGATGCAGCCGGCGCCGAGGTGCAGGCGATGATCGACGCTATCCGCCAAAAGAAGGACATCGCCGAAAACCATTCCGCGGAGGCATGAGGGAAACGCCGGAACTCAAAGTCCATCCTTGATCCCTATCAAGGAACAGGAAAACGGCCCGGCGCATTCCTTCCCTCGCGCACGCCATTTCAGCGCAAGGAGAATTGACATGTCTTACAAAACCATTCTCGCCATTGTCGATACATCAGACAATAGTGCTGCGGTTGCCGATTTCGCCTTTGCCATTGCTGCTCAAAGCGGCGCCCATGTGATCGGCCTGCATGCCGAAATCATCTCCGCCGTGCCGCTGGTGGCACCGATGGAAATCCCCGATCCCGTCGCCGTGCAGGCGCTGCAGGACATGGCGCACAGCGAAACGATTGCGGTTGAGCGCATCTTCAGGGCGAAAGCGGAGGCATCGGGCGCCTCCTCCGAGTGGCGCAGCTTTGCCACATCCACCGGATACGGCTCCGCGCCGCTGATCGAAAGTGCCCGCAGCGCCGATCTCCTGATCGCCTCGCAGGCCGACCCGGCCAGACCTTCCGACAGCCACGTCGACGTCGACAGCTTTCTCTTCGAAAGCGGCCGGCCGGTGCTGATGATCCCCTATATCATCCGCCAGCCGAAGCCGATCAAGCGCGTGCTGGTCGCCTGGAACGGCTCGAAGGAGGCGGCGCGGGCGACCTTCGACTCGCTACCGATCCTCAAAGCCGCCGACGAGGTGGAGATCTTTTCGGTCGATCCGGCCGACACGGCGCTGCAATCGCCGCTGACGGCTGGCGCCGACATCGCCGCGACGCTTGCACGTCATGGCGTCAAGACGACGCTTTCGACGGCCCAAAGTGTGGACAAAAGCACATCGCATGTCATCGAGAACCGGCTTTCGGACAGCAGCATCGACCTTCTCGTCATGGGCGCCTATACCCATTCCTGGCTCTGGCAGATGATCTTTGGCGGCACGACCAAGACCCTGCTGCAATCGATGACGGCGCTGACCCTGTTATCACGTTGATTGGCTGCTCTTGCCTTTTGCCGGCAAATCCCGCTAATTGCGGCGACCGATGACAGCTTCGAGTTCGGCCCATCTCACGCAGTTCCGGCTGCGCGATTTGCGTTTTGCCGATCGCCGCTTCAAGCCCGTCCGGTCGCCGACAAACGGCGTGTCGTTTTTTCATGCCGCGGAGCAGCCCGATGTCCCTTCCCGATAAAGCCTTTCCCGTTTCCTGGGATCAGTTCCACCGCGATGCGCGCGCCCTTGCCTGGCGGCTTGCCGGTCTTGATCAAACATTCAAGGCGATCGTCTGCATCACCCGCGGCGGCCTGGTTCCGGCCGCGATCATTTCGCGCGAACTGAATATCCGGCTGATCGAGACCGTCTGCGTCGCTTCCTATCATGACTATGTGAACCAGGGCGACATGGTGCTGCTCAAGGGAATAGCACCCGAACTTATGGAAAATGGCGGCGAAGGCGTGCTCGTCGTCGACGATCTGACTGATACCGGCAAGACCGCCGCACAGGTGCGCGCCATGCTGCCGAGGGCACATTTCGCCTGCGTCTACGCCAAGCCGAAGGGCGTGCCGACGGTCGACACCTTTATCACCGAGGTAAGCCAGGATACCTGGATCTACTTCCCCTGGGACATGGGCTTCACCTATCAGGAGCCGATCGCCAAGGGCGCGGGCTGATCGCCACTGATCAAAGCGCGCAACCATCGCATTTACCACTTGAAATTGTTCCAGATTTTGTCGGCGAGGTTTTCAGAATCCGCTATCGGGATCTGCACATCTATTTTATCTTTTGCTCATAAACTCGACGGATGCGAATCGTGTCGGGTTGCGCCCAAAGCGTGCAGCGAACAATGCGGTATAGGGAAGCACGATGGCTCGACGGGGGCATATAAGAGCGGTTGTGACCGTCGGGCTGGCGGCCTTTCTGTTGCCGCTGGCGCCCGTCCGCGCTGAGCCTGCCTATATTCCCCTCGTGCGCGATTACGTCGAGAAGCGGATCCGACCGATGGTGGAAACGCCCTTGGTGCTGAAAGCTATTGCCGAGCAAAACGCGAAATTCGGCGACGTCAGTGAAATGGATATGCGGGTGCTCGACGAGACCTACCGGTCGGAGGTCGATCAGCACCACCTGCAGATGGTCAAGCTGCTGCTCGATAAATCCATATCGCATTACCTCAAAGCCGAGCAGGACGCCTCGCAAGGGGTGATCATCGAATTTTTCGTCACCGACAGCCACGGGCTGAATGTCGGGCAGAGCACCATCACCGCCGACTTCTGGCAGGGCGACGAGGAGAAATATCTCCAAACCTTCGCTAACGGTTCCCGCGAGATCTTCATCGACCGGGCGGAACGCAATGAATCCACCCAGAATCTCGAGACGCAGGCGAGCTTTGTCGTCATGGACGGAGAGAATAGGCCGATCGGCGTCGCCATCGTCACCATCGCCATCGATGCGCTTTAAAAGCGTGTCGCGCAAAACTGTGCGGCGGTTTGCGACAGCGACATGCCTAAGAACAAGAGCGCTGATTTCACCGGCGAATCGGCATGCTCATTTGCTCCGGAAATGCCATCATAAGATTTGCCGCAGGACTGTTTTTTGCCATTCAGAGGTTTTCCTTAGCCGGCAACGCCTGCAAGCCATTGTAATATCAGCGCTCCCCGGCTTTCCCCAATCTCCACAGGCGCATCCACAACATGTTGTGGTTAGCAATCAATTAAAAGCCAGCCCTTGACGGAATCAGCTGTTTCAAACTTTACTGATCCTGATGTTGCGGCGGCGACAGGACCGGAGGTAACGAGCCCGGTTCCCTTTTGAAAATTAGGACGCGGAATCAGGGCGATCGACCGGAAACGGTTCGGGCCTGGCAGGATTTCTGCGCGATTTTCAGCCTCCAAAAAAAGTGACATCGGGACTGGCGATAATAAGCTGTTAATACTATATTTAGCGTTTGCAGCCACCATCACCACAAGATACAGGAAGGTCATCTCCGGATGACACCCCTGTCACAATACGGAAACGAGACTGGCTGCGCGACGACAAAGTGCCGCCGGATAGGAATTTTGCGCCGAGGTCGCGGGGACCGGGCGCCAACGCGAGGTCAAGACTATGCGCATCGAACGTCGTTTCACGAAGGCCGGCCAAGGCGCCTATGCGGATATCGAATTCCGCAAGGCGACGAGCGAGATCAAGAACCCTGACGGTTCGGTCGTGTTCCGCCTCGAGAACATCGACGTTCCCGCGCAGTTCTCCCAGGTCGCGACCGACGTTCTGGCGCAGAAGTATTTCCGCAAGGCCGGCGTTCCCACCCGGCTGAAGAAGGTCGAGGAAAACGATGTTCCTTCCTTCCTGTGGCGCTCCGTTCCCGACGATGCTGCGCTGAAGACCCTGTCTAAGGATGAGCAGACCGGCTCCGAAATCGATGCGCGCCAGGTCTTCGACCGTCTTGCCGGCACCTGGACCTATTGGGGCTGGAAGGGCGGCTATTTCTCCTCCGAGGAAGATGCCTCGGCCTTCAAGGATGAGCTTGCCTATATGCTTGCCACCCAGCGCGTGGCCCCGAACTCGCCGCAGTGGTTCAACACCGGCCTGCACTGGGCCTATGGCATCGACGGTCCCGGCCAGGGCCATTTCTACGTCGACCCCTTCACCGGCAAGCTGACCAAGTCCAAGTCGGCCTACGAACACCCGCAGCCGCATGCCTGCTTCATCCAGTCGGTCGAGGACGATCTCGTCAACGAAGGCGGCATCATGGATCTCTGGGTGCGTGAGGCGCGCCTGTTCAAATATGGCTCCGGCACCGGCTCCAACTTCTCGATGCTGCGCGGCGAAGGCGAAAAGCTTTCCGGCGGCGGCCGCTCCTCCGGCTTGATGAGCTTCCTGAAGATCGGCGACCGCGCCGCCGGCGCCATCAAATCGGGCGGCACGACGCGCCGCGCCGCCAAAATGGTAGTCGTCGATATCGACCATCCCGATATCGAGGAATACATCAACTGGAAGGTCAAGGAAGAGCAGAAGGTTGCGGCGCTCGTCACCGGCTCGAAGGTCGTCGCCAGGCATTTGAAGGCGATCATGAAGGCCTGCTTCAATTGCGAAGGCGGCGATAATGGCGATTGCTACGACCCCAACAAGAACCCTGCCCTGAAGCGCGAAATCCGCGCCGCCAAGAAGGATCAGGTTCCCGAGAACTACGTCCAGCGCGTCATCCAGTTTGCCCGCCAGGGCTACAAGGATCTCCAATTCAAGACCTATGACACCGATTGGGATTCGGAAGCCTACCTCACGGTCTCCGGCCAGAACTCCAACAATTCCGTCTCGATCAAGGACGACTTCCTGCGCGCCGTCGAAAATGATGGCGAATGGCACCTGACCGCCCGCAAGGACGGCCGGGTGATGAAGACGCTGAAGGCCCGCGATCTCTGGGAAACGATTTCCTACGCCGCCTGGGCTTCGGCCGATCCGGGCATCCATTTCAACACGACGATGAACGACTGGCACACCTCGCCGGCCGGCGGCCCGATCCGCGGCTCGAACCCGTGCTCGGAATACATGTTCCTCGACGACACCGCCTGCAACCTTGCCTCGCTGAACCTGCTGCAGTTCAAGGACAAGGCAACCAAGCGCATCAACATCGCCGATTACGAACACGCGGTTCGCGTGTGGACCGTCGTGCTCGAAGTCTCGGTGATGATGGCCCAGTTCCCGTCGAAGCGCATTGCCGAACTCTCCTACGAATACCGCACGCTCGGCCTCGGCTACGCCAATATCGGCGGCCTGCTGATGTCGTCGGGCATTCCCTATGACTCCGCAGAAGCCCGCGCCATCGCCGGTTCGCTGACCGCGATCATGACCGGCATCTGCTATGCGACCTCGGCCGAAATGGCTGCCGAGCTCGGCCCGTTCCCGAACTTCGCGCCGAACCGCGAGAGCATGCTCAAGGTCATTCGCAACCATCGCCGTGCGGCGCATGGCGAGAGCTCCGGCTATGAAGCGCTGTCGATCAACCCGGTCGCGCTGATCCATTCGGAAAACCCGGACCAGGATCTTGTCGCCCACGCCAAATCGGCCTGGGACAAGGCGCTCGAGCTTGGTGAACAGCATGGCTATCGCAATGCCCAGGTCTCGGTCATCGCGCCGACAGGCACGATCGGCCTCGTCATGGATTGCGACACGACGGGCATCGAGCCCGACTTTGCCCTCGTCAAGTTCAAGAAGCTCGCCGGCGGCGGCTACTTCAAGATCATCAACCGTGCCGTGCCCGACGCGCTGCGCACGCTCGGCTATTCGGAAAGCCAGATCGCCGAGATCGAGGCCTATGCCGTCGGCCACGGCAACCTGAACCAGGCACCGGCGATCAACCCGCCATCGCTGAAGAGCAAGGGCTTCACCGACGAGAAGGTGGAAGCCGTCAACGCCGCGCTGAAGAGCGCCTTCGACATCAAGTTCGTCTTCAACCAATGGACGCTCGGCGCCGACTTCCTCAAGGAGACGCTGAAGGTTTCCGACGAACAGCTGGCCGACATGAGCTTCAGCCTGCTCGACCATATCGGCTTCTCGAAGAAGGACATCGAAGCCGCCAACATCCATGTCTGCGGCGCGATGACGCTGGAAGGCGCGCCCTTCCTCAAGAATGAACATCTGCCGGTCTTCGATTGCGCCAATCCCTGCGGCAAGATCGGCAAGCGCTACCTCTCGGTGGAAAGCCACATCCGCATGATGGCGGCGGCCCAGCCCTTCATCTCGGGTGCGATTTCCAAGACGATCAACATGCCGAACGAGGCGACCGTCGAGGATTGCAAGAACGCCTACATGCTGTCGTGGAAGCTTGGCCTCAAGGCCAACGCGCTCTATCGCGATGGCTCGAAGCTGTCGCAGCCGCTCAATTCCTCGCTGATCGAAGACGAGGACGACGAGGATGCGCTGGAGGAACTGCTGCAGGCGCCGCTGGCCGCCCAGGCCGTCACCATCACCGAAAAGATCATCGAGCGGGTGATCGAGCGAGTTTCGCGCGAACGCGAGAAGCTGCCGAACCGCCGCCAGGGCTATACCCAGAAGGCCGCCGTCGGCGGACATAAGGTCTATCTGCGCACCGGCGAATTCGGCGACGGTCGCCTCGGCGAGATCTTCATCGACATGCACAAGGAGGGTGCCGCCTTCCGTGCGATGATGAACAATTTCGCCATCGCCATTTCGCTCGGCCTGCAATATGGCGTGCCGCTCGAGGAGTATGTGGAAGCCTTCACCTTCACCAAGTTCGAGCCGGCCGGCATGGTCATCGGCAATGACGCGATCAAGAACGCCACCTCGATCCTCGACTATGTCTTCCGCGAGCTTGCCGTCTCCTATCTCGGCCGCCACGACCTCGCGCATGTCGACACGTCGGACTTCTCGAACACGGCACTCGGCAAGGGCATCCAGGAAGGCAAGACCAACCTGCTCTCCACCGGCTGGACCCGCGGCTACAAGCCGACCCTGGTGCCCGGCACCGGCGGCGAACGCCAGGCGGGCGAACCCAAGGGTGCGGCCACATCAGCCCCTGCCCGCGCCGCGTCCACCGGCACCGTGACCGCCTTTGCCGGCGCGGCTGCCCGCAAGCTGGAGCCGACGGTTGCCATCGCCAACTCCGAAATCGTCGCCTTCAAGCGCGATTACGAGGAGCGCGCCAAGGAATTGGCGGAAGAGATCGCCGAAGAGGTGACCGAAGAACTCACCAGCGACGCAACGGCATTGTTCTCCGACAAGGCCGCAGCCGACGCGGCATCGGCGAAATCCGAGGCGAAGAAGCGCGAAGCCGAACGCCGCCAGCGCTCGATCATGCAGGGCTATACCGGCAACATGTGCTCGGAGTGCCAGAACTTCACGATGGTGAGGAATGGGACTTGCGAGAAGTGCGATACTTGCGGTGCGACGAGTGGGTGCAGCTAAAAATTGAAGTAAAAACTGGTAATCGGTCCCCAACAAATGTCACGGGACCATGGGTTAGGACTCCGTTTGCCCCCAAGAAATGTCACGGTCGCCATAAACGCCGTGAAAATGGGGAAATCAGACAGCCGCAGTTGAAATATCCGGGCACTGAAAAGTGCCCGGATAATGCATGAAGGAACAAATGGTGAAACAATAGCATCGGTGGACGGAGGTCCGCGATGCATCAGTTGAAGTTGAAGTGTATATGGCTAATGCATGGGAAGGATGCCGCAGCGCTGATTGCGCCAGCATGCGACAGTACATCCTCGGACTCGGGCCATTCAACGGTTTGATGTCCAACGGGTGGCCGCCAGCAGGGTACTGAATAAAGGCACAAAGGATTCGCTAGCCCGTGGATGAGAGCTCAGATCGGGGGGATTCCGCCTCGCCACTTCGCTGGATCCCCCGGCAGAAGGACGGCGAGAGCCTCTACCTCCATTTCACCGGTGGTATTCGCGCGGGACGCATCCAGGGAGATCAATGGGCGCTCGAACCGGTCCTGGTCAGCGGGCGCCCCGCATCGAACGGCTTCTTCTCGCGGGCTGATCTCGCGAGGATGGAGCGAAGCCTGGGTTTGACTGCGATCGCATTCCAGCATGCGGGGTGGGACAAGGGATCCTATTACAGCAATTGGGTTCCGATCATTCCAGGACAGACGAATCATATGCTGGGCGCAGCAGACCTCTGGCGAAACATAACGAGCCAGATCGGCCGACAACGCAGAGGACATTTGCTGAGGGAACTGGTCGATCCGAGTCGCGATGACGTGGCTTCGATCTTTGATGATCAGGAACCGGACGAAAGGTTGGCCGCGTTCGTCGCGTTGAGCTTGAGAGGACTGGACATCAGTGTCGAGGAAATCTCCGGGTTCTATCACGAACAACTCGTCGACCTGATGGCCGACAGCAAGCTCAACGGAGAGCGGGTATCTGGCACCCTTGACCACCTACTCTACGCTCACGTCCATTCATTCTTTCTGCATGCCGGAGCCGCGCGCGACTACCTCGCCTCGTTGATCGCCTTCAGGCTCGGGGAGGATCCCAACGTGGATTCGCTCGCGCTACTTTGCAAGAAACTCCGGAGCCGTCACGTTGGAACCGACAGCCTCCTGAATGTCCTTGTCGATCGGGGCCTCATCGCAGAGTCCAAACAAAAGGGAATGTGGGTGTCCGCGGGTTGGATAAAGAACCTAAGTGACCTGAGGAACCTGTTCACCCATCGCCGCCCCTACGGGAGCCGTTCGTGCGAGCACTGGGGCTCGGCGGTTCCACTGTCCGACAAAGGCCAGTTGTATCGCTACAGAAGGCCCTTCCAAACGGACAACGGCGAAGACATTTTCGATCTGATCGTCCGGCAGTATCGCCATATTATCGGACTCTTTCACCTCCTGGCCAACGCATCGGGCCTCAACACCGACATTCAGGTCTTCACTGACGACGACATCATTGAATTGCGGACGGATTGAACCCAAGCTGTCTCGTATTCAAGGCTTCTCTGCGCGTATATCCCTTCGCCCCTCACCCTGGCGCTCCTCTGGGAACGCGACCGGGTGAGAAATGGCGAGCGAGAGGGCGTCCACCTGCCCTGCGTCCGAGAAGACCTGGTGGCAGTCGTCGACGGGATTGAAGAGAACTGCGGGCTCATCGTTGTCGAGGACTAGGGTTCAAAACCTGGTGGTGCGACGCCCGCCAATCACCGCGCATGGGCGGCACATGTCGCGTGTTGCCACATCTCCTATCCGGTGTCTCAGCGCTTTACCGCAGCCTCTTCACCTAACACCGGATCGGCGAACTCGTTTTGTTCTGGCCGCTCCGCTGCACTGAGGTCTTCCTCATTGACCTTCTTATGCCACGATAGTCGAGCTTTGAAGGAAGGATAGAGGGCGTTGAGGTCGTCGAGCATGCGATTCACGATTTTCGCAATGTCGACGAGCGTCGAAGGCATCGCTGGTCCCATCACTCCCGGAACCCGGTGGAATCTGTGAAGGGGATTGAAGCAATTGATGTAGACGGTGCTCCGCGCGCTCGCCCACTGGCCGTGCACATATCCGGACGACCAGTCATAGTACTTGTCGTAAAGATCTCTGAGGCCGACTTCCTCCGACATCTTTCGCAGATTGAGGTTCGCCCAATGGCCAAGCTCGATGTCTTCGAGCTCCATCCAACGGTCCTCGTTTGCGAAGCTCTCCAATTCATCGAGATCGATGAAACCCGGTATTTCCTCCTCGCGGACGTTTTTCAGAAATGCCAGCTTAGTTTGGCCCTGTCCGTATTTTCGATACTGGAGCCAGATCGTTGCGTCATCCTTTACCGTGAGATAGTGCAGCGTGATGAAAGCCTCCAGGATTGTCCGGAGTATGATCCGTCCTTCCGCGAGTGTGTTTGTCGGTGTAATAGCTGTAGTGAGTGCGAGATGGCACGCGTACAGAACGAGCCCGAAGGCGCCTTCGTGTCGCGGATCCGCCTTTGTGGTCGTGATCGTCCGATGGAAATGACCGCCGACCAATTTGCTGATTTCGAGGAGTTCTTGCCGCGCTTCCTTGGGGCCAGCGTCTGCCCGCTTGAAGTGAGAGGGCACTAGGCAGGGCGTCTTCGCATGCATCTCCTTCCAGAACGGCTCGGCATCATATGTTGGCAGTTTCGGGCGATCAGCAGGCCAATCGACGAGCATGTTCTCGGTGCCGAACTCAACCGTTCGGGTACCCATCTCCATCGCGCGGATGGTTGGACGGACGCTTTGCATCTCTCCCTTGTTCGGATATTCCGATATCTCGGACACGGCCTCTTCAAAGGATCGATCAAAAAACATCCGCTCCTGAGCAAATATGAAACTTAGCAGCTTCAGCCAGCGCATGTCCGTGGCACGTTCTGACTGATGGCCATGCGTATTGGCCACCGCGGCCATCAATATCTCTATCGAGGCCTCGTTTTCCAAAGGCGCGTAGTGCCTCGCCCAGTGCCTTCGATCGGGAAGCCAATCCGAGATCAACAATGCACCCATGACGTTTTTCAGCGCATCGGATTCCAGGACTGGCGACATCATGGCGTCGAATTCGTCGTTCGTCGCGAGAGCCAGATAGTTGTGCGTTACGAAAAGCTCCTTGCGTTTCTCGACAAAGTCAATCGTTCGTCTGACGACCTCGCGGAAAACAACGAGTGCGGCATCCCGATCGAGCGTCGTCACTGCGATGGCCGCCCAGAGTAGGTTGGGGACACATTCGTCGAACCACGAGACAGGATGGAGCATCCCCTGTCCTAGCTTCTTGAACACGTTTTGGACGGTGCCCTTGTCACGCGGGAGGGAACTGAGCATCGTCAGGTTCCTGTCCTTAAACTTCTCCTGCTTGATTACATCCGGTTTCGCTGGCTTCTTCGCCATTTTTCCTCCTGAGCCTGAGCCGATGGTCTTGCCTGTGTGGTTACTCTCGGCGGAATAGCGAGTTGATCACGCCTTCCATCTACAACCGGTAATACACAGAGCGCGAGTCACCGAGGGCTGTCAATGGCTCCCCATCGGGCGGCTTTCGGAAAGCACAGGCACCCGAATCGCCGACTTCCCATGCGCCCTCGCCCGCCCGTCCAAGGCACAGGTTCCAACCCATGCGCAGACCACGGCATCCAGAGCATCCTCGAAGGTCTTTAGCTCGTAGCCGCGCGCATCCGAAGACGGCAATAACAGCGCATCCTGCACTCCCTGGATTTCGGCATCTAACAGGATGACGATCCGCCTCCACGGCGTTGAGCGGCAACGATGATGTCCGGGTTTCGTACGAATACGTCACCAATGACGGCCGCCGCTGCCCGGGTCGCGCCGATGTCCAGACCACCTATGTGTTTGGCAAGACCGTGGTCTTGAGGATCAAGGCACTTGACGGCTGCTAAATCCCGTCTTCGCTTTACGGCAGCCACCGCAATGACCGCCTCACACTTCCTTTAGACAAACCACCTCGCCCGCGGACCGGCGATCCTTACTCTTCATACCTCCGGGAGTTGGCATCGCATTTGTGCCACTCCCAGTTTATTCCGGCTTCGTCCTTATGGCCATAACACCAGTCCGCGCGATTGAGCAGCGGACCAAGTTCGTCGCGCCGTTTGCATGCCCGTAGCGTCTCGGGCCCCTCGCGATCGACACTCGTGCGGCAGATATCGTCCAATCCTGTCCACTGATGGATCAACCGATCCGGTGCCTTGGCCCCCTTGTCGGTGGCGATCACCTTTCCGGTCTCGGACTCGATCTGCAGAGAGGCCGTGTTCCACACGAAAGAGAATTCCGCCATCCCGGAGGACGTCTTACCCGTGTCCCTGTTTCCGGCAAACCACTCGACAATTCCCGACATTTCGCATTTTCCGGCGCAGCTGGCAGTCACGGAGCCGGGTTTGACGCTGTATATGCGCTCCGGCCAGCGTTGGGCGAAGGCCGCCTTGTCCTTTAAGATGACGTCTTTGTCGACCAAGGTCCCGAAGAAGGAGACCTCGTCGGCATAGACGCCCTTCATAAAGGCCAACGCCGAGGCACTGTCTTTCGACCATTCGTCATTGTATCGGTTGGCGAAATCAAGCGCCTCCGTGGTCAGGTCGCCGGGTGCGGATGCGGTGGCCTCCTCGGAAGCGCTTGGGTCCGATGGCATGATGGCGGGTGTTGCGCTCAGCTCTGGCGCGGCGTCCGGCTGTGGTGACGTGCTTGCCGGTGGCGAGGGCATGTTCTCGGGCGTGATGATGTTCCAGTCCCGCATTTCGGCAGCGGTGAGATACCGTATATCGGTGCTGTCGATCGACAGGCTGAGCTGCAGCAGATTGGGGCTTACCCCCATATCGGTGAGATATCCGATGATCTCGCCGGTCAGCGATTGAACCGACGAGACTACCAATTTGTTGTCCATGCCGGCATCTTCGGATAACGAAACCCGATGCACGCCGATGGAGCCCGGCTCGGCAAACCTTTCAACGCCACCGACGAAGGCGAAGGCGCAAGCCGATGCGCACTCGGCGGCTCTGATCTGGAACGTTCTTGCATTCAGCAGGCGGAGGGCCCGGCCGAACCTGATCGCGGCGACCACGTTTCCGCCGGGCGAGTCAAAGGTGACATAGTTCGGCTGGTACTGCGTATATTCGTCGACAAGCGTCATCGGATCGTCGGAACTCTCGAACACGCCTTTTATCGCCAGGGCGCGCTCTCCCGGCGCGCCGTCCAGACGTTGGTAGGAAATGGCCGCATGTGCCTCCGCGGCAAGGGCGACGAACGCCAGCAGCATCGATATGAACGAGACGGATTTCCGCATTCTTCTCCAGCCTTCGAGCACGTGTATCTCTCCCGTCGTCACTCGCAGCATATCTTGCCCACCTATTGCCGGGCGATCATCGAATTCTTGCGATGAGACCGTCAGCTTTCAATGCGACCAAACCCGTGTCCATCACGAGTTGAAGATCGACAGCTTTGACGAGAACATTTCAGACCTACCCCAACAGCATATAATCAATGCACAAGGACCAATCTTCTGGCAAGCGGCACAATCAGAAGTGATGATACAAGGTAAACGGCGGTTCCTCGCCGCGATCGTGAGGCCACCGTCCACGCGATCCGATACGTGCCGGCAATTGATGCGAGAGTTGCAGGAAAGGCAGTGAGTCTTCGGATTTTGTCCCGGCTGGTCTGCCGCTACGGTCTGACGCGGTCAGGATGCGCCACCTGGAAGGCCGGCAGTTCGGCGCATTTGCTATCGATGTCGACGATGCGCTTGAAAGCGGTCAACTCCACTCCCCAGCGGCGGGCGTTGTAGACCTGGGGAACGAGACAGAGGTCGGCCATCGTCGGCGCGTCCCCAAAGCTGAACGCGCCATCGGCTTCGCCGATCATCGCTTCCAGTTTCCCCAGTCCGTCGGAGATGAAATGTTTCATCCATTTCTCGCGGGCATCGGGCTTATCCGTCATGCTCATCAGATGCGACACGACATGCAGGTTGCAGATCGGATGGATGTCCATAGCGATCGCATAGGCAAGGGCGCGGACTTTCTGGCGATCGGCAATATCCGATGGCAGCAATCCACATTCCGGCCGGGTCTCGGCGAGATATTCGACGATCGCCAGCGACTGCGTCAGTGTTTTTCCGTCGATCACCAATGTCGGCACCAGCCCCTGCGGGTTGAGGGCCAGATAGTCCGGCGTCCTGTGCGCGCCCTCCAACAGGTTGATGGACACTGTCTGATAATCGACGCCCAGGAGATTGAGCGCGATGCGGACGCGATAGCTCGCCGATGATCGCCAGTAGTCGTATAGGACGACCTCGTTCATTGCGGGTCGGCCCTTTGGTATTTTTCGACCGTCTGCTCGATTGCCCCGAAGATCGAATGGCCGGCATGATCCTTCATCTCGATGCGGACCTGATCCCCGAACTTCATGAAGCCGGTCTTCGGCGATCCGCTCTCGATCGTCTCGATCATCCTGATTTCGGCAATGCAGGAGTAGCCGTTTCCTCCCTCTTCCACCGGCTTGCCCGGGCCGCCGTCGAGCTTGTTGGACACTGTTCCCGAGCCGATAATCGTTCCGGCCAGGAGGTTACGGGTTTTGGCGGCATGGGCGACCAGTTGGCCAAAATCGAACGTCATGTCGATGCCAGCGTCGGCTTTGCCGAACGGCTTGCCGTTCAGGCTGACGAGCAGCGGAAGATGCAGCTTGCCACCGTTCCAGGCATCTCCGAGCTCGTCCGGCGTTACCGCGACCGGAGAAAATGCCGATGCCGGCTTCGACTGGAAGAAACCGAATCCCTTGGCCAGTTCGCCCGGGATCAGACCGCGCAGCGACACGTCGTTGACAAGCATCACCAGCCGGATGGCGTCGAGCGCCGCTTCCGGGCTGGAACCCATTGCAACGTCGCCGGTGATGACGGCGACCTCGCCCTCCATGTCGATCCCGTAAGCCTCGTCAGCCGCCAGAATCGGGTCGCGCGGCGCAAGGAAAGCGTCTGACCCGCCCTGATAGATCAGCGGATCGGTCCAGAAGCTCGCCGGCATCTCGGCGCCGCGCGCCTTGCGCACCAGCTCGACATGGTTGACGTAAGCGGAGCCATCGGCCCATTGATAGGCCCGCGGCAAAGGTGACGTAGCGTCATGTTCGTGAAACCGGATCGTCGGCTGGGCGCCGGTCTCGACGCCTTCGGCAATGAGCTGGAGTCTCGGAGCCACATGCTCCCAGTCGTCGAGTGCCGCCTGCAATGTGCGGGCGATGTGGCCGACTTCGGAACAGCGGGTCAGGTCGCGGGAAACGACGACCAGCCGGCCGTCCCGCGTGGAGTCTTTTAACGTCGCAAGCTTCATGTCCGAAATCCCGTGCCGGAGGATGACTTCACTTGATACCGGGCGTTCCGTCGAACTTGCGTTGCAGGCCATCCCAGCATTCGAGGTAATCATCCTGCAGCGTTTCAAGCTCGGCTGCGTATCTCGTCAGTTGCTGCGGGTACCGGGTTTCGAACATGAAGGCCATGGTGTGATCGAGCTTCACGGGTTTGAGCTCGGTATTGGATGCCTTTTCGAAGGCGAGCGCATCCGGACCGTGGGGAAGCATCATATTGTGCAGGCTCATGCCGCCCGGTACGAAACCCTCCTCCTTGGCGTCATACTGGCCGTGGATCAGGCCCATGAATTCGCTCATGATGTTGCGGTGGTACCAGGGCGGACGAAACGTGTGCTCGGCGACCAGCCAGCGCGGCGGAAAGATCACGAAATCGACATTCGCGGTGCCGGCATCTTCGGTGGGCGCGGTCAGTACCGAAAAGATCGACGGATCGGGATGATCGAAGCGGATGGCGCCGACCGGAGAAAATGTCCGCAGGTCGTATTTGAAAGGGGCGTAGTTGCCGTGCCAGGCCACCACATCCAGCGGCGAGTGGCCGATCTCCGTGACATAGAACTTTCCGCACCACTTCACATGGACGCGGCACGGCGTTTCCTTGTCCTCGAATGCGGCGACAGGCGTCTTGAAATCGCGCGGGTTTGCCAGGCAGTTGGCGCCGATCGGCCCGCGGTCCGGCAGTGTGAATTTCGCGCCGTAGTTCTCGCAGATATAGCCACGCCAGACCGTCTGCCCGCCGCCCTTCATAATCTTGAACATCATGCCGCGGGGGATGAGGCATATTTCCAGGGGCTCGACATCCATGATGCCCATTTCGGTGAACACTCTGATGGCGCCGAGCTGCGGCACGATCAGCAATTCACCATCGGCATTGAAGAAGTAATCGTCGACCATGTCCTCATTGAAGACATAGGCATGGGCTGACATGCCCACCTGGGTGGTGGCATCGCCTGCCGACGTGATGGTCCGCACCCCATCGAGGAATGTCAGTCTCTCCGCGGGTGCGGGAATGGGATCCCAGCGAAGCTGGCCGAGCGGGAGCGAATGTTCGTCGAGACACGGCGCGGTTTTCCAAAGCGGATAGGACGCGTTGGAGAAGCGGCGGGTGTGACGCACGCTCGGGCGGATGCGGTAAAGCCAGGACCTTTCGTTGGTCCCGCGTGGAGCGGTAAACGGCGAGCCGGAAAGCTGCTCCGCATAGAGACCGTAATTGCATTTCTGCGGGCTGTTCTGGCCTTGCGGCAAGGCGCCGGGAAGTGACTCGGTTTCGAAGTCATTGCCGAACCCCGGCATATATTTCAGCTTGTTTGCCGCCGCGGCTTCACCATCCGACGTCTGGATCGATGTCTGGTCCATGCTCACTCCTCCCCGACAACCCGCAGCGCTGCACGTCTGACAAGGCGCGCAACGCTTTAGAGTTTACTCCGCTGCGGTCCCGATGACACCACGCTTGATCTGATCGGCCTCGATCGACTCGAAAAGAGCTCGGAAATTGCCTTCACCGAATCCTTCGTCGCCCTTGCGCTGGATGAATTCGAAGAAGATCGGGCCGATGACCGTCTTGGAGAAAATCTGCAGCAGGATTTTCGTCATGCCGCCATTCACCACACCTTCGCCATCGATGAGGATGCCGTGCTTCTTCATGCGTTCGACCGGTTCGCTGTGGCCGTTCACGCGTTCATAGGACATGTCGTAATAGGTCTCCGGCGGACCCGGCATGAAGCGCAGGCCGTTGTCGGCAAGCCTGTCGGTGGCGTCGTAAATATCCTCCGTTCCAACGGCGATGTGCTGAATGCCCTCGCCCTTGTACTTCTTAAGATATTCCTCGATCTGGCTGGTGTCGTCCTTCGATTCATTCAGCGGAATGCGGATTTTGCCACAGGGCGAGGTGATGGCGCGGCTCACCAGACCGGTGATGCGGCCATCGATATCGAAGAAGTGGATCTGCTTGAAATTGAACAGGTTGCGGTAAAAATCCCACCACTTGTCCATGTTGCCGCGGAAGACGTTGTGCGTCAGATGGTCGAGATAATAGAAGCCGATGCCTTCAGGATGCGGGTTGCGCTCGCCGAGCCAATCGAACTCGGCCTCGTAAGCCGATCCCTTGGCACCATAGGTCTCGACGAAATAGAGCAGCGAGCCGCCGATGCCGACGATCGCCGGGACGTCGAGCGTCTTGTCGTGCCCTTCATAGGGAACGGCGCCCTTTGACACAGCATGGTCGAAAGCGTGCTTGGCGTCGACGACACGCCAGGCCATCGATGGGGCGCAGGGACCATGATTTGCGACGAAACGCGCGGCATGGCTGCGTGGTTCGGCGTTCAGGATATAGTTGATGTCACCCTGTCGCCAGACGGTGATGTCTTTCGTCTTGTGTTTGGCAACGGCAACGTAGCCCATGCGTGTAAAGAGCTCGCGCAGCGTCTCGGGCTCGGGATGGGCGAATTCGACAAATTCGAAGCCGTCGGTACCGGCCGGATTGTCGGCGGTGATTTCCGAGGGCGGCGCATCATGCGGGAAAGGACCCATTTTCTTTCCTCCAGAGGAGATGGCATTTGATATGCAAAGTGTGGCCCAAAACGCGTGCAAAGTTCTTGCATTCTTCATGCTCCAGGAAGATATTCTGCACGATCCGTGAGTGTTTTTGGGATTTCGCGCAATGGATGAACCGCTCGACAGATTGGACCTGCGCCTGCTTCAGGAACTTCAAAAGGACGGCAGGCTGACGAACAACGAGCTAGGAGAGCGGATTGCGCTTTCACCGTCGCAATGCTCGCGCCGGCGCACAAGATTGGAGGCTGAAGGATATATCCGCAGCTACCGCGCTTACCTTGATCGGCAGAGGCTGGGTCTCGATATGCTGGTGGTCATTTCCGTGACGCTTGCGACCCACAACAGAGACAATGCCCGCCGATTTTCGCAGCTGATCAATGGACTGCCGGAAGTTCTTGAGGCCTATGCGCTGACCGGTGAAATGGATTATCACCTGACGGTGGCGACCCGCGGCCTCGCCGACCTCTCGAAATTCGTCAACGACGTGCTGTTGCCGCACGAGTCGGTGCAGCACGTGAAGACATCGATCGTGCTCGACACGCTGAAGACATTCGAGGGCTTTCCGGTGCTGATGCCGGGACATTGATGGCGACAACACGACATTGATGTCGACGGCATCGCCCTGCGTAAATATCTAAATCAGAGCGGCAGTTCGGTCGAGAATTTCAGCTCGCGCAGCACGAAGCTCGAGACCACCGTGCGCACATGCGGGTTGCGCATGAGGTAGCGGGTCATGAAGGCTTCGTAGCTTTCCACGTCGCTTGCTCTTATCTTCAGCATGTAGTCGAAGGCGCCCGACAAGGCGTAGCACTCCATGATCTCCGGCCGCTCCAGCACCATCGAAGCGAAAGAGGCGACCGCCTCCTCGTGGTGATCCTCCAGCGTCACATGCGCGATCACGCAGAGCTTGAGATCGAGTTTTCCAGGATCGAGCAGCGTCACACGCTTGCGGATGACGCCGTCGGCTTCCAGTTCCTGGATCTTCCGCCAGGCCGAGCTCTGCGACATGCCGGCCTTTTCCGCCAGGTCGGCCAGCGACAGGCTGCCGTCGGCCTGGACGAGCTGCAGCAGCTTGCGGCGAAAATTCCCAGGTTCTTTCATTTTCTGCATCTCATTCGGGAATATTTGCCACCATTATGGTGATAGCCAGCATGAAAGGAAAGAAAATCCTCCAGACTCGGATCATAATGGCAGGAAAAGCGCCCTGCTCGGGAGGATCAGCACATGACTAAGGAAAGCAGCTACACCGCCAAACTGCCCGGCCCGGATGGTTTGTATGACTACACTCCGGATGAAGATGCGATCTGGGGTGAACTCTACCGGCGTCAGATGACGCTGCTTTCCGACATGGCCTGCCGCGAGTATCTGGACGGCGTCAAAATGCTGGGGCTGAAGCCCGACAAGGTGCCTCAGCTTGTCGATGTGAACAGACGCCTGAACGAGACCACCGGCTTTGGCGTCGAAGGCGTGCCGGCGCTCATTCCGCCCTCGCGCTTTTATGAGCTTCTGTCGCAAGGCAAATTCCCGCTCGCAACCTTCCTGCGCCGTCGCGAGCATATCGACTATATCGAGGAACCAGACCTGTTCCACGAGGTTTTCGGCCACTGCCCCATGCTCACCAACCAGAGCTATGCCAATTTCGTCCGGCATTTCGGCGAAACGGCCGTCCGCCTCGGCAAGGGCTATTCCTGGCATCTGTTCCGCATCTTCTGGTTCACCGTCGAATTCGGCCTGATCAACACGCCGCAGGGCCGCCGCTGCTTCGGCGCAGGCATCGTCTCATCTCCTAGCGAAGCGAAGGCGGCCATGGACGGCAAGGCATGCGAATTCCGGCCGTTCGATCTGCTGAGCGTGCTCCGGACGCCCTACCGGATCGATATCCTCCAGCCGATCTATTATGTAATCGACGGCTTCGCCGATCTTGAAGCGATCGTGGAGCAGAATATCGAGGCCACCGTCCTCAAGGCAATATCGCTGGGTGATTTCGCCCCCGCTTTTGAAGCCAAAGCGTCGTGAGTTCGGATGATAGGCCGGGATCCCTACATAAGAAGCGTTTCGTGGTCGCAAATCAAAGGGCTTGCGACCACGACCTGAATTTGTCAGCCTGGCCACCTCAGTCGTCACTCACGCAGCATTCGAACCGGCCGTAGACTGCTTGGCGAGTAGTTTGACCAGGGCCTGCGCCCCGGCAGTCGAAGAAGCCGGGTTCTGTCCGGTGATCAACCGGCCGTCCGTAATGGCGAAGCTCTGCCAGTTCGGCGCTTTTTCATAGAGTCCGCCGAGCCGCTTCAATTCATCTTCGACCAGGAACGGCACAACGTCGGTGAGTTGAACCTCTTCCTCTTCGCTGTTCGCAAACCCTGTGACGCGTTTACCTTTGACGATCGGCGCGCCGTTATATGTCACCCGATGCAGCACCCCAGGTGCATGGCAGACGGCGGCAACCGGCTTACCGGAATTATAGAAGGACTCGATCAGGGAGATCGAATCCGGGTTGTCGACCAGATCCCACATCGGTCCGTGGCCGCCCGGATAGAATACTGCGTCGAAGTCCTCCGAGCGCATGTCCGCCAGCTTCAAGGTGTTGGCGAAATCCTTCTGCGCCGCTGCGTCCTGCTTGAAGCGAGTCATCGCCTCCGTCTGGTTTTCCGGCAGATCGCTCTTCGGATCGACCGGCGGCTGACCGGCTTTGGGCGAGGCGAGGACGAGTTCAACGCCGGCATCGCGAAAGACATAGTAGGGTGCAGCTCCTTCTTCGAGCCAGAAGCCCGTCTTTCGGCCGGTGCTGCCAAGAATGTCATGGGACGTAAACACCATCAGGATCTTCATCTGTCGACTCCTTCTTGTTCGACCGCAGTCAGAACCGGCTGCGTGAGGAGAAGTATGGCAAGTTTCCGCTCGTACAACAGTTACACCTTGGTATCGGCGATACCTTGGTATTGGCTTCCCTTCGCCCTGCCCCCAAAAATCAAGCGTTGGTAGTCGGCAAGCATCTTGGGGTCTTCGACCGAACCGTGGTGGTGGAGTTGCCGCCAGACGTCGTTCCTTCGAACGAACCAGCGTGTCGTGCGAAAGGCGACATCGAGCCCCTCCTCGGGTGTCTCGCATCGGCCTCTTTCTCGGCCGACAAAGAGGTGCCAGTCTTCTCCGCCCTGGCTCGTGAAGTCGTGGAATACCACCTGCACCTTCGCCTGACCTTGAAAGAGCCTGGAATACCCCTCGGCAATCGCGCCCCAGCCGTGTCGGATTCCGCCGATGGGATTGTCCATGCTCGGAGCTTCGCCCTCGACCCAGACGGCTTCCAGCGCCCTCATGTCGGCAGCGTTGAACGCCCTGTAGAACTCTATGAGCGCGTCTAGAGAACCGTCGCCGGTCTTCGCCTCGTTTCCCGTTATCTCTCGAAGATGCCTCTGCATGTCAGAACCTCTTTCCGTTTGGTTTCAAAGGAGCGCCGGCCTGGGCTGGCTTGCTGAGAATGCGGAAAGAAAAAAGCGGATTCCATTAGACGATGGTGTCGTCAACGCGCGGAGTCGGTTTCCTCCGGTGATCAGCGCTCGGTCTCGCCATCCCACCCAAAGGTATCGGCGACACCTTGGTACAATAGGCGGCGACCGTTTTTGGCGAGATGCTCCTGGCAGAACGGCAACGGAGACGTCGAAACCGTTCCCGGCTGAAGGCCGGATCAGCACACAACTCGCGATCGAGGCAGCGCCCGGCCATTGGTGGTGGGCGGCTGATCGATCGCCCAGTAACGGAGGCGAAAATGAGCCTGCACAAGACAGTGGTGATCACCGGCGCATCCCAAGGGATCGGCGCCGGCCTCGTGAAGACCTTCCTCGATAAGGGATACAATGTCGTCGGGACGTCGAGACGCATCAGCGAGACGAGCGCGTTGGAGCGCAATGACAGGCTGGCGTTGATCGACGGCGATGTCGCCGATCCGGAGACCGCCGAGCGTGTGGCGCAGCGGGCCGTCGAGCGGTTCGGGTCGATCGACGCGCTGGTCAATAACGCCGGCATCTTCGTCACCAAGCCTTTCCTCGACTACACGATCGATGACTTTCGGCGCCTCACAGCGACCAACGTCGAAGGCTTCCTTCACTTCACCAAGTCCGCTGTCAGGCAGATGCTTCGCCAGAAGTCGGGAGGAAGCGTCGTCACCATCACGTCGTCGTTGACGGATCATCCGATCGCCGGCGTGACGGCGTCCGTGCCGATGATCACGAAAGGCGGCCTCAATGCCATCACCAAGAGCCTGGCGCTGGAATTTGCCAGAGATAACATCCGGGTCAATGCGGTGTCGCCGGGTGTGGTCGATACGCCGCTGCATGCGACGAACCCACAAGATTATCTCAAATCGCTTTCGCCGATGGGAACGATCACGGCCGTCCAGGAGATCGTCGACGGCGTCGTGTATCTGACCGAGTCAGCGAATATCACCGGGGAGGTGCTGCACGTCGACAACGGCGCACATTTGGGAAAATGGTAGGCCGCGACCCGGAGGGGCGCCTGCAGGAACTGGGGATCGTGCTGCCTCCCCCGCCGACGCCTTTCGGCGCCTATGTCGAGGCGATCCAGTCAGGGCCGCTGCTGTTCCTGAGCGGCATGCTTCCGGTGATCGGCCACGATCCCGTCTACTTCGGGCGGGTCGGCGAGGAGCTATCGACCCTTCAAGGCTATGATGCCGCGCGCACCGCCTGCCTCAGCGGCATCGCGGCCGCGAGGTCGCACCTGGGATCGTTGAACTCGGTTCGTCGTATTTCCAAGCTCGGCGTCTATATCGCGACATCCCACGCGTTCCGCGAACATCCGAAGGTGGCAGACGGCGCCTCCGAGCTTCTGCTCGACATCTTCGGAGCGGAAAGGATTCCGCCGCGTATCGTTCTCGGCGTCACCAGCATCCCGCTCGGAATGCCCGTCGAAATCGAACTCATTCTTGAAATTGAGCCCTAGCGGAGGAATTCGCTGACCAAGCCCAGACATGGAGACAATCATGACACTCACATCATCGAAAAGGTTGCGGCCCCGACGCGCTCTCGCCGTCGTCGCCGCGTCATCCACGTTTCTGACAGCCTCGGCGGTCCTGATGCTGCCGGCGCTTGCGCTTTCCGGCCAGTCGCCACTCAAGCCGGACAGCACGCTACAATCAAAGCCCGGGTCCGAAACACCACACAAATCCCAGATCAAAGTGGACAGGCGGACGCCTGCCTATTGGCGGGTGACATTCGACAACCCTCCGTTCAATATATTCGGTCCGGAGACCATTCCGCAGCTCGAGAAGGTTATCGCCGACATCGAGACCGATCCGAAACTCAGGGTCGTCGTGTTCGACAGCGACGTGCCGGGCTTTTTTCTGACCCATTACAATTTCACGCCGCCTCTGGAGGAGTCGACGAGCCTTCCCTCAGGGCGCACCGGCCTTCATCCGCTTCCCGACATGCTGGTGCGATTGAGCAAGGCGCCGGTCGTATCGATCGCTTTGATCCGTGGGCGCGCCACCGGGGTCGGAAGCGAGCTCGCCCTGGCAAGCGACATGCGCTTTGCGAGCCGGGAAAAGGCCATTCTATCACAATGGGAGGTCGGCGCCGGCTTCGTCCCGGGCGGCGGCCCCATGGCACGGCTTCCCAGGCTGATGGGCCGAGGGCGCGCGCTTGAAGTCCTGCTCGGATCCGACGACATCAACGGCGAACTGGCCGAGCAGTATGGTTACGTGAACCGCTCGTTCGCAGACGACAAGCTCGATCCCTTCGTCAACTCGCTTGCAGCGCGCATCTCTGGATTTGACCGGGGAGCCATCGCGGATACGAAACGGCTGGTCGATTTCGCCAGCCTGCCGACCGACCCGGAAATCGGTGCCGGCTGGGACGCCTTCATTTCTTCGGTCCAGCGCCCCATCGCGCAAAAGAACATCGGCAGGTTGATGGAGATGGGCCTGCAGACGAACCCCGACATTGAGTCCAGGCTCGGCCATTACACGCAGACTTTGGCCGACAAGTAGGCTGAAGAGACCGCAATATTCGGTAACGGTGTCCCTGTGATGCCACAGAATCCACTTCATGGGCATCGCAGGCCTTGGCTCGCGAGCCTGCACATCACCATGAACAACGGAGAAATGACATGCGCAGCGTTGAGAACCAGATCGTCGATTCAAGCTTTTCCGCCATCATCAATGCCCCGATCGAGAAGATCGACATTCCTCAATGGTGCTTCGCCTTATCCGAGAAGGACTATCAGGGTTGCTCTCCAGCCCACATCACGGCTGGCTTCACCACGACGCCGGACGGCAGACGGATGTCGATCAATGTCGAGACCATCGGCGGCAGTCTGATGGTCCAGCATTATGTCGAGACGCTCGGCGAGAGGGATCATCTGATCCTCGACTCCGACTCGGACGTGTTCACACCGTCGGGACGTACAACCATCCATGTGACCTGGGAACTAAGCGCCAAGAGGCTCGACGACGCGAAATGCGAGTTCACCAACCGCGTCAGGTCCTACGCTACTGACGAGATGCTTGCCTTCCTCGACCGCCAGGGGATTCCATTCGACATCTTCCGGACGCAACGCCAGCCGATGTCCATTGCCCATAACAAGGGCGAGACGCCGCTTTTCGCCGCAAGCATAGAGCGCGCCGCGCTTCGCAACGACTGATCACCTAAATCCAGTTGCCGCACGGAGAGCACCATGAAACCTCTATCATATGATCCAAATAATACCGGCCTCGTGGTCGTCGACCCCTACAATGACTTCATTTCCGAGGGCGGAAAGATCTGGCCTCGGATCAAGGACGTGGCGGAAGCGAACAACTGCGTGCCACACATGCAGCAGGTCCTGTCCGCAGCGCGTGCTGCGAAGCTTCGCATCTTTTTCGCCATGCATCACCGGTACCGGGAAGGCGATTATGAGAACTGGAAATTCGTGGCGCCGATCCAGCGCGCGGCGTGGCACCGCAGAAGTTTCGAGTGCGGGACCTGGGGCGGAGAATTCCGTGCCGAGTTCGTTCCGGCCAATGGCGAGATCGTCGCCTCGGAGCACTGGTGTTCAAGCGGATTTGCCAACACCGATCTCGATTTGCAGCTGAAGCGACACGGCATCGAGAGGATAATCGTCATCGGGCTGGTCGCTCACACCTGCATCGAAGCCACGGTCCGCTTTGCCGCCGAGCTCGGCTACGACGTCACGGTGGTAAGGGACGCCGTTGCCGACTACTCGGACGAGATGATGCACGCGGCGTTGGAAATCAACATGCCCAACTACGCCAGCGCCATCGTGAATACGAGCGATGTTGTTGAAGCGCTTGCAGCGTGACAAGCACGTCGCGCGGCGCCAAAGCGGCCCTCTGCGGACACACTCCGCGGGGGCGAGCGCACGCCTTAAGTGTGAACAAAGGCTCTTGGTCTGTTCTGTCGGACAAACGAAGGCGTTTCTTGCGTGCGGACATCACAGGCGTTCGGCACGGCCTTCATCGACCATCGCCGATTATCGCAGCAACGATCGAACCGACACCATGGGACAATGGACGGCCGCACTGGGCTGACGCATCGTTCGCTGCGTCAAGGGCAATGCCCATCACGCTCATTACGGGAGAATTGAAAATGTCCATCCAGGAACCCAACAGGACTGCCGCAGAGAAGGTGCATGACGTCGACATGAAGCTCGAAGTCGTGGTTATTCCGGTTTCCGACGTCGATAGCGCAAAGGCCTTCTACACCGGGCTTGGCTGGAGGCTGGACGCCGACGTTTCCGGCGCGAGCGGGTTCCGGGTGGTTCAGGTGACGCCGCCTGGCTCGCCGTGCTCGGTGATCTTCGGCAGCGGCGTCACCTCCGCCAAGCCGGGTTCCGCGCAAGGCCTTCATCTGATCGTTTCCGACATCGAGATGGCTCACGCGGCGCTGGCCGCCCGAGGTGCCGCGATGAGCAGTGTCTTTCATGATGTCGGCGGCGTTTTCCATCATCAGGACGACGAGGGTCGTCTTGCCGGACCGCATCCAACTCGCGGGAGCTACTCATCTTTCGCATCGTTCAGCGATCCCGATGGAAACGGCTGGCTCTTCCAGGAGGTGACGGCCAGGCTGCCAGGGCGCATCGACGCCACCGGCGCGGCATTCTCATCGGAGAGCGACCTTGCGAGCGCCTTGCGCCGCGCCGCTGCCGCGCATGGCGAACATGAGAAACGCACCGGCGGCAATCATGATGAGAACTGGCCGGACTGGTATGCGCAGTACATGATCGCCGAGCGCTCAGGACGGCCGTTGCCCGACTGATGGCTCATTTTGTACTGCCGGCATGTGCCATGGGAGCCTTCGAAGAGTGCTTCCGGCCGCTCAGAGCAAGGCCGCAGCAACTGTTGCGATCGAACCTGGATTGGGGTCGCCATCTGCGATGATGGCGGCCTTTTCTTTTGCCATGTTCGAACTCCCCGTTCCAATGGAACATCGGGCGCGGCCTCGCCCAGTTCGCTCGAATTTTAGCCGACCGGACGAGCGAGAGATGCCCGCTTTGATGACGACATCAACGAGCCTCGTTGCTCCCAATGTCGGCCTGTTCGACACGCTCCAAAGGCCCTTTTTGCCATCCGTATTCGGAACCGATCCAATGGTATCGGCAACACCTTGGTGCAATAGAACCTCACTTCCGCACATGAGAGCTTTGGCGCGTCGAAATTCTGAACCCAGGAGACCCCCATGTCATCCATCTCATCCCCAGTCACTCGCCGCACTCTTTTGGCGACCGCCGCGGCCGCGGGCGCGCTCAGCATCCTTCCAGCCTCAATCGCCCTAGCCAAAGCCGGTGGAGAGGAAATTCGGCCCTTCACATACAAGGCAACCGATGCCCAACTCGACGATCTCCGTCGCCGCATCGAAGCAACGCGCTTTCCGGAGCGCGAGATCGTCGATGACAATACCCAGGGCGTTCAGTCCGCGACCATCGAAAAGCTCGCCAGGTATTGGGCCAAGGACTATGACTGGCGAAAGGTCGAAGCCAGGCTGAACACCCTGCCCCAGTTCACCACCAAGATCGACGGAGTGGACATCCACTTCATCCATGTGAAGGCCAAGCGCGACGGCGCCCTGCCCATCATCGTGACACACGGATGGCCGGGGTCGATCATCGAGCAGATGAAGATTATCGAGCCCCTTACCAATCCGACTGCACACGGCGGCTCGGCGTCGGACGCTTTCGACGTCGTCATCCCTTCAATTCCGGGCTACGGCTTTTCCGGAAAGCCGACCGAAAAGGGCTGGGATCCCATCCGGATCGCGCATGCCTGGATCGAACTCATGAAACGCCTCGGCTACTCGAAATATGTCGCTCAGGGCGGCGACTGGGGCGACGCCGTGACTGAGCAGATGGCACTGATCGCCCCGCCGGAACTGGTCGGCATCCACGTCAATATGCCGGCCACCGTTCCGGACGACATCGCCGCCGCGCTCCGGCCGGGAGGCATCAAGCCTGCAGGACTGTCGGCCGACGAGGAACACGCCTACAACCAGCTCGATGACTTCTACAAGCATGGCCTCGGCTACGCGATCGAAATGGCAAACCGCCCGCAGACCTTGGTCGGGATCGCGGATTCACCCGTTGGCCTTGCCGCGTGGATGATCGATCACGACATCCGGAGCTACGAGCTGATCGCCCGCGTCTTCGACGGCGAGACGGAAGGCCTGACACGAGAGGATATCCTTGACAACGTGACCCTCTACTGGCTCACGAACACGGCCGTCTCGTCGGCACGCCTTTACTGGGAGAACAAGCTTGAATTCTTCGCTGTGAAGAATGTCAAGATTCCAGTGGCGGTCAGCGTATTTCCCGACGAAATCTATGCGGCGCCCCGGAGCTGGACCGAGCGGGCCTACCCGAACCTGATACACTACAACAGGCTCGCGAAGGGCGGGCACTTCGCAGCTTGGGAGCAGACGGTGGTGTTCTGCCAAGAGCTTCGCACTGCGTTCCGTTCAGTCAGAACGTAAACCCATTTCAGACGCCTGCCTGGTCGCCGGTTTTCCGGCGGCCTTGCTCCATGTGTTGACATGGACGTGGGTCCATATCTGATTTCGGTTGCGACGCAGGGACTGTCGTGCAGCGATTTTCGGCTTTCGTTTCAGCCCAGACCGTCGATCAGCATCTTTGCTCGTGACAGTTTGACGCTGGAAAATCCTTCCGTGAACTGCTGGTAGATCGGAAGGAGGATATTGCGAGCCGATCCACCTCCACCATTGCGATCGAGGAACTCGACCAGGCTGGTTCCTGCTGAAATTTGCCAGTAAATTCCGCCTTGCGCAGAGGCCTGGTGCATTGCCTGTTGGTACAAGCTTTGGACATCAGAGGCGTTGCTGATATCCTGGGTGGCTAATATCTCGCCCTTCTTTCTCAAAATCTCGGGCACCATCCACCGATAGCCTTTTTGCTCTGAAAAATGCAGAGCATTTCCGATTTCCTGAAGCGCCTCATTGAAACGACCGGCTGCCTGCAACGCAGACGCCAGCTGGCATAAGAAAAAAGGATAAAAAAGCAGGTAGGCGGCTTCACGCATTTCACCAATGCCGGATCGAAGCGCGTCAATTCCATTCATAGGATCGCCCGATCGAGCCGCCAGACTTCCCTTCACGCATAGGCCAACCGCGTGAAAAGGGCGCAGGCCATGCTGCAACGCGTGGTCGAGCAACTCTTCGCCGTATTCCTTGGCTCGATGCACCTCGTCAAGGCTTAGTGAAACGAAGGCAGCCGACCACGCGAGAGCAACACATACGACGAATGGCTGCCTTGTTTCGCGTGCTTCCCGGATCGACTCCTCAGCCGTTCGAACCGCCGCGTCCAACTGACCGCGTGAGATCAGGTTCACCGTGTTGTGGGCCATGGCGGACGTCCGAACGTCGGCACCCAGCCTCAGCATATCTTTGCGGCGATTGTCGAAGGGGAAATGCCTCGCCGCCCAATCAAGCCGTTCGCCAGCTTCCTGGTGCTCCGCCTGATAAGTTTGAGGGATTCCCACCAGCCATGCGGCCGTAGCCCGGGACTGTATGTCTCGTCCCTTGACGACGTGCTCGTATTCACGCGCAAACACCAGCGCGTCTTCCAATTCCATCGATCGGGCGGAGAACAGCCAAAGTGCGCATGTCACGCGCTGCTGGTAATCAAAGTCATCGAATGCCTTTGCCAGCGACAAGGCACCGGTCAGCACGTCCCTGCCGCGATGGCTCATGCCCCGGGTGTAAATCAGCGCGAATCCGAGAGCGCATCGCAGGACCATCTCGGTGCGGCTTCCGCTCTCCTCGCCGATCTGTTCGAGCGCTTTTTCCGCCCAGTCGCCCGCCTCGGAAACGAGCGACATGGCAGTCCAGAAGTCGCTCGTGGTGGCGGCGAGCCTTGCGCCCAGAATTCCGTCCCCATCGGGCGAGAGAGCCCATCTCAGCGCGGCACGCAGATTGTCGATCTCCCGGCGATAGCGAGCAATATCTTCGATCGCAGCCTGAAGATGGCTTTCCTCTGAAAACGGCTGAAAGAACGACAGAAAGTACTTCGCCAGCCGACGCATGGCGCGTTGGTAGTGGTCGCGGACCCCGAGCTTTTCGCGCGCGTAGACTCGCACGGTTTCGAGGAGACGCCAGCGAGGACCTGTTTCCGCTCCTTCGAATGTCACCAGAGACTTCGAGACGAGATTAGAAATAGCCAGAGCCGTTTCCGCCTCGGTTTCCCCACTCACCGCCACGGCGGCATCCAGTGTAAAGCCGGCCGGGAAGATCGCCAGATTGCAAAGCAGCTGGCGTTCGGCTTCCGGCAGCAATTCATAGCTCCAGTCCAGCGCCGCGCGGAGTGTCTGATGGCGAGGCAGAGCGGTCCTACGTCCGCCGGTGAGAAGTACAAAGCGGTCATCCAACCGACCAGCGATCTGTTGGAGGCCCAAGGTCGCAGCGCGAGCTGCGGCAAATTCGATGGCAAGGGGAATTCCATCCAGATGCCGACATATCGACGCGATGGCAGACAGCCTTTCCTGGCTTGGCGAAAAATCCCATAGCAAGGCCCGGGTGCGAGCAATGAAGAGCTGGACCGCACTATGTTCCAGAGCGTTGCCGAGATCCTCGCTCGCCGGAACCTCGAGCGGGGGCACGCGATAAGCGAATTCGCCCTCGATACGGAGAAGCTCTCGGCTTGTCGCGAGCACCGATACGTTCTGGCAAGCACGCACGATCGCCTCGACCATAGCGGCGGCGGCGTCGATGACGTGTTCGCAATTGTCGATCACCAACAACATCTTCTTCGTGCCGATGGCGCGGGCCACCAGCTCTGCGGAAATGTCGTCTCCCTGAAGATGCAAATCGAGGGCTTGAGCCAGCGTTGTGGGAACGAGGCCCGGATCCGACAGGGATACAAGTTCGACGAAGAAGGCGTTGCCGTCCAGCGATGGCAGCAAACGACGGGCGATTTCCGATGCAAGTACGGTCTTTCCGATACCGCCGGGGCCGGTCAGCGTCACAACTCGGTAGGCAGAAGTCAGGTTCAGGACTTGGGTAATCGTCGTCTCGCGGCCTACCAGATCAGACGTCGAGGCCGGAATATTCGTAAAGAACGAATTCTCAGTCGACCGCGGTTGGATAGCGGGCGTCGGCATCGGCGCGTGTGCCGGTTTACGATGGCACGTCCACTCGCCAAGGATACGATAGCCTCGACCAGAAATGGTCTTCAGCAAATTCCTATCTTTTCCGAGCGCCTTGCGAATTGCCGATATGTGAACTTGAATCGTATTGTCTTCGACGATGAGTCCGGGCCAGACACGCTTCATAAGGTCGTCTTTGGATACAATATCGCCTTCCGAAACCACAAGTGTTTCCAGGATTTCGAAGGCCCGACTGCCAATGGGTACTGGCGCTCCCATGGCACGCAGCTCTCGCTTCGCGAGGTCAAGCTCCCAACCGCAGAACTCGAAAAGGCCTAGCTCGATCTGTCCCAAAGCGCTCTCTCATCCATCCAGGCAATGGTATTTAGGACCATAAAGCCACAGGAACGCCCCCTATTCCAAGGGCACAGGGCCGCGCTCCAAAGCAGCGATTCAGATTTTTTCAGAAACTCTCATAGCACTTAAGTGCCATTTTGAATCGCTATCCGCTAAAAGAAATTCCAGCAGCGATCGCGACGATCAACACTCGGACGCGAGTACAATTCATTTCCAATATCTTTGCCCGCAGAATTCTCGACACGATTTAAAGGAGAATGGCAATGTACACTGGCAACGCGCATGCAACAACGCGCAAAGAGCAGAAACTCTCACCAGAAGACGCAATCGTCGTCATCTTGAGTGACGACGATACTATTTCCTCGGCGTTGAACGCAAACATCTGCTTACAGGGTTGGCGGCCGCACCTTTATAAATCCAGAACGGAATTTCTGACATGCCCCGAGGCGGATGTTCTCGGTTGCGTTGTTCTTGATGCGAGACTCCCCGATCTGACCGCGTCTGATCTGACACATCTGATATGTTCGCATGCAATCCGTTGCCCGGTGATCGTCCTCACCGGCCATGGCGGGCAAGCGATGACCGTGAACGCAACGAAATTTCATGTCAGCTTCATACCCCAGCCCTTCGACTTAAACGCTCTGATGGAGAAGATCCACGCGGCCATTCAGACCACGATGGAGATAGGTCGCCTGGAGGGAAACTACCGGACGCTCACGCCGCGGGAACGAGAAGTCATGAAGTTCGTGGCAGAAGGGCTCCTAAACAAGCAGGTGGCGTTCAAACTGAAGATTAGCGAGATCACCGTGAAGGCTCATCGCGGTCAGGTCATGAGGAAGATGAACGCCCGAACGTTGCCGCATCTGGTGAATATGGCAGCGAAGCTCGATATCGGTGTGGGATCCCTGCATTAGTTTGCGGTCTGACAGATAGCCGGGATGCCGGGAAGCGCCCGACATCCTATCGGCAGCAAGCACGAGAAGGGATCAGAACAGAAATAATTCCGCCTCACTTCGGGGCGGCGGGGCTGCCTGTGACGAAGTCCACGAAGACCCCTGGCTTGACCATGCCAGCCAACTCTTCGGCATCCCAGTTCGTCAGCCGCACACAGCCATGCGATCCCACCTTATCGATGAGCTTCGGCTCCGGTGTTCCATGTATCCCATAAGTCGGCTCGGTCAGGTCGATCCAGACCGTGCCGACCGGACCATTTGGTCCCTTTGGAATTGTCAGGACCTTGTCGTTCTTTCCCTGCTTGAAGTTGCGCTTCGGGTCATATCTGTAGACCGGCATCCGGGCCACGCCCTTGACCTTGTGCTTGCCTGACGGCGCCGGATTGTCTTCGCTTCCGATCGTTGCGGGATAGACTGCAAGCAGCGATCCATCCGCGGCATAGGCGAGCACCTGTCCCGTCTTCCTGTCAGCCTCGATCCTCTTGACCTTTCCTTGCCTTGGAGGGCCGGGTTCCACGACCCACACCGTATCGCCAGGAGCAAACTGCGAAGCTGGGTTAAGCGCATGCACGAGATCGATCCCCATGTGGAACCGCTCGGATAACTTCTCGGCAACGCTCGTATATCCCAAGCTCTGCATCTTTGCCTTCTCGCCATAATCTTCGGGGATCTTATCAACGAGATCCGCGGCATCATCCGCCGAGACCACATGGCTTTCAACGATCGGGGCAACGATCGGGGCATTGCCTTCCAGGCGGGAGACGACTTCCGGATCCAGCCTCCCATCGACAGGCAGATTGTTCATTGCCTCGAAGCCGGCCACGGCCTTGTTGACGTTCTCCCCGTAGTGGCCATCGATCACGCCGGGAGACGAGCCCGCACGGTCGAGCAGGACCTGAAGGCGGACGATCGCCGGGTCTGGATCTCCCGGCGCAGGCTTCTCAGTCCCAATGGAGGCGATCGACGCCGTGTTGATTTCTTCAGGCCGGAATTCCCGCGCGGAGGCGCCGCCAACGGAAAGGGCCAGAGCGAGCAGCGACATCGGCAGGGCTGTTTTCATGGACGACAAATGGCCAAAGCGGGAACTTGTTCCACTGCGCGAGAGCGGCTGGAGAATTTCGGCGCCAGCTACGTCTTCAGCGGATCCGCCGGCTTCCGTTCACGATGATTTCAATGTCCAAGCTCAGCAAATTCAGTACAACCGCCATTTGATCCGAAGGAGCTGGTGAATGCCGCGCGAGAGCGTCAATGACCTCATGGCCTTTCTGGCGGTCGCCCGAGAGAAGAGTTTTACGCGGGCGGCGGCAAAGCTGGGCGTATCTCAATCGGCGCTCAGCCATATTGTCCGCCAGCTCGAGACGCGGCTCGGAATCCGGCTGCTGACCCGTACCACGCGGGCCGTTTCGCTCACCGACGCTGGAGAACGATTGTTCCAAGGCGTGGGGCCTCACTTCGATGAGATCGAGGCGCAACTCGAAACCCTCACCGAGTTCAGGGAAAAGCCAGCCGGGAACATCCGCATCACAGCATCAGACCACGCAATAAGGTGGATCATCTGGCCGAAGCTCCAACGTTTCCTACCGAACAACCCTGACATCAAGGTGGAGCTGATCCGCGAAAACGGGCTGTCCGACATCGTGACGGAGCGCTTCGACGGGGGCGTCCGGATGGGCGAGCAGGTGGCGAAAGACATGATCTCGACTCGCATCGGACCTGATTTCCGTTTTGCCGTCGTCGGCGCACCCTCATATTTCGATGGCAAAGAGATTCCCGAGCATCCACAGGACCTTGTCCGCCACAACTGCATCAATGAGCGCCTGCCCACCTATGGGGGCTTCTGGGCATGGGAGTTCGAAGACAACGGGAAAGAGATTAAAATCCGGGTCGAGGGACAGATTGCCTTCAACAACTCCTATCAAGGCGTGGAAGGGGCTCTGGAAGGGCTTGGATTGGCTTACATACCGGAAGACGTTGCTCTTCCCTATATCGCGGAAGGCCGTCTGAGACGCGTCCTGGAAACCTTTTCGCCATACTGGGATGGCTACCATCTCTACTATGCCAGCAGAAGGCAGTCCTCTCCGGCTTTCGTGGCGTTGGTGGACGCGCTGCGCCACCGAGCCTGACGATCGGAATCCGGCATAGTCATCCTCTTTTCTACGGCAAGCAGCGGTCACGGCGTCTTCGCGTATCTCCTGGCCTCACGCGATCTTGCCGTGCGACGGGCCGGCCTCAGTTCTTCGATCGTCGGCAGCCACCACTCGGCGTTCTCAACCGGCAGCGTTTTCGCGGGCCAGGTGCGGACGAGTTCTTCAAGTGTGGGCACCCGCCAATATCCCCAGACATGATCCTCGGCCACACCGGGATAGAAGTCCCCAACAACGTCCGGGTCGACCAGTTCGCCTGAGATGTCGGTAAAGACGACGATTCCATAGATCGTGGCCACCGGACGCCCGATCGGCGGCAAGTCGTCGCTCTGAAGCGCGTAACGATGACGCTTTCGTTCCGCAGAGCGGAGCTTGTTGCGCAGATCCAGTTCGCTCCCCTTCCGCTCCTCGGCGCGACGTCGTCTCTCTTCCGGCTCGTTTCTGCGAGCCGCCGCCTCGATATCTGGCCATCTGCGTCGGAGTTCCTCATAGGACCGGAAGGGAACGTGCCAGATCCTGAGATCGCCGTCCCAGCGTGAGAATGGCACCTCGTGCAATTCGTCGACGACGGTTTTCGAATATGGCGTGCGGATTCGAAAGCCTGCCTTGCCGAGTTCAAGATATGGACTGTCGATGGGATCGAAGGCGAAGGCGTCGCGTCCCTTCGCATCCGCATGGGCGTCGGCTTCGGCCTCGATCTCGGCAAGCCATCGCCCGATGCGACGGGACGCCGTCCGTCCGGGAACGAACCACGCCTTGCGGGCATCGCTCCAGCGGGCACGGGGGAAGCGTCTTCGGAATTGCTCGACGGTCATCCTGTCGTAGGGGAAAGAAATGTCCGCGCCGGGCTTCGAACCGTCTTCACCGGGCGGCGTCGCATCCTGATCGGCGGAGGATTTCGTTTCGGTCATGGAAGGAAACGCTGACGCGCAGCGATCGGTTTCCGCTGAGGCGCTCATTTGGCTGCCCACTGGCGACCTTCTCAGTGAATTGTCTTCGAGGGGTTCTCCGCATGCGAAATGCCATCGAGCGTCGCGATAAGCTTTTCGAACTCGTTCAAGACACGATTGAACTCGGCGTCCTGCATGTTGATGATTTCGGATATCGTCGAGGACACGGACGCGATGAGCCTGTCGATCCAAACACAGCGCTCGGCGGGCACATTTGCGAAAACCTCCCGCCGATGCGTCTTCAGCTCGCGCAGGATGCGAACGACAAGGGCTCCCCGGTCCGCTCGGCTCAAGAGCGGAAGCCTCGTCTGCGCCTGCTGGATTTCCGTTATTAGCGTCGTTGCCATCCCCGATCTCCAAGCTCTGAATGCAACCAGGTATCACAACCGTAGCGTTTGCAACACGGACTTTAGTCCGTGACCAGGTCGTGCAATTGGGGACGTAGCGTGCGACCACATCAGTAGCTTGTCGCAACGAGATGCGACACGTCGCAGCTGCGGCGCGGTCCTTCCCATGGTTGATACGTATTGTCTTCCGGTCGATACGACTTGTAGCGAGCGGCGCACCAGGCTGCCGCCTGTGCATTCACTTTCGTGCCGACGCCCTCATCGGCCTCGGCGACGATCCGTTGAAACGGCGAAATGCACTCGCGAGTCTCGCCGCCATAGGATCGATAGCTGTTGGTCGCGGGATCAAAGGAGCGGTAGCGGTCCGCACACCAAGCAAGATGCTCGGCCGAGACTCTTGGTTGTGGCGTCTGAACTTTGGTCGACGGGCGACCAGAATCCGGTGTCGCCTTTGACGTCGCGAACGTCGGCGCTTCGGTCACATAGCTGGAGTAGAGAGGCGGAATTCGTTCATAGTGCTGCTGCCGAAGATCGACTTTCACCGGCGTCGTGGTCCAGAGATCGCGCGATGCAAGGTCATTGAAGGTATGAGATTTCGAATCCGCCACCACGTGGGAGGCGACAGATGCAGCCGCCATGCAAGCCCCGACCGAGCTTAAGATGCCAAAGGCAAGGGATGCGATGGCTTTCATTGCCCCGACTCCTGCTGGTAAGCCTGTGGAACCCAGACGCGGCCGGCAGTGCTGCTATCTCGGCCGCCGGTGGCGACAAGCACGGCGAGAATGCCGGCGATTGCCAGCAGGATGACGATCAGCGGCAAAGCCAGACCACCGGATTTCTCTTCGGAATAGATCATGTTCCTCTCCTCTGTCCCGACGGCGCCGAGCCGTCGGGGCGCCGGCTAGAGCCTTCAGCACGGCGAGTGTCTTGGTCTTCAATAACAATCTCTCTGCTTTTTCGGCCGCACGACGCTGTCGTCCGTCGTGCGGCGGTTCTCTGGTTTTAACGGTGATATTGGAGGGCAAGACGCGGCAGAGACCACGTAGGATCAGGTCACTTGATAACCTGGATCACCTTGCGGGACGACGGCTCGACGATGACACGTTCATCATTGACCACCGCGTAAGCATAGGTCGGGTCATCCGGAACAGGCGTCACGACGACCGTCTCCGGCAGGGGTTGGCCGACGACAACCTTCTCCTTCACGACCACGCGCGCCGATGGTGCCGGAGCCTCGCGGACATAGGTGACGACCTTTTGCGGCGGCGGATCGATCGCCGTGCCAACGACTGCGCCGGCAACGCCGCCGACAGCAGCACCAACGGGGCCGCCGACAATCGCACCGGTCACAGCTCCGCCGGCTGCACCATTGACCGTCGAGGACTGGGCGAATGCGACGCCCGACATGAGGGTCGCGGCAGTTGCCGCACCGACGACAAGCTTGGAGATCATTTTCTACTCCTTCTGTTTTGAGGCGGCCTTCGTGACCGCTGCCAAACCAACTAGCTGGAGACGGGGTCGTTCCACGGCCCGGACCTCAGTCCGACAGACCCCGGCCTTTGGTCCCTAAAACCATGTTAATGTCCGTTGCCGGCGCTAGTTCACGATCAAAAGGCCCGGCACACACGGCCATAGGCAGGGAGACTGAAGGAGATGGCACGATCCAACCGTCGGGAAGCTGGACGCCGGCGCTTGGCGATGCGTCTACCGCATATGCGGAAGCTGATCATGGCAGCGTGCGACCCGTTGCAGCTTGAACTCTTCGAAGCCTACCAGATGGCAGTCGAAGCGCGCGATACTGTCCGAGGGCAGCCGTTCAATTCGAACCTGGTGCGGGAATACGACGAGACCTGCTTCGAGATCGAACAACACGTCATCCGCGCAATGCAGGAACCTTCCTTCGCGCAGCGCACTCGCTAAGTCTGCAAGCTGGTACATCTTGGCGGACAAAGCTTTTGGACATTCGATCCAGAGGAATCACGTGATTGCCACGACAGCCTACGCCAAAGGGCGCTATCAAACGCGACCGACGACGACGAACGCGCTCATGCCGCCGCACGGACGAACCCCGTGGCGTGATTCCAATTGCTCAGTCACGGCATCGACTACTTCTGAGATGCGCGCCGGCGCCCGCCTTTCGATCTCTTCCCTGAGCGGAGTGCCCTGGCAGAAGGCCACTGCGATGTCATGGGCGGCTGCAACGGAGGTCAACTCGATCCGATCGCAAGAAACTGCGTCGAATCCGGCCGAAGACACCTGTGCCTTGATCAAGGGTATATCAAAGTAGGAATATGGCAGGCGCCTGAGAAAATCCGGTGGATCGAAAGGAAAAAGGTTTGCCAGACATTCGTCCACAGATCTTGCGAAGTCATTGGCCGAGAGTGAGTCCCACGTCGAAAACAAAAAGCGACCTCCGCTCCGCAACACTCTTGCAGCCTCGCTATAGGCCTTCAGCTTATCCGGAAAGAACATCACGCCGAATTGGCAGACGACGAGGTCGAACATCGAAGGCGCGAACGGCAGATTTTGCGCATCGGCGTGCATCCAGTGGGTCCGCGACAGCGTCAGCGACGGTGCGCCGACGTCGATCATCGCCTGGCTGAGGTCGGTGGCAACTAGTTCTGTTTCATGATCGAGTGTCGCCCGCAGAGCGCGTGTCAATGCGCCGGTCCCCGCAGCGACCTCGAGAACGCTGCCCGGCTTCAATCGCTCGGCGACGATGGCCATCTCCGAAGCATAGGGCTCGAAGAGGATCGGCACGAGAAGGCTGTCGTAAAATTCGGCGACGCCTTCCTCGAAGGGCGCGAGAGAAGAGGCCGATGCGGCGCGGACGCCGCTTTCGATATCCATGGAAATAGTCACTCACAAGCCTCCAAACCTGGGTTCGTCGGCCAGGAAATATGCCTGAATCTGCTGACGTCTACAGGGGTCAGACCTTGGTCCCAACCTTCTCCGACCGAAGTCCCCGGAGTGGAACGCGCGTCGCACTCCCGCCGTTTCGAAGGAGATTGAAGGAGATCCGAACATGCACCAGAGTCATAGATCCCGAGTGAATGACGCTTGCAACGCGTCCGTCTTCGCACTTGTTATCGTTCTGGCCGCCCTTCTCTACGTCTTCGGCGCAGCAATGTCCGGCGATACCGTCGGGTTAACCCAAAGCATAAGAGGCGCCGAGGTGTTCGACACCAGGAATGTGCCCTGATCCTGTTTGGAAATCGCTAAAGACGCGGTAGGTTATTCAGGCAGTCTCTTACGGTATCAAAAAATGAATTGGCTTCGCCGCTGGAATGCCCGCTCACTCGCCTCCCAGTTCTTTATCGCGGGTGGGCTCATTTCGATTGCTGCCATGTTCGTGGTGGGCTTGTTTGTAAGCCATCTCATAGACGAGACCGTCATCCACAATTCGGGCGCAGCGACGGCGCTTTATGTGGACAGCGTGATCGCGCCGCTGCTTCCCGATATGCAAACAGAGTCGCTGCTGGATGACGCGAGCACTCAGGCTCTGGACGAGACACTCGGGCAGGGTGCGCTTGGCAAGCGGCTTGTTTCGTTCAAGCTGTGGCGGAGCGACGGCACCATCCTCTATTCGAACGAGAAGGAACTGGTGGGCAGGAAGTTCGCGGTCAACGACAAGCTGCAGAGAGCATTCGCAGGGTCTCTTGTCGCCCGCTACGAAATCGCCAGCGATCCGGAAAGCGACAAGGAGCGCGCGCTCGGCAAGCCGCTCATGGAGATCTATAACCCGGTGCTCCAGCCATGGTCCGGCCAGGCGGTCGCCGTCCTTGAGTTCTACGAGACAGCGGAAGGATTGGGCGATAGTCTGGCGCATGCCAGGCTCCGGAGTTGGGGCGCCGTCGCCGCCCTCACGGCGACTTTTTTCCTTGTTCTCTCCGTTCTGGTGTTCCGGGGTAGCCGCACGATCGAGGCGCAGCGCAGGGACCTCAAAGAACGGGTCACCGAACTGTCTGCGCTGCTGGCGGAAAACCGTGGGCTCCAGCGACGCCTGCAGCGCGCCTCCCAGCGTGCGGCAGCGCTGAACGAAACATATCTGCGCAGCATCGGCGCCGATCTTCACGACGGTCCGGCCCAGCACATTGCCTACGCCTCACTGCGACTGGACAGCGACCTGTTGATCAATGCGTCCACCCAGCCCGAAGCGCGCGAGAAGGAACTTGCCTGGATACGTTCGAGCCTGGCCGAAGCGATGACGGAGATCCGCAATATCTGCAGAGGACTAGTGCTGCCGCAGATCGAGAAGTCCTCGATCACGGAGATCGTCACGCGGGTTGTCGAAGCGCATCAGCACAAGACCGAAAGCCATGTCGAAACGATCGTCGACGAGGATGGACCGGATCTTGCCCCGGCCGTGAAGATCTGTATCTATCGCTTCATTCAAGAGGCGTTGAATAACGCTTACCGTCACGGCGGCGGCGTTCAGCAGGCCGTAAAGGCTGTCTCGCGCGACGGCCATGTTCGTATCGAGGTCAGCGATCACGGCGACGGCTTCGATCCGACCGAGGTGAGGCCAACGAGCCTCGGCCTCGTGGGGTTGCGGGAGCGGATCGACAGCCTGGGAGGATCTTTCGACATCAAGACAGGCGAAGGAGGAACGACCGTGACCATGATCTTCGAGCCAATGGAAGTGGGAGAGTAGGATGACAGCAATCACCATCGGCGTTGTGGACGATCATCCGCTTTTTCGCGAGGGCGTCACGCGCAGCCTATCGGAGATGAGCGACTTCGTCGTCGTCGGTGAAGGCGCCAGCAGCGACGACGCCGCCATGATCGCTGCGGACAATCGCCCCGACATCATGCTCCTCGATGTCTCGATGCCCGGCGGCGGACTGTCTGCGATCGAAGACGTCCTGGCGCGTAGCCCCGCAACAAAAGTGCTGATGTTGACGGTATCCGAGGAGGTGGACACTTTACTGGGAGCTCTGCAACGGGGCGCGATGGGTTATGTTCTAAAAGGCGTAGGTTCGCGTGGCCTCGCCGAAGCAATCCAAACCGTCCTGCGTGGCTCACGATATATCTCGCCGACCATGTCGGCGAAAGTCATGGAAAATTCCTTGAATGGCGGAACCTCCGACAAAAACAGTCTGACGCCACGGGAACGCGAGGTGATGGATCTTGTCGCTCAAGGCCTGTCAAACAAACATATCGGTCTGCGTCTCGACCTGCAGGAAAAGACCGTGAAGCACCATATGACCCAGATTCTGAGCAAGCTCGGCGCTTCGAATAGGACTGAGGCGGCTCTACAATGGCGCGAACGGCGCTGAAAGAGTTTATTGTCCGACTACCACTTCAACGAAGAAAGCGGCTCAGCCTGCGGGCATCGTTAGCCGTCGCCAGCCGATTTATGATCGTCCGACCCTTCGAGTCCTTCATAATGTAGCGACCGCGCTGCAGGACTTCAGTGATGCCATTTGAATGACGGACGTCGATCGAGCCATCGGACGCTGCTGTCGCTTTCGTTCCAGATCCTACCGACGATCCTGTGCTCGAGGAAGAAGACCCTCCGCCGCCGGAGGAATTCCCACCGGAGGAATTCCCGGATCCGCTGTTGCCGTTGCCGCCACCGTTGCCATTCCCTCCCCCGTTGCCATTGCCATTACCGCCGCCGTTGCCATTCCCTCCACCATTCCCATTTCCTCCACCATTCCCATTACCATTCCCGTTATTGCCGTCCTTTGCCTCTGCAAAGTCCACCGCCAGAACAGGAAGGGAACTGCCGAAATTCAAACTGGCTGGCAATGCGGCAGCGATGAGGGCGACGGCCGCGCCGCCGCCCAATCTCAGAAAATCGCGTTTCCGGATACTCATACCGCAGCCTCGTTCGTCCGTTCCGCTTCCCATGCAAATACGACCTACGAGACTTTTCGCTGTTCCGAGTAAAGAATGCAACCGACCTAGGTAGTAGGCGCGGCAAGACTTTGGTCCGCCCCACGCAAATTGCAATGCTTTTCATCGGAAAAACGTCGCATGGTGACCTCAAGCGCACTTCTGCGAGAGGCTGTTCGTGCATCGCTGCTAAGCGCGGAAGCATTCTATGGAACTTCTCCGCTTTTCGCCGCTTTGTTTGTTCAAGGTGCAACAGAGGAAACTTCCATGGCAGATCCAAACGAATCCCCAGCAGTCCAGTCCATGCGAAAAGAACAGGCAGAGCAGCGGAAGCAGGCGCGAAAAGGCGAACTCGACAAAGCAATCGAGGATACTTTTCCTGCGTCCGACCCCGTGTCTGCCACTCACACTTCTATTCCGGCCGGCCGCAGCGACGTCGAGGCGGCTGAACGTGTCAAGCGGGAGCCGGATCCCACTAGGCTTGACGAGCAATATCCGTTTGTCGATCAAGCTCTACGCTCGACCGGCGACACCGTCCGCTCCTCGGAAGCCTCCGATGTCGATCGCCAAGGAATGCGATCTCTTCAGAGAGAAGCAAGCCGCGTGGCCGAGTCCGCATCTGAACTGGCATCCGGATCGGCTCGCTTGGCAAAGGCGGAAGCCCGTACGTTCGTCCATGATCTCGAGGATCGCATACGCCGGCAGCCACTGACAGCCGTCGCGATCGTCGCCGGCCTCGCCTTCGTCTTCGGTGCGACGCGTTGAGAAGCCAAGTGATAGCCGGCTCGCGTGATCACCAAAGAGGATTCGATCGGCAGGACATTACGCTGTGGAGAGCCGCCTTCATTGGGCCGATCGCGGGCGGGGATTTCCCGAAGAGGAAACTCGGAAGCATTTCCAGAGCCTGTCCGTGCTCCAAGTTCCGGGGGTCTCATGAAAATCGCAACCTACAACGTCAACGGGATCAATGGCCGGTTGGATATCCTGCTGCGCTGGCTCAAGGAGGATGCCCCTGATGTGGTCTGCCTCCAGGAACTGAAGACAGACGATGCCAGGTTTCCGCGAAAGGAGATCGAACGAGCCGGCTACGGCGCCGTCTGGCACGGACAGAGATCCTGGAACGGGGTGGCGATCCTGGCGAAGGGCAAGACACCGATCCTGACGCGGCGCGGTCTTCCCGGCGATCCTGATGATAGCCACAGCCGGTATATCGAAGCAGTCGTCGACGGCATCCTGATTGGATGCCTCTATCTTCCGAACGGAAATCCGTTCCCAGGAGCAAGGTTCGAGTACAAGCTTCGATGGTTTCGCCGTCTGCACCAATATGCCGCCGAACTCCTCGAGTTCGAGGTGCCTTCAATTCTCGCCGGCGACTTTAACGTCATGCCGACGGAGATCGACGTCTACAAGCCGGAACGCTGGCTGGACGATGCCCTCTTCAGGCCGGAAGTGCGCAAGGCCTATGCCCATCTTGTTGCCCAGGGCTGGACCGACGCCATGAGACATCTGCATCCCGAAGAGCGCATCTACACCTTCTGGAAGTACTGGCGGAACAGCTTCGAACGTGACGCGGGGCTTCGGATCGACCATCTCCTGCTCAGTCCGGCGGTCGCCCCATGGCTTCGATCGGCAAGCGTCCGGAGAAAACCGCGAAGCTGGGAGCATACGAGCGACCACGCGCCGGTCATGATCGAGCTCGACGTCTCCAAAGCCGGAGCCGATCTATGAGCCGCGATGTCGATCGCGATCGAGGGAACCTGTCACGTCGTCGAGAGTTAGCCCAAAAGCGCGGGACGGCATTCCTGCCCCGCAATTTTCCAACCTGATGTGACCGCTATGGACGAAGCCAAGAACTACCTGAACACCGACGAGATCCAGGCCGACGACCAGTTGTCACCAAAGCCGGTCGAAGGCAAGGATCCGCCAAGACGGGTGCGCAGAAGCGAGGAAGCTATCGCCGAAGGTTCTGACGATACCGAGCGCGTCCGGGTTCCGCCGCCGTTTCAGAATCCCGATTGATCAGCCGCATGGCTCGGTATCGACGTGACTCCGATTACCGGCATCATCTCATTTGTCGGCGCCCAGATGGTAGATGCGGCCTGTCAGCCAGGCTGGCCAGTCCCGCTCGAAGAAGGATTTGGCGCTTTCATCGAATGTGCGGTTCGCACGCGTTGAAAGCCTGATCTCATTCCCATCAAGACGAACGACGATCTGCTCTTTGCGATGCGCTTCGCGTTCCTTTCGGAAGCGATAGTCCTGTAACGGCCCTGAGCGCGCCAGCGGAAGAGATTCGCCTTCCCGATCGCATATCGCCCGAGCCCCGCGGCTGCCGCCGCCATTGCGAATGAAGAAATCGAGCGCGCTGAGCACCGCTTCCGAAGCAAGCGCCATATGCCGCCACTGCACGCCGCGAACCGCCTCCGCTGCTCGACCGTAGGCGACGCCGTTATCGCGAATTTCAGCATTCAGCTTGCGCGCTTCGATCAAGCCCCGGCCTACGCTTTCTTGATCACAGAGGATGCCGGCCTTGTCGCTCATTCGCGCCTGCACTTGCGAACGGATCGATTTGACGGTGAGCGGGCTCTCGGTCCGAAGGCCGGCAAGGATTTCGGCAATGCCTGCCTCTGCCATGGCGCCTATATCCTCGGTGGCGGCCCTCTTCGCCCGACCGCTCGCGCCGATGTGCTCGGCCGCTCGGGTGCCGAAGACCTGCCCGGCATTGAGCGCTGCTCCGCCTGGCCTCGTCACGCCATGTGTGCCCGCTGCTTCTCCGACCGCGTAGCAGCCCTTAAGATTGCTACGGCCCCAGATGTCAACCATGATGCCGCCGTTCATGTGCTGATTGTTGACGGCGAATTCCAGCGGCTCCTCGGCGATATCGATCTTGTAGCGGCGGTAGAGCTCGATCGCGAGCGGGTTCATATGCTTCAACCGATCGATCGGCATGTCCTGGCCGGCGCCGGCCTTGCCGAGATAGAGACGGACGTCGTCATCCAGTCTTTCCAGGCTGAACGAAAGGTCCCCCGGCACAGGCAGCGGATTGCGATTGAAGTCCATGAAGACGCGCCGTCCCTCGGCGGTCTCCCTGAAGATGGCCAGATCGACCAGGCTCGAGCCGAAATCGAGCATGCGCGTCGCGTGAAATGGCCACTGATAGCCCTTGCGAAAGACGTTCGAAGCCAGCTCCTGCGTGCTGCGGTAGTATTCTGCCAGGAAATGGTGCTCGGCACCTTCGGAATCGAGTGAGTAGATATGCGGGATCGCCTGGACGTATGTGCCTGACAGATTCCATGGGAACCCTTCCCTGCGTGTTCCGATGCCAAACTGGCTTTCGGTCAGGTTGACGAGCTCGACGCCGGCCTCCAGCGCCAATCCGAGAGAGCCGAAGCAGCCGTTGGGATAAACGCTGTCGCGATAGAGTTCGCCCGGCCCGCCGGCGGCGAGCACGATCACCCCACTGACGAACAGCGCGATGCCCAGCGGGTTCTCCTCCCTGCGGTCACTGGCGCGCATCGCGACTATCCCGACGACGTGGCCGTCTGCGCCATCGCCCTCGGTGAGGATCTTTACCGCGATCGTCTGGTTGTAAAACGGCACTCCGAGCCGGATCGCCTCCTCGGCCAGCACCTTGACCATCAGGCGCGAGGTGCGCGGTCCGCAACTGGTGGCGCGGCCGACCTCGTCGTGATCGGTCTGATATCTAAGCGTCCCGCCGAGCGGATCCTGAGGCAGCGGCAGGCCTAAGAACTGGAGCGACGCCATCATCCGTGACGAGCCCACCGCCTCGACATAAGCCGTGTCCTCGTCCATGGCGCCGCCGCTGCGGATGGCGCGCGCCATCGCCTTGTAATTGTCGCCCTGATCCGCCGTGTTTGCCGTGTGCAGGGTCTGCTTGTCCGATCCTGAACAGGCCGAGGTTCCGCCCCAAGCGCTCTGGCTGATGATGACGACGTCATCACCGCGCCGCTTCAATTCCACTGCCGCCCGCAGACCCGCCGCGCCGGATCCGACGACGACGCAGCCGGATCGATAGATCGGCACCTCGACGCCGGCGAGCCCGATCACTTCCGAGGGGGCGGCCTCAGGTGGGAGCCGTGGCATGTCGATATCGGTCAGCGCGTCAAGAATTTCCTGGGGAACATCTATGGCCATCGGCGTTCAATCCAGCGGGATGTCGACCCAGCGCTTCTGGCGGGAGGACTCCATGCACGCGTCGACGATCTGGCAGATATGGTGGCCGGTATCGAATGTCGGCCACATCGGTCTGTTGGTAACGATCGAGCGGATCACCTCGGCTACCTCGATGATCTTGCTTTCATTGTAGCCCAGGCCGAAATTCGGCAGAGGAAGGAAAGCCCTGAAAGTGGGGTTCTCAGGACCCACGTCGATCTCGCGAAAGCCGCGCCGCCCCGACCGGTCGTCGTCGGAGTAGAAGCGCAGCCGGTTTATCTCGTCATAGGTATAGGCGATGCTGCCTTTCGTTCCATAGATTTCATAGGTCTGCATGAACTTGCGGCCGGTCGCGACACGGCTGAAATCGACGATCCCGCCGGCACCGTTCTCGAACCGGCACAGTAGGTTCGTCGCATCGGGGTTGGTGATATCAGCCCAGGACTCAATACCTGACAGTTTCACCTGCTCGCCATAGGCAAGGCCCTCGACGACAGGCCGGCGCGGCGTGACAATGAGATTGTCGGCGATCAGGGAGCTGACGCGGCCAACCAGGAAATCCATGAAGCTGAAGATGTGCGAGCCGGTATCACCGACGATCCCGGTCGGCGCAAGCTTTCCGTCGGCCCGCCACATGAAGGGCGCGTTCGGATCGCCATACATGTCGACGTGCTGGCAGCCGCGGAACAGCTTGATCTCGCCGATTTCGCCGGATTGAATGATGTCTTTCGCCAGATCATGGACGGGATTCCGGGGAAAGGCGTGTCCGACGCGGGTAATGACACCCTTTTCCCTGGCGATCTCGGCCAGTTCCCGCGCTTCGGCGGCGGTGTTTGCCAATGGCTTCTCACAGTAGACATGTTTGCCGGCCAGCAAGGCCGCCTTGGCCACGGGGTAGTGAAGATGGTCGGGCAGGCAGATATCGATCAGATCGACGCCAGGATCAGCGACCGCGAGGTTCCAGTCCTGAAGAATCCTGGCGCCCGGCGCTCTCTGGGAAAGATCCTCGGCTACCTTAGGGTTGCCTTCGACGAGAGCGACGATCCGCGCCGTTCCGTCCGACACTCCAAAGAAATGCGGAAAGGTCTGATAGGCCATCGTGTGGACCTTTCCCATCCAGCCCGAGGCGCCAAGCACTGCAACTCTGACTTCAGACATTGTCGTCCCTCCTCTCGATACGGTTTACCGGATTTCGGCGCGGGCCCTGGGCCTCGCATCGTTGCGTTCGTGGGCGAAGATGGTGGGGGCAAGTGCCGGCAAACCCCGGACGAGGTCCGAGCCTTTTTCGCCGACCATGATCGTCGGAGCGTTGGTATTGCATGACGGCACGCGCGGCATGACGGATGAATCGCAGACCCTAAGGCCTTCCAGGCCATGGACCTTGAGATCAAGCCCGACAACCGCGTTTGGCCCTGTCCCCATCTTGCAGGTGCCCACCGGATGATGGTCGGTCTTTGCGTTGGCGCAGCCGTAGTCGAAAAGCTGATCGTCGGTCATGACCTTCGGTCCAGGAAGCCTTTCGGCCATGACATAGGGCTTCAGTGCCGCCTGCTGCATGATCTCGCGCGCGATCTTCAGCCCTTCCAGGGACATCGTCCGGTCATGGGGATCGGACCAGTAGTTGGGATCGATCAATGGAGCGGCAGCCGAGTCGGAGGATGACAGACGCACTGTCCCCCGCGAGCGTGGATGCAGATAGGCGGAGTTAAGGGTCACGCCGGCATTCTTGAGCCGCTCGACACCCGCTTCGATGCCCGATCCGAGGCCGAGGTGGAACTGGATATCAGGAGAACGAGCCTCGGGATCGGCATACCAGAAGCCGCCGGTCTCGAAGAGCGACGAGGCGACCGGTCCTGTGCGGAACAGGACATATTGTATCCCGGCCCAAAGCGTGCGGTGGAGTTTTGCAACGCCGTCATAAGTGTGATCGCCGGTGCATTCGGCAATGACGAAAAGATCCAGATGATCCTGGAGGTTGCCGCCGACACCCGGCAGATCGTGGAGCACCTTGACGCCCACCGACTTGAGATGGTCGGCCGGTCCTATGCCGGACTGCAAAAGCAGCTTCGGCGATCCGATGGCGCCGGAGGAAACCAATACTTCGCGGTCGGCGCGGACGATCTCCAAGCCGTGCGAGGTCACGATCTCGACGCCTGTCGCACGGCCTCCTTCCACGATGACACGCACGACACGGGCGCCAGTCCGAACCGTGAGGTTCTTGCGGTCTTTGATCGGCGAGAGATAGGCGAGCGATGCCGACGACCGGCGGCGGTCGCGCTGCGTCAGCTGATAAAATCCGACCCCCGCCTGCTGGCGTCCGTTGAAGTCGTGATTATAGGGAATGCCGAGCTCCTGCCCTGCACGGATATAGGCGTCACAGATCGGCAGTGGCGCAGCAGGCATCGATACACCAAGCGGACCACCATAGGCGTGATAGTCGTCCGCGAAGCGCTGGTTATCTTCGGCACGTTTGAAATAGGGCAGGATCGACCGGTAGTCCCAGCCCTCGCAACCGTCTTCACGCGCCCAAAGGTCATAATCCACCGCGTTTCCGCGCGTATAGAGCTGCGCGTTGATGGACGAGCCGCCACCGATGACTTTCGCTTGCGTATAACGAAGCACCCGGCCTTTCATGTGTTTCTGGGGAACGGTTTCCCATCCCCAACTGGCGACGCCTTTGGTCATCTTGGCGAAGCCCGCGGGCATGTGAAAAAGAGGATTCCAGTCGCCTCCGCCCGCTTCGAGCAGGAGTACGCTGACATCGGGATCTTCGCTCAGCCGGCTTGCCAGGACGCATCCGGCCGGACCGGCGCCGGTGATGATGTAATCGAATCCCATTTTACTGTCCTGTTGCATCCGGCCTGGCAACCGCCAGCGCCTGTGTCATGCCTGCAAAGTCCTTCGACGCGATGTGATCTGCCACTCTCAGCGCCTGGGCGGCGACGGTGAGCGCAGGATTGACCGCGGCCGATGTAGGGAGGAAACTGGCGTCGACGACGAAGAGGTTTTCGTGATCGTAGGAACGGCAGTACGGGTCCAACGGCGCAGTCGCGGGATCGTTTCCGATGCGGATCGTTCCGCACTGATGAGAGGGCGTGCGTTTGTCGAACGGCCTCGACAGCACAACCGGAAATCCAATCGATCGCAGGATAGTTTTCAGCCGGGCGACAAGTGCGAGATGAGCGTCCCAGTTGGTTCGCTGCCATTTGAGAACGATTCTATCGCCATCGACCATGACCCGGCTTTCGGGATTGGGAACGTCCTCGCTCATCGCGTAGAAGTCGATGGCATGGTCCGTCATGAAACGGAGAAGCCACTCCGGAGCCCGCGGCAGAGAGCCCTTGAGAATCTTTTCGGAGATGCGCCCCAGGAGCTGCACATTGCCGAGGGGCGGCCCTCCCTCCCCGTCGGAGAGATAGAAATCGTTAAAGGCAAAGGTCTTCTGGTAGATGGAGGTGTTCCTGAATCGCGGCGAGACCCCGATGACGGCGGAGGCATTGTGGTTCATGAAGTTGCGGCCCACCTGGTCGGAAGAATTCGCCAGGCCTCTTGGGAAGCGGTCGTTTTTCGAACGCAGCAAAAGCACGGACGATTGGACCGCCCCGGCAGAAAGGATCACGATCTCAGGTGAAACAGTCACCGTCTGCCCATTCTTGACATAGGTCACCCGGTCGATCCGGCTCGCCGCTCCCGTGTCGAGCCTCGTCACACGCGCGTTGGTTTCAAGCCGCACATTCTCGTGCCTCAGCGCCACCGCGAGCGCTGCGGTCTCGGCATCCATCTTGCCGTCCCGTGAATTCGGATGAGCATCCCAGGGCGTGCTCGCCTTGGAGAGCCAAGCGTCGAGATCCAGGCCGAGCGGCAGCGAAAAAGGATGCAGGCCTTTCGCCTTGAGGCGTGCCCTGACTTCGGCGATCGGCGCCTCGTCGGGCACGGGCGGGAATTGGTAGGCAACCGAGTGATACGGTTCGGTCGGATCTTCGCCAAGACTGCCGCGGACTTGATACATCAGCTCCGCCTTCGAATACCATGGCTCCAGCTCTTCATAGGGAAAGGGCCAAGCCGGCGACACGCCTTCCCGATGTTCGATGACATCGAAATCTTCCTTGCGATAGCGCGACAAGACGGCGCCGTAGAATTTCGAATTGCCGCCGACATTGTAATAATTGCCGGGGTTGAAGGCCCTACCGTTCGCCTCGTACCAGATTTCTTTCGGTCGGAAATGTCCGCGCTGGAAGATGGCTCGCTGGTCGCGATTGACGGGAAGATCGGCGATATGATCGCCGGCTTCGAGGATCAATATCTCTGCGCCGGTCGCAGCCAGGCCGCCCGCGACCGTGGCGCCGCCGACGCCTGAACCGATGATGACGATGTCCGGTGAATTGCTCATCTTAGCGCCTGACCCTCACCCAATCCGGACCTGGCTCGCCGGATCGAAGAACACGGCCTTGTCGAGATTGAAGGCCAGGCGGGTTTGTTGTCCGGGAGCGATGCCGGTATCGGCGCGCAGGCGGGCGACGACGGATTTGCCGCCGAGCTTGGTGACGGCGAAGGTGTCGGAGCCGGCCGGTTCGACCACCTCGATCAGGCAGTCGCCCTCGGTGAGCGCGCGCGCCTTGCGGTCGGCGCCATCGGGATCGGTCAAGGCCTCGGGGCGGATGCCGAAGATCACCTTTTTGCCGGTATAGGCGGTCAGGCCGTGATTGCCTGAGATGACCGGCAGGCGGAGCGGGGCGGCATTCGGCCGCTCCAGCGAGACTTCGAGACCGCCGGCGCCGTTTTCGACGGTGGCGGTCAAGAGGTTCATCGCCGGCGATCCCATGAAGTCGGCGACGAAGATGTTGGAGGGGCTGTTATAGATCTCGGCCGGCGTGCCGAACTGCTGCAGCACGCCGTCCTTCAACACGGCGATCTTGGTCGCCAGCGTCATCGCCTCGATCTGGTCATGGGTGACATAGACGAAGGTGGTGCCCATGCGCTGATGCAGCCGCTTGATCTCGGTGCGCATGTCGACGCGCAGCTTGGCGTCGAGATTGGAGAGCGGCTCGTCGAACAGGAAGACCTGCGGATTGCGCACCAGCGCCCTTCCCATGGCGACACGCTGGCGCTGGCCGCCGGAGAGCTGGCTCGGCTTGCGGTCGAGCAGATGACCGATCTGCAGCATGTCGGAGACCTGGGCGATCGCCCTGGCCCGCTCCTCCTTCGGCACGCCGCGGATCTCCATGCCGAAGGCGATGTTGCCGGATACCGTCATGTTCGGATAGAGCGCATAGGACTGGAACACCATGGCGATGTCGCGCTTGGAGGGATGCAGGCCGCTGATGTCGCGCCCGTCGATCCTGATATCGCCAGAGGTGATCGTCTCCAGCCCGGCAATGGTATTGAGCAGGGTCGACTTGCCGCAGCCGGACGGGCCGACCAGCACGAGAAAGCCGCCCTTTTCGAGTTCGAGGTCGATCCCCTTGAGAATGTCGACGGCGCCGAAACGCTTTTTGAGACCGGAGATTTCGAGGAAGGCCATGGATTACCCTTTGACAGCGCCCGCCATCAGACCGCGCACGAAGTAGCGGCCGGCGAGGATATAGACGATCAGCGTCGGCACGGCGGCGATCATCGCCGCCGCCATGTTGACATTGTATTCGACGACGCCCGTCGAGGTGTTGACGACATTGTTCAGCGCCACCGTCATCGGCATGGATTCGCCGGTGCCGGCGTAAG